>DATFLY010000149.1:0-3809 GCA_035267185.1 Lysobacterales bacterium | reverse complement strand
ATTAATTTCCTACGGTGTCAAAAAGAAATTCATCGATCCGCAGATCAGCCTGCATCTCCAGTTCATGGAAAGTGAACTGGCGGATCGCAATTGGTTCGCCGGCGGAACCTTCTCAGCAGCAGACATCCAGATGAGTTTTCCCCTGGAAGCCGCACAGGCCAGAAATTGCCTTGACGAAGAATACCCTGCCCTTCAGAATTTCCTGGCTCGGATTCACAAGCGACCTGCTTATCAGCGTGCACTGGAAAAAGGGGGCGAGTATGAATTGCTGGGGTAATCGGTTGAGGCAAATAATTCTGCTGATCCTGGCCAGCTGCGCTTTTTCGGGCCATGCGCTTGCGGACCATTCGGTGGCCAGGATATGGAATGAGCAGCTGCTGGAAGCGATTCGTGGCGACTTTGCAAGACCCACGGTCCATGCACGAAACCTTTATCACGTGTCAGCAGCGATGTGGGACGCCTGGGCTACATATGATCAGCAAGCACGTGGCGTCATTCACAAGTCCAACATGAGCGCCATCGATGTCGAGGCTGCCCGCCAAGAGGCCATCAGTTACGCGGCTTACAGATTACTCGTGTGGCGTTTTGCATATTCTCCTTCCGCTGCACAGACCATTCCCAGGCTAAAAAATCAGATGCTGGCGCTGGGATATGACCCTGATTACCAGGGCACCAATGGCGACTCGCCTGCGGAACTGGGAAACCGCATTGCCAATGCCTATATTCTGCTTGGCCTCAATGATTCATCCAACGAGCAAAACGACTACGTCAATCGGTTTTACCAGCCGGCCAATGAACCCCTGGTTCCTGACCTTCCCGGAAATCCCGACCTGGTCAATCCCAATCGCTGGCAACCCCTGGCATTGGAGTTTTTTATCGACCAGAGCGGCAACCTGATTCTTGGTGGCGTCCCTGAATTCCTGAGCCCCGAATGGGGACAGGTCTGGCCATTTGCACTGAATTACCGCGATTTGAATATCTATCGTCGCGATGGTTTTGATTATTGGGTGTATCACGACCCAGGCCCTCCGCCCTATCTTGGGCAGGACACTGAAGGTTTCAAAAGTACTTTTGAAGTCGTCATGTTGTGGAGTGGACTTCTGGACCCGGCAGATGGCGAGATGCTCGATATCAGTCCGGCCGCAAGAGGAAACAATCGACCAGGCACAAACGATGGCAATGGCTACGACCTGAATCCACGCACCGGCCAGCCTTACGAAAATCAATTTGTACCGGCAGGAGATTACTACCGTGTGCTCGCAGAATTCTGGGCGGACGGACCGGATTCAGAAACACCCCCGGGTCACTGGTTCACGATTGCCAACTATGTTTCTGACCATCCACTGACTGTAAAAAGACTCGAAGGCCGGGGTCCTGTGCTCAACGACCTTGAATGGGATGTAAAAGTCCACCTGGCACTGGGCGGTGCAATGCATGATGTTGCTATCTCAGCCTGGGGAGTCAAGGGCTGGTATGACTATATCCGACCGGTTTCTGCGCTGAGATACATGTGTGACAACGGACAGTCAACTGATCCGAATGCCGCGAATTATCACACCGAAGGCATTTCACTCTACCCGGGGTCGATTGAACTCATAACGCCGGAAACGGCTGCACCTGGCGGCTATCATGAGCACCTGGCCGGCGAGGATGATGAACACATCGGCAAAATTGCGGTGAACGCATGGCGCGGGCCGGAATACATCAATGATCCGGAGACTGATGTTGCCGGTGTAGGCTGGATTCGCTGTGAAAACTGGTGGCCCTACCAACGCCCAACTTTTGTGACACCGCCTTTTGCAGGCTATGTGTCAGGACACAGTACATACAGTCGGGCCGCGGCTTTTGTTCTGACACAACTGACTGGCGATGAATTCTTTCCCGGAGGAGTGGGTGAATTTGAAGCACCGGCCAACGAATTCCTGGTCTTTGAAGACGGACCGAGTGTGGATATCACCCTGCAGTGGGCCAAGTATTTTGATGCCGCAGACGAGTGCAGCCTTTCCAGGATCTACGGTGGCATTCACCCGCCTGCAGATGACATTCCCGGCAGGTTAATGGGCGCGGAAATCGGACGGGATGCCTATTTGCTGGCCAGGCAGTATTTCGGCTTAAATCTACCGCCGACTGATCCGATGGAGAAGAAAAGCAGGTAACAGCTTACTGGTAACCGATCATCACAGCGATCACCAGGCAGAGGCTTCCAGCACCAAACAGTTGCAGGCAAAGGGGCCAGATAAACCTGAGCCAGCGACCATAGGGAATCCCGCAGATTCCAAGGATCCCCATCAGTACCGCATTGGTTGGAACAATCATGTTCATGAAGCCATCGCCCATCTGAAAGGCCAGCACAGCCACCTGGCGTGATACGCCAACGATATCAGACACTGGTGCGAGGATGGGCATGGTCACATAAGCCTGACCGGAACCTGATGGAATAAAGAAGTTAAGAATGCTCTGCATAAACAGCATGCCCACGGCAGCCAGTTCACCCCCCACCATGGTCAGCGGCGTTGCCAGCGCATCAACGATGGTGTGCAGCACCTGGCCATCGCTAAGCATCAATTCAATGCCGCGCGCGAACCCGATCAATAGTGCTGTACCAGTCAGTTCGGCCGCACCTTCAGTAAACGATCGCGCGATCCGGTCCAGGGACAAGCCAGCCACCAATCCCACAACGATGGCCAGCCCCAGGAACACAGCTCCCAATTCCACCAGGTACCAGCCATGTTGCCCGATACCCCATACAACCAGTCCGAGTGCGGCCAGGGTCAGCAACAGAACGAGCTTGTTTCGACCGGTCAACGGGGCTGTTTCAGGAGGCGCCGGTGGCTGAGCTTCAGGAATATCTGCTACATATGAAGCCGACGGATCGGCGCTGACCCTGGATGCATATCGCCATACATGCCAGAAACCTAATGCCATCAGGGGAGAAAAAATGGCCAACCGGAACCAGAGCCCTGAAACAGGCTCAAGGCCGGCAACTTCCTGTGCTACCAGTAAAGTGAAAGGATTCATTGCGGCGGTGCCATAGCCAATGCCGTAACCCGCCACCATGATTGCAACGGCTGTAATGGTATCCATTCTCATTCCAACACATAGCGTGATCAGAATAGCCACTAGGGGTATGTATTCCTCGGCCATCCCAATGGTGGATGAGCCAATTGCAAAGGAGAGCATCCCCATCAGGATCAGCAGTGCCGGTCGCCCACCGAATTTTTCGAGAACACTGGCAAGCGCTGAATCAAGCGCGCCGGTCTGACGGATGACAGCCAGTGCCCCGCCAATCAGGAAAACGAAAAAGATAATGCCCTGTGCTGCAGCCAGGCCACGAGGGACTACTGTTAACACGGACCATACAGGTGGCGCCTCCGCGTCGGGCAATACCGAGTATGTTCCCGGAACCACAACCTCGCGGTCATGACTGTTGATCTCTGTCTCAAACTGCCCGGCCGGTAACACCAGGGTAAGCAGCCAGGCCAGAATGATCATTCCAAACAGGAGGACAAGGGTATGGGGGACTTTGAACGAACTGCTCATGTCATTCTCATTATTGTGTTGACACTCAAGTGGCATGACAGCCTACCCGTGAGCACCAATCCAATCCAGCCCGATGACAATTTCTTCACACAGAAAAGCACTGGAAACTGGTAAACTAGCGCAATCTTTCAGGCTACCAACCAGACAATACTATGAATCAGGAATTTGCTTTCACAAGGAAGTGCGTCATTTTCATGATTTGCACATTTTTTATATCAACGACTGCCTCGGCAGAATTTGCGCCGATATCCGGAGATTCGACACAAAGT
>DATFLY010000148.1:0-18483 GCA_035267185.1 Lysobacterales bacterium | reverse complement strand
CACTGACGTCGGGACGTTTCTCCTTTATGGCTCGGCATACCCCCAGATTGATGAATGCCCCGCAGCTGTGACCAATCAGGTGAATTGAAACCAGCCCCGGGTGGTTCGCGACATGTTCGCCAAACCGGTGTCCGATCCGTTTACCGTCGACCGAGCAGCGAAGTGCGTTTTGGGAATAGGGATTCCAGTCAAGGGCAATGACCTGGGATGAGTCATCGCGCTGGACAAGCGTTTTCGCCAGAGCTGCCGGCCATGACAAGGCAGTGTCACGCAGACCGTGCGATATCAAAACAACGTGTTCAGTTGTCGGCGCGATTTCCGGCAGTTCTACGCGATCCAGGTTCATGGGCCAAAAGGTGTACATCACGAATCCCACACTGGCCAGCACGAAGGGGATGCCGGGGATAATGACCAGGAGCATCATTAGCCAGAAAAGAATGCTTCGCCCTCGTAAGTAGGCGGGAAGGCGCAGTTTTTTCATGGGTGGGCCGATTCCTTTGGAATAACCGGACCTGGTATCGCAGTTTCCCGCAAATGGCTTCCGGTGCGAATGGCTGTGGCACCCACAGCTAAATGATTCTCGATTGAAACAATGCGAAGGCCCCGGTTTGCGCAGCATTCAATATACCGCACACCCACCTGACCATTGGGGTTTAAGCATGTTCCACTGATGATCAACGCGCTGCGAATCACCAAAGCGGTTACATTATACTTTCTGTCTGTCTCCCAGGTTTGATCGCTGCCCCAAAAGGGCTTCAATTAAATCAACGGTTTTAAATATACCGCGGACTAAATATATGAGTAATTCATTGGCTGCCTGGCTTAAGAGTCTCAAGCCGCAAGGAAAAACTCTTAAGTCGGACCTGATTGCCGGTTTCAGTACCGGACTGTTCAGCATCCCTGAAGGTATGGCGTACGCAAAACTTGCGGGTGTCAATCCCGTCTATGGCCTCTACTCCGGAATCATGACCACCATCGTGGCCTCACTGACCACGGGCTCCGTGTTGATGATCAGCACGCTGACCAGTGCGATTGCGATTTCCACCGCCAGCGTCATCAGTAATGCCGGCGTCGATGTTTCTGCAACCCCCGCCGCATTGTTCACCGTGACTTTCCTGGTTGGTATGACAATGCTCCTGCTGGGTTTGCTGAGGCTTGGCGTGCTCGTCAATTACGTCTCCAATGCGGTGTTGACAGGGTTTGTGGCCGGAGTCTCCTTACTGATCATCATCGGTGAACTGGGTGATCTCGTGGGTTTCGATCCGGAAGGCGCCAACAAAGTTGAAAAAGTGATCGACTGGTTCAGGCACATTGGGGACTGGGACCCGGTCACGGCTACTCTTGGTTTTGGCACCATCGTGGTCATGGTGGTGCTGAAGCGAATCAAAGCCCTTGAAAAGTTTGCCGCGGTCATCACACTCATCGTCGGAACCATCATAGTCACATTGCTGGGCTTGCCTGGAGTTGAGAAAGTCGGGGACATCGCCAAAATTCCAAGCAGCCTGCCGACATTCATGTTGCCCGACTTCACACTGATTCCGGATTTGGCACTGGGCGCAGCATCGGTCGCCCTGATCGCATTGCTGCAAGGTGCCGGAATTGCCACTGCCATGCCCAATCCTGACGGCAGTCAGTCAGACCCATCGCGTGATTTCGTTGGCCAGGGCCTTGGCAATATTGCCGGCAGCTTCTTTCAGTCGATGGCAACTGGCGGATCTTTGTCGCGTTCAGGCGTGTGTGTCGAAAGCGGCGCCAAATCGAGGTGGGGCGGCGTGTTCGCCGGTATCTGGCTGGCTCTGATCGTTTTGCTGTTCGGCAGCACGGCAGAACTTGTACCGCTGGCCCTGATTGCCGGCATGCTGTGCGTGATCGGTGTCGAACTGATTACCGGGCGAGTTGCAGACATGAATCTGGTGATCAAGAGTTCACGTGGTTCCACCCTTGCACTGGTCGTCACGTTTGTGGCTGTGCTTTTCATTCCGTTGCAATGGGCCATTTTTCTTGGCGCTGGACTTTCCTTTCTGACTTATCTCTATACCTCGGCTACCAGTTGGGAACTGATGGAGTTAAAGAAGAATGCTTCGGGTCAATGGGAGGAACACAAACTGCCGCAAGAACTCACTTCAGGGCAGGTCACCATCGTGCAACACAAGGGTAACCAGTTCTTTGCCCAGGCACCGACACTGGCGCAGCGAATGCCGGATTCGGGAAAAGCCACCAGGGCCGTGCTTGTCTATCGGGTTCGTGACCTTGGAAGCGCCCCGAGCACCAATTTAAAATGGCTCGAAAATACGGCGAAAAAAATGAAAAAAGGTGGTAATCGAATCATCCTGGCAGGCGTTGAGCCTCACGTCATGAATGTACTCAAACACGCTGGAGTCATCGACCTGTTGGGTGAAGATTCCATTTTCCCGGCACAAATCGGGCGCCAGTCAGCCCTGGAAGCCGCCGTTGCTGAGGCGGAACAGTGGGTAGGCCGGCAAGCCGATTGAGACTGAAGAAAAAACGAATCAACCAGACACCACTCCACAACGAACGGAGTTAAGGGGTCAGAACCGTTTTGACCTCAGTGATCCGGTATTCCCTGGAAACAGTTCATGAACTTTATCTTTGGGCTTGAAATGCTGGGAACTGCGGCGTTTGCTGTAACAGGCGCGCTTGCCGCATCGCGCAAGAACATGGATGTTTTTGGGTTTTGTGTGCTTGCCTTGATGCCGGCGATCGGTGGCGGCACAGTACGTGACGTCATCATTGATCGCACACCCGTGTTCTGGATAGCCGACAATCGCTACGTGATCGTCGCCCTGGTTGCAGCGTTGGTGGTTTATTTCACAACCTGGAAGCCCGGTAGCAGAAGGCGTTTGCTGATTTGGATGGATGCTATTGGACTTGCTCTGTTCGCCACGCTCGGTACCGAAATCAGTCTCGCACACAATACCGGGCCACTGGTTGCCGTCATGCTGGGTGTCACCACCGCCGTGACAGGTGGCATGATTCGCGACATCATCTGCACGGAAATTCCATTAGTTCTCTCAGGGGAAATCTATGCCACGGCAGCGTTCGCTTCCAGCCTGACTTTTGTTGTTGCAGATTACGTGGGTCTGAATGAGTCCCTGGCCCTGGGTCTGGCAGTGGTAATTGGATTTACAATTCGTGCTCTGGCCATCAAGTTCGATTGGTCTTTACCAAAGTGGGGCGCCAACAGGTGAGTTTTAAATCCTGACCCCAAAACTTGCCGAGACCTTAAAAAAACCGGAACTAACGCGCTTCAACACTGGAGCCGTCCTGAATCTTTTCCCCGGGATAGATGATCACATGGTCACCTGGATCAATGCCCTCAAGAACCTGCGCTGCCAGGCCGCTGCGGGCGCCCAGCTCAACATTGACGATTCTGGCACGACCATCGCGTACTGCAAACACTGACCAGTTCTCACCTTGCCGAAAAACAGCACTGGCAGGAACCTGCAGAACGTCCGCTTCCTCCCAGATCACGAACTCAGCTTCAACCCGGTAGCCGTCTCCAAGTGATTGCCACTCTTCAACCGGAGACGCGATGTCACAAATCACCAGCACCCGCTGTTCTTCCACACCCAGTGCGGAAACCTTGGTAAATCCGGTGGGCTCAATTCTCCGAACCGCGGCCTGCAATGTGGCGGGGCCACCCCAGCGCAACAGGCGCACTGGCATGCCGGGGCGCAATTTGACCGCATCCTGCGACAACAACTCAACCTCGACCTCGAGTGCAGCAGGATCACCAATTTCCAGCAATGACTGTCCCTGCCGAACTGTTCCCTCGCTCTCCCGAATGACCTTGAGTACACGACCGTTAACCGGCGCAGTTACCGTGACGGAATGGTGTGCGTCATCATCTCCGGGCAAAGCGGCAGCATAATCCAGTGCTGCACGTGCCACCTCCAGTTGCCCGCGTGCGACTTCGACATTGAATTCGGCTGACCGCTGTCGGGCTTCGGTGCTGCGCCACTCTGCCCTGGCCGCATCCAGCTCGTTCTGTGAAATAAGCCTCTGGGCTGCCAGGCGACGTAAACGTTCATACTCATTCCTGGCCCGATCGGCCTCAGCAGTCGCTGCACTCACTGCTTCGCTGGAAGCGCTCAAAGCAGCCTGTGCGGCAGTGACACGGGCCTCGGCCTCAGCCTGGCTGCGAGGGTCAAGGGTTGCGGAACGCATGGGGTCCAGGTGCACGAGCTCCTGACCTGCGGAGACGATGTCACCCACCTCAAGTTCAATGCGTCGAGCGAATCCATCGATGGGTGCTGATACCTCGTAGCGGTCAATCACACGGGTTTTGCCTTCTTCGGTCACGGTGACAGACAAAGGTGCACGGACAACCTCGCGAACATCAACTCCAAGCGGTCTGGGTGTGAATCCCCAGGCAATCAGGCCAACAATAGCCAACGCGATGATCACAATCAGGGTTCTGCGCAGATATTTCACTTTAGCCATTTCAATTGCTCCAATTCTTCATGCCTTAAGACCCGATCGATGTTTATTCATTGGTTTTCAACACCGCGATAAGATCGAGATTGTCGAGCCGCCTGCGAACAATCAGACCGGTCAAAATTGCAGAGGCAAGAACCACAGAGGCAGACAGCGCCAGATTCTTTGGGCTGATCACTACCGGAATCAGGAACAACTCCTTTGGCGACTGAACGGCCCACTGCACTGCCAGCCACCAGCCCACGACAAAGCCAATGGGGATGGCAAACAAGACCAGGATGGCCAGTTCGCCCAACAGGATGCGACTGATTTCGGCCCGCGTGAACCCCAGCACCCTCAGACTGGCGAGTTCTCTTGCCCGCTCACTTAGCGTGATACGGGCAGCGTTGTAGACGATTCCAAGCGTAATGGCGCCCGCCATTGCGCCCAGGAATGTCACGTAAGTCAGTAAAACTTCCTCAAAAGACTGTTCCCAGGAACGAATGGTGCCGCGCTGTGAGCGCGTGCCAGCCACTCGTGGTCGTGCCTCCAGTTGCTCGAGAACCGTGGTTTCAAGATATTCGGGTACCGCCAGGTAGGCACCTGAGATGACATCACCATCCCCCAGTAAGCGGTTAAGCGCGTCGATATTCATGTATGCGGACATCCCCACCCATTGCTGAATCACGCCTGCCACTTCGACCAGGTATTCCTCCTGGCTGCCATCGAGCACCCTGATTTCTGCCATATCTCCTGGTTGCAATTCAAGCACTTCGGCAAGCACTTCACTCAATACCAGGCCATCATCAGGCAGAAGTACCGGTTGAGAGTCAGCATCCAGGACGCGATGCAGTTCAGGTTCAGATTCCAGGCCCTGGATGACAGTTCGCCGGAATCGATTGAGGTGATGAAGTTCAATTGAAACCGTGCGCTGAGGTTCTGCCATGATCACTCCCGGTATTCCACTTAGCTCATGCAGGGCCCTGCGCTCGGTGTTTTCAATAAAACTGACTGCCAGGTTTTCCCGCGAGGCGCGGCGAAACTCGGTATCGACGATCAGGTCCATTGAGTCGGGAAAGAACACGCCGGAAACCATGATTCCGGTAGCTAGCGCGACACCGGTAACGGTCAGGAGTGATCGCAACGGTTGTCGTTCGATCTGGCGCATGACCATTCTTGTGGCAGGTGACAGAAATGTCTTCAGGCCAATGCGCTCCACCAGGGTCGCGCGATAAATCGCGGGTGGCTCAGGTCGCATGGCTTCCGCCGGGGGCAGCTTGACACCACGCCAGACTGCACCGGCAGCGCCCAACAATGCTGCTGTTGCAGTGACCAACACAGCAGCCAGCGCCATTTGCGGGCGCATTCGAAACACCATTTCCGGCAATCGGTAATAGTCGCCATAAAGACTGGCAAGCCCATCGCCCATCCAGGCACCCACGCCCAGCCCCATCACGCAACCGAGCAACACAATGGCAATTACTTGCCGTCCATAGTGCCACCCCACCTGTGTATTGGAGTAGCCAAATGCCTTGAGGATCGCGATTTGCGGCCGCTGTGTGTCCACCAGGCGGCCGATCACCATGTTAAGCAGGAACGCCGATATGCCCAGGAAAATCACGGAGAACATCTGCCCCATGTGGGTCAGCTGTTTGAATTCTTCGCTCAGGAAACGATGGGATTGCTGTAAATCACGGCCGTAAGCCCGGGTTCCGCCCCATGGCTTGAGCAACTCGTCCAGCTGATCGATGATTTGTTGCTCATTGGCACCAGGGGACATGGTCAGCGCCAGGTTGTTGAACGCACCGTCCAGGTCCAGGGCACGCGCCAGCGGCTCCCTTTCCATCCACCCGATCGAAAAACGCTCGAAATCAGGCATGAGTTCACCCGGTCCCAGCTGGTAGATGAACTCCGGGGACAATGTTATGCCAACGATCCGCGGCTTGACCTGCTTTCCATAAAGGATCATTGAAAGCCGGTCGCCGGGGCTGAGTTCATGTGCCTCGGCAAAGGCCTGACCAATAACAATCTCGTCACCACGGTCGGGCATGGGTAGGCGACCGGCTGTGAGATGAAGCCTGTTCAGTCCTTCAGGTATTGAGAGGATGTAGCCTCGAACTGGGTCATGAAAATCAGGCATTTGCAGGGTGATTCCCGCCGCAACCCGGGTTTCAACGGTGGCTACACCTGGAATTTCCCGGACTCGCCCGGCCAGTGAAACAGGCGCCCGGGTGAGGTCAGCAAAAACAGAAGCAAATCCATTGTCGGCATAAAACTTGGCCCGGCTGGCACTTAAGGAGTCCAGGGTTGCCAGTGACATCATGACGGCTGACAAACCGGCAGCGATCACCAGTGAGATAGCAATAACCTGGCCCCGCAATCGCCACAAGTCGCGAAATAGTTTTTTATCGAGTGTGCTGGTGATGTTCATGGCGGCGCTACCAGGTGATTTCCCCAGGCGCCTGGCGCGTGGTGTTTTCATCAACGTTTGCGATCCTGCCGTCCACCATGCGGATGACACGGTTGGCC
Organism: Lysobacterales bacterium; assembly: GCA_035267185.1. GTDB lineage: Bacteria > Pseudomonadota > Gammaproteobacteria > Xanthomonadales > SZUA-36 > JAUIBE01. The sequence continues at coordinate 11,517 of DATFLY010000148.1, read as the reverse complement.
ATCCCTGCGATTCCGGCGTTGTGAGTGATCACCGCTGTTAATGTCCCAAACTCACGATTGACGCGGTCCAGTGCTTCCAGCACAACCACACCGGTGCGGGAATCAAGCGCGCCGGTGGGCTCGTCACAAAGCAATACCTGGGGTCGTTTGGCAATGGCACGGGCAATCGCAACGCGTTGCTGCTCACCACCGGACATTTGGGCCGGGAAATGACCCATGCGGTCCTCAAGCCCGACGATGGCGAGCGCCTCTTCAGCCGGCATGGGATTTCGCGAGATGTCGGTGACCACGGCAACATTCTCAAGCGCTGTCAGGGAAGGAATCAGGTTGTAGAACTGGAATACGAACCCGACATGATGGCGCCGGTACTGGGTCAGCTCACGCTCACCTGCCCCGGCAAGCTCCATGTCCAGGTAATGGACTTCACCGCTGGTCGGAGTATCCAGGCCACCGATGATATTCAGCAGGGTAGACTTACCGGAGCCTGACGGTCCCAGGAAAACAGTGAATTCACCCGCATAAAGGTCCAGGTCCACACCACGTAACGCCTGCACCTCGACTTCCCCCATCGGGTAAACCTTGGTCAGATCATGGATTCTGAATATCACTTCCATTTGTTCGGTGTCACGAGCCAGGGTAATCACAGTGGTGATGACCAATCGGTGATTGTGCGACAAGCAACCATTTCGTTGCTTGATCAGCATCAAGAACGAGCACATTGCCACCCATTATGCTTAGGCTTGCAGCCAGGAACGCCTCATCATAAACCCAGGAATGCGAAAAAATGCCTGACACAGAACGTTTCTCTTCCATATCAATCATCAATCATTGGGTTACAGCCCTCCTGGTCGTGGTCATGCTTGTTCTGGGATATATCGTTGATGCTGCGCCCACGGATCCGATTGAGCACTTTGTTCTGGGTGTTCACATTTCACTCGGATTTTTCCTGCTGCTTTTTGTTATCTGGCGTGTTGGTGTAAGGATTTTTGAGGGCTTTCCTGAAAGCACCGGCAAAACCGTCTTTGATCGCCGCGCTGCCTGGCTGGTTCAGAGGGCCATACTGTTCTTCCTGGTGGTACTGGTGCTCACCGGACCGTTATACCTCTTCACTGAGAACGAATGCATGGATGTCTTCGGCTGGTTTTCCGTGTGCCTGCCACTGGAAAGCCTGTCGGCAATTCATGAGCCCGTGGAGTGGGTGCACAAAAAGACCGGGAAAATAATACTGCCAGTGCTACTGGGTCTGCATTTCCTCGGAGCCATCCGACATTATGTGATCCGGGATGACCAGGCTTTGCGTGGTGAAATGTATGACTGAATTGACTGAAACGCTCGGACCACCACAAGCATTTGTAATGTAAAGTTTTATTGTAGAAATATCGTTGAAATTGTCTGCTTAAACAGTCAATTTTGGCAGCGCAAATCAGCTTGTAAGAAATTTCTTGGCTGTAACTTTTTAGTAAAAGCCGATTGTTCGCCAGGTCTAGAATCGATAACTCACCTGCGCCCGGAATACAGTGACGTCATAGTCGGGGCTTTGTGCACCGAAAGTCAGTATGGCAGGTACTCCATCCGGTCCGAGTCCGTCCAGCGCCCAGTCTGTGCTGTCATAACTTTCATACTCGATGAGCAGTTTCAGCCCCCAGCGCTGGCTAGCGTGATGGTCCAGGCTCAACCTCATGTTGAAAAGGTATGTTTCGAGGGTAGGGAATGGCGCTTCACCGACTCCACTGTTGGTGCGAATATCGCCTTCGGCCTCCGAGCTGACCATGTCCAGGCGCAGTTGGGTTTTTTCATCAAAGCTCACGTTCAAACCGATACCAGCGGTGAGAAAGACATCCTCCGTGGTGGACACCCAGGGCGCCATGGCACCGAATTCCATCCCGGCCAGGGTGGCGTTGAAAGTCTGTTGGCTGATAAACGCATGAGCACTGATGAGTCGGGAGGGATTCCAGCTCAAATCAGCATTCAGGCTGTCACTGTCACTAATGCGCAGACCCAGGATGGAATCGCCAAAGCGGTCTTCATTGAGTCGGTAGGAAAAGTTGAGCGACATGGCCGATGAAGGATACAAATCAAGATCGAGCGCAAGCCGATCGCGATCACGGTCAGCGAGATTGAATTTGCGCATCAAAGGGTGCTCGGGAAGCGCGAAATCCGTCACCTGCAGATAGGGTTGACCACCGCGATCGGCACTTTCGAATCGTGCGCGCAATCCGGCTTTCGGGCCTGCCCTGACAGATGCCTCAATGAACCAGCTGTTCTCTTGCGTTTCTTCAACAGATTGGAGGGTTCTCTCAAGGTCGTCACGGTTGATGCCTGCCTGTAGCCCGAGGGAAGAATGAGGGCGAAATCGTAAAGCCACAGAGGAACGCTGGCGCTCAAAGCTGTAGGGCCGGTTGGGACGCGGCTCGCGCTGAAAAAAATCGGTGATAACCGGGGTCCAGTTGTCGACCGGTGTCTTGTTGTCACGCTGATCGTGCTGCCACCTTGCGTCCAGCTTGAGCTTCCTGGAAATTCGGGCCATCAGCCGCCCAGTAATGTCTACCGAACTGCTGTCTATACGCGAATCCGCGGTCAGGCGCGGCAGGGGCAGATCACTGAATGCCGGATTGATGGAATAGGGTAGTAAGGGATCGTCCTGATTCATATGTCCGAATGCGGCACTGCCTGAAAGTCGCAGCCTGGAGCCATAGGACCAGGCGCCGGCGAGGTCAAAACGGTACGCCTCGTTGTCCGGAGCCAGGGATGAACGCAGTACTTCAGTACCTGGCAGTGGCGTGAAGGGATTTTGCCAGGTGAATGATTCCTTGTAGTTTTTGAACCGGGAACTCATAAACCCGGCACGCCAATGACTGCGAACACCCTTGAAGTTGAGACCCAAAGTGATTCGGTCAGTAGAAAAATCGACCGGTGCCGGGATGTGGCTGGCATTGAGGCTCAACACACCTGCTCCGACGGGACGTGTCCCGGATTTGGACTGGTGCTGATAATCCGCATCCCATGACCAGGCCTGTCCCAGTCGCCAGCTCAGTTCGGTATCGAAGATCCTGCGCGTGGTTTTAAGATCAATAGGCTGAAGTGTTTGCGTTAGCTCAGACATCTCAGAAGTGGTAGAGGCTGGTTGCCAGCTTGTCGGTAAGGTGAGGGCGCCGCTGCTTGTCCCCAGATAAGGAGACTCCGCACCAAAGCCCCGATATTTCGGAATCTCACGATAGCGAATCCTGAGCGAATAGCGTCCGCGTTTGCCAGCGCGCGCCCGAAGCTGGCGACTGTCGATGCCAAGATCATCCGCGACGATATCAAAATAGCGTCCATCTCCTGAGCGAAAATGTGCGTTACCGTCCAATGCCATAAAGCCACCTTCGTCATTAAGACCACGGTAGTCACCAAACTTGTTGGAAGATTTACTCACCCTACCCGCGCCAACATCAATCTCACCCCACCAACCGTAACGATATGGACAAAGCGAACAGGTCCAGCGACTTGTCTCAACAGTTTTTACAGGAGAGGTGTTTTCGCCGACATCTGACGATTCGGAACTTGCGGTTTCAGGCAGCATTACCAGCGCCATGTATATGAAAATCCATCCTGTCGAGATTCCCATCATCTGTGCAGCGTGACGCCAGAAGGGTGGTTGGAGCCATGTGGTTGAGAGTGACAATTCATGCAGGCGCGCCCGAGCATGAATCGATTATTGAAAGCATCATTGGCAAGTTCAGGGGTGTAGGCCTTACTCGGGTGGTCAATCGGAGAATGGCATTGCTGGCACAGCTGTGGTTGGCGCCGCACCAGCATGGCATCATGATTACTGCCGTGAGGACGATGGCACAAGGAGCAATCCTCTGAGGCCGGTGCATGCTCCCAGAGAAACGGCCCACGCTTTTCAGTGTGACAGGTGTAGCACGTCTCGTTAACGGTGGGCTCTTGCAACAGGAAATCGTTGTTGCCCTGGTGAGGGTCGTGACAGTCGCTGCATGCCATTTCGCCAAAGCGCAGTGGATGGTTGCTGGTGCGGAACGTATCGGCTTGCCGGTTGGAATGACAGGTGAAGCACGCGTTCTGCTGGGCAAGCGAGTCGAAGACACGGTCGACTTCGAGATGAATCTGGTGACAGGCGGTGCAGGGAATGTTTTCAGTTTCGTGTCTGCTGCCGAACCAGCCCAGGCGACCATGTGATTCGTGGCAGCCGAGGCAAATCTCGTTTTGCTCTGCGGCCGGGGTGCTTGCACGCATTCCGAATGTGATTGCCGGTTGCACGTTGCCACCACCGCGCTGCGCGCGGGCATGATCTTTGCCTGGGCCATGACAGGTCTCGCACTGGAGATTGGCAAATGGGGCAGAAGGGTCTGAACGCCCGGCGTGCGGGGTTTCGAAGATAGGTGTCGCATCCTTTGGCATGCCCGCGTCATGGCACAGGATGCAGGAATCGGCGCCGAGGCGGGAGTACTCTCCCGTCTGTTCAAACTCTCCCGCAGGTTTTTTAATCTCACCTGGCTGCTGCCCATCTGCGCTCACCACCCAGAGCGAGTGAACCATCAGGATCGTGATCGATACCAACCATGTGTGTGCTTTTTTAGTCAAGCCGGCTCATGTCCTCTTGATCGCCATAATTTTGGTGATTTGGATGTGAGTCGGTTCTCAATAGACAAAGGTTCAGCCAATGATCAGATTCAAATCGATTGGCCAGCAGGCAATAATGCTCGCCGTAATGTGTTCCGCGCCCTTTAATCTCGCAGCTCAGATGGCAACATCATCCGAAACAGCAATCTGTTTCGGCTGTCACGGGCAGGGCGGCGTTTCAATCAATCCGATCGTTCCAACGCTGGCTGGCCAGCCCTACACCCTGATCGAGGACAATTTACTTGCCTTCCGCGCCGGTAAGCGTGCGTGTGCGCCAGAGCGTGGTGACGGCAGTCCCGAAGCCTTGTTGGCCCAAACCATGTGCACCACGGTGGCAGACCTTGGGGATCAGCAGATCTCCGCCTTGTCCGAATATTTTTCGAGCCAGGAGTTTGTTCCGGCCAAGCAAACTTTCGATCAAAGCCTTGTGGGGCAAGGAGCCGAAGTGCATCAGGAAAAAAACTGTGAGCAATGCCATTCTGATGGCGGGAGAACCACCAATTTCATGGCGCCTGTCCTGGCCGGCCAGTGGATGCCCTATCTTCGCCGGACGATGCATGCCCTGCGCGAGGGTTTGAGGCAGAGTCCCAGGGTGATGAACGACGCTATGAGTCAACTAAAGGACGGTGAACTCGAGGCCTTGTTGAACTTTTACGCCAGCCAGGGTCAGGCTGAGTGAATTCCTTCAGGCATGAGGGGGCATTGCGGTGTTTTGAGCAGATTTTGAATTCGCAGCAGGATCGGAACCCGACGGCATAACACACGCCGTCGGGTATTCCGCGGTTTTAAAGCATTAAACTTCCTGTTCTGTGCCTCATTGTGGCTGCGCCGCCAGGCATGCTGGCACATTGTCGAGGGCAATCCGCGTAATGGGTATCACGCCCATGAGACCCAGTGAAGGTATGTCATAGAGCAACAAAGCGTTATCGCAGTCGGCGAACTCAATCTCGATCGTGCCATAGTTCGGGTCCTGGACGACCATTGGCTCATCGGAATTGAAAACCCCACCGGTGGTCAGCTCAATATTCAGGCTTGCGACATTACCTTCATAATTTCCAAAGGCGGTCAGCCAGCGGTGTCCCGGCTCGCCCAACAGCGCCATTACATCTTCAGCTGGGCGCTCGGTGTCATAGGTGAACCACGCCAGGAAGATGGCGCCGACATCCGGGAACACGGTGATGAAAAAGCCCTGGCCCGCAGTCGTTTCATTGAACCAGGCATCGTTCAGCCCGTTGTTGATCACGAAATCTGAACCGGTGGACTGCGTCACCTGTATCGGTTCGTCCTCGAAGTTGCTGTTGTTGGCATTGTTGTCGTCTTCGATGTCGATGATTGCACCGATGAAATAATTTCCTTCAGCCAGGCTTTGTGGCAGGTTGAAGCTGACGCTGAAATTATCGGAATTTCCGGCATTCAGCGCTGAGCGATTTGCGGTTCCGAGTAAAGCATCGGCAGTGGTAATATTGCTGTCTGCTGAAACAAAGAAGTCAACAGAGTAGGCTGCCGATTCAGCACTGCCCACATTGTCGACTTCCGCGCCAATTGCAAGCATATCGCCGGGTGCATAGACGATGTTGTTGTTGACGCTAACCTCGGACATGCTGAGATCCGCGTCTCCGCCACCACCACCTTCAACCGTGACCGAACCCTGCATGCTGCCAGGGTGGATTGTGCAGAGGTAATTCAGCACGCCAGGGTCGTTGAAAGTGAATTCGTATATAAACGACTCTGCTGTTGTTGAGCTACCCCAGTCGCCGGTGACGTTATGAATCGGGCCGCTGTCGGCAGCATTGGTCCAGCGGACCGTGTCACCGGCCTGGATGGTGATGTTGGCCGGGCTAAAAAAATTATTACCCACTGTTACGTTGTGAACGGTTTGTGCGCTGGCCACCATCGAAAATGTGAGCAACGTCACGCACCACATCGTACGGACAGTGCTGGTCATGATATTCATTTGGCTACTCCTGTGTTTAGCAATGCCGCTGCCACGAAGTCAGGGCTTCACAGGTGTGTACGTTACCGGGCGTAATACGTTCAATAGGAATATACACCGGAATACTGGCTCAGGTGATCGAGAGCGGGAAAAGAGGCGGTCTGATGCCGTCCGTCGCATCAGGCGGGTAATACCCTTCGATGGTAAAAGCGGGACCATCGGACAAGATGTGGATTACTCTACCTTCTGACGCCAACATCGACATCACCAAACGGGATTGTGCCAGCCAGTGTTTCGGTGCCTGAGGGCAGAAAAACTATGATGATCATGGCATCGTTTTGTGAATTGTTCTTACCGCCACCCCGGGCTTCTTCGAAATATTACGGTGAATTCGCCTACAGGAGCAGTGGGGTCGTTCTGGCTGGCATCGACCACAAATTCCACGGACCGGTCAAAGCTGGGCAACATCGAGCCATCCCCGCTGACACATTCTGTTTTGGCCGGGCCGCGCGCGACTGCCGTGTTGACAAGCACTACAGACAGAAGAAAAGTAAGGATTCTGAGCACTTGAAGTCTCCCTGTACATGGTGAAATGGGTATTGATTTTGATAGGCAGGTGCGTGCAATACTTCGAAAGGTTCAAAATCGGGAGAGTCGAAATGCCAAAATACCGAATGATCTTGCTGGTTTGTCGGGTCGAATTTGAGATTTAACCGCGTTTAGCAGGTGCTGGCCATTGTTTTTAATTCTAATCAGGATGATTTACTAGGATGAACCGGGATATTTTTGTTCCTGCTTTTGCTTTGATTTTTATCAGTATGCTGGCGCCTACGATCCAGGCGTCGGAATATTCGATTTCAACCACTTTGACCAGTGAATACATATTTCGTGGCTTGAAGAGATCTGACGGTCAGCCCGCACTTCAGTTGGGAGTGGACTATGAACACGATAGCGGTGTCTTTGCTGGTGTGTGGGGCAGTACCATTGACATTCAGAGTCCCGCTGGCAAGCGCGACCTGGAACTGGATTTCTATGCAGGGTTTCATCACCGGTTTCAGGCACCCCTGTCGGCTACATTAACGCTGCTTCGCTATACCTATCCGGGCCAGACAGGGTTTCACAGTTACGACTACAACGAGGTGCTGGTCAGCGCCACCTGGCAGGACCGTTACTCTGTGGAACTGGGAATGACCAGAGATCTCAACGGCCTTGGGCATGACAGCCGCCACTGGGAATTCCAGCTTGACTATCCTGTGGCCAACACCTGGGTTCTGGGTGCAACGCTGGGTCTTAATGACATGTCGGATGCTGGTGTTTCACGTTATTTCTATTGGGATGTTGGTGCTTCGGTTCGCTGGTCCAGGATGATTTTTGATTTGCGATGGTTTGACAATGAGCGGCCGGACGGATTTGCTGCCAGGGATTCAGCCGGCTCGCAATGGGTTGTGAGTTTCAGGATGACATTTTAGAGCCGAATCAGAATCTCTCGGAAACAAGTTGGTCTTGTTGACAGCCGGTTTTGGATAGCAGTTCAGCCAGTGCTAGGCAGGCATTCACCGAACCATAATTCGCTGATTGACTTCCAATTAACAGAGACCTGACTTTCTCGGTGCTCAAACGGGGACGGCTTGCAATCAGCAACGCGACAATTCCCGTTACATGGGCTGCAGAAAGCGAGGAGCCCGAAGCGAAGTCGTATCTGCCTTTGGGGACTGCAACCAGGATGTCAGTGCCCGGAGCCCGGATCTGAGGCAAATGCTGCGCCTGTTCCATTTGAGGGGGCTGGCTTGTCCCAACTGCTATCACACCATCTAGTTCCGCCGGAAACCCTGAGCGCGAGTGTTCAGGGGCCGCGGCAATGACCACGATGCCATTTTCCAGAGCCTGCTCCACCATTCGTCCCAGTAGTGCGTCTGAGGGTCCATTTAGGCTGAGGTTAATGATATCGGACTTCGAATCGATGGCGTAATCCAGGGATTTCGCCAATGTAAAACTGTCGCAAACTGCCGAAGACCGATTCGGTTGATGCCAGCAAGCCCTGAGAATTTGAAGCCTGGAAGCGGGAGCCACACCAATGATCCCAATTCCATTATCGGCATCGGCACCTATGACACCAGCCACCGCAGTGCCATGAGCCTTCGAGGAGGTTTCGTGTGCCACATGGCTCACGAAATCGTGTTGGCTTGAAATGCTTGCTTTCAGATCCGGATGCTCAGTGTCGACAGCTGTATCGATTATGGAAATTCGTATGTGGTCTCCTCTTGACCATTGATGAGCCTGGGCAAGTTCGAGCATGTCAAGGCTGTGTTGCAGGTTTGCATAGGATTTTTCAGTCGCAAGCTCGTTTTCGGCGCTGACTTCGAATACGTTGAGTCGCTGAGCTGAATCAACCTCGGCGGTTTGTTGAAGGCGGAGCAACAGGTCATCGATGTCTGTCTTGTCCGGCACCTCATAAACCAGGCAATGGACCCTGAGGGAAAGGATCGGCCATTCATCCACAATCTTTAATTTGAATTCACTGGCGATTCGTTTTGCAGTGCGCCTGACTCCAAGCGATACAAGGTAAGTTGACGTGCTTCTTTTGTAGCCTGGACGCGAGGCGGTCACTCGCGCGGAACTGCCGATAGCAGGGTCAGAAAACGTGACCAAAATCCTCGTCCGGCCGGTTTCTGACTGACCTGGTGCGCCCCCCTCAGCAAGCAAACTGCCAGTGAGAAACAACAGAACGATAAGGCTGGAAGAGCGATTCATGGGTCCTGGGGATTGGAATGAACCACCGGTTGTGCGAACTGAACAGATGGTCGACTCTGTATTTGACCGAGCAATTGCTCCAACTCTTGCGCGCTGGTTCCTGCTGTGAGCGCCAGGGTATAAACGCCCCGAGCCGTTGGTCCTGTTTCTACTTCAAGCGCGAGTTCTTCGAGGAGTGCAGTCACTTCAGCCAGTGTCGTTTCCGGGTTAAACACCACCCTGACATGGTGGCTGCCCGACAGGCTCTCGGGCCGTGTCAGCGTGGTGAATTCCGGTTCAGAAACTGTGGGCAATGCCAGTGCCAGTGTCAGCACGATAACAAGGATTGTCTGAGCCACGAATGCCAGCTTCCAGGGAGCGCCAATACCTGAACGTAACCATGAAGAAAGCTTTTGACTCCAACCATGCTTGTCGATCATCCGGTCGATTCGCGCATTGATGTTGCGCATATCCGGTGATGGGATGAGCTCTGCATCAGCTTGATCTTCAACAAAATCTCTAAGCGCCTTAAGTGCTTTTAGCTCACGCCTGCAAACGACACAGGATTGTGCATGGTTTTGCACAGCCGCTTGCTTTGCAGCATCCATAGACCCATTGACCAGCCAAGGCAACAATTCAACAGCTTCCTCGTGCGATATCGAATCAGGAGCGTTCACGATTTTTTTCCCCGGTTTGCCCCGCCAGAGCCGGAAGCAGTATTCTCAATCGGCGCCTGGCATGAAACATCCGTGTTTTTACGGTATTAACGGGGCACCCTGCGATTTCAGCAATTTCCTGGTAGGAAAAGCCTCCGTAATAGGTTAATTCAAGCACCTGGCGATGTTCATGGCTGAGCTGTGCAAGTCCCGCCCTGATCCATTCCGAGTGCCTTTTACCTTGGACAATCAGTGAATCGACCTCAGCTTTTCGATCCAGGTGAGATTGATGACGGCGGTGTTTTCCAATGGCTGTCATGATCTTGTTATAGGCGATTCCGAATATCCACGTCGAGACAGCCGACTTGCCGCGAAACTTCCTAGCATCTTTCCAAACCACAAACATCACATCATCCAGCACTTCTTCGACCGTTGCACGGTCTGACAGGAATCTGAGCAAATAGCCAAAAATCCGGGGATGAAATCGCCGATACAATTCCGAAAATGCAACTCGATCGCCATGCCTGATGCGGCTCAGGAGTTCGAGATCCGTGGACTTTTGTCCTTTCGAATGCATGCTTTCGCCTGTTTTGTGGTGGCTGCTCCTATCTTATGAGTGTCTCGCCGGGCTGCAAAGGTTCAATCATCGGGTTGTTGCCGTAACGGTATCCACCCAAGTGTTCGGGAGAAAGAATTTGTCAGGTGCTCAATCAAAACCGCCAGCTGGTTAGAGGTTATCTGGCAGTCGGGAAAGGCCCTTTTTGCCTGGTTCGGGAGTTAAAGCCGTCGAATCATAGTTTGAGATCAGAGTGGATCTGTCCGGCTACCCTTAAACCCCACGAAACTTCTCTTCCTTGGGGATCACAAGTTGTCACTCATTCTGATGACATTCGTTTTTTTTTCGCTGCCCCGGTTGTCGTTTTTGCAGGCGGTCCAGCAGATAAAACCATAACCTACCAGGGCAGGTTGGGATGACCAGGCCACCGCTTGCCGTGGTTTTATTCATGGAGTTGTTGTGAAATCATGAGGTCACGATGAGTGCCGATCAGGGAGTTCCGTGTCACCAATCCGGCCAGGCGTTCTTCCGACCATCCTCCTGTTCCGGGTGGGCGTTGCGGCAGGATCATGTAACGTAACTCGGCTGTCGAGTCATGTACGCGCACTTCCACTTCATCGCTCAGTTCCACGCCGAACTCGGCGAGCACTGCGCGCGGCTCACGCACAACACGGGATCGGTAGCTGATTGACTTGTACCAGGCCGGTGACATTCCAAGCAAGGCACGTGGGTAGCAGGAACACAATGTGCAGACAACGACATTGTGAACGTCCTTTGTGTTCTCCAGTACCGTGAACTCTGCTGGTGAAAGGTCGTGTCCGAATTCAGCGATGGCAGCACCGCCATCCGATAGCAGGTGCTCCTTATAGTCCGGATCGACCCATGCGCGGGCAACGATCTGTGCGCCATTTTCAGGGGACGCACCCTGCATGGTGGCCATCATGGCCTGTTCCTCCGACACCGTGTACATACCCTTTTCGATTAACAGCTCGCGCAGCGCCATGCCAAGCAGGGCGTCC
>DATFLY010000147.1:0-4400 GCA_035267185.1 Lysobacterales bacterium | reverse complement strand
TCTGGTCCATTCACTTTCAAGCGTATTACTCAATTGGGAACTGGCTGTATTCACATCGACAGCCATATCCAGGATGGACTCAACATCAATCTGGATATCCGATGCGCGTTGCTGAAGGTCCGCAACGCGCAAACTGGCGTCATCCAGGAAAGCCAGGTTGACGCTGGATCGGAAATTGATGTCGTTGAGCAGGGAGGCAAGACCGGTCAGGTCGTTGCCCAGGTCGGAAACAGCTGCCATCAGTGCCGCTGACTGAGAATCCAACTGTGAATATCCAGAGTCCAGCGCAGACTGAATATCCTGCGTGTCGCTCTGGATATCTTCGAGATCACTTTGCGCAGCGTCGAGCGCCACCTGGCTCGCCCGCGAGGAAAGCGTCTCCTCATCGACGAATGTGTTGAGATGCTCACCTATCCCCCGGGTCAGGTCGAGCACCGCCTTGTTCCGGGCCAGATTCTGTTGCGCGAGGCAGTAATTTTGTTCCTGGGCGACACTGGTAGCGGCGACCCGGGCGAGATCAAACGATGTGCAGGCGATTGCGGCGTTTTCTCCCAACACGGTTTCAAGACATATGTATTTTTGCGCGGCCACGATGATTTCAAATACGGAAGCGACCGTTTGTGCAGCGTAGGCGCCTGCCGGACTGGCAATTTCACAAACCGCCGGGCTGATGTCGATGGGGGGTATCTCAACATCGTCCATCTGGTCGAGATACCTGACTGCCGACAAGTGGGGCTCCAGGTTCTGAAGGTGCTGTTGAAGGTCCTCGAGCGGCACAGCATCCATGAAGACCGTTTGAAGCTGTTCGTTGGTGACCTGGTCGAGTTGCTCCACCGAGTCAGCGATGGTCATGACGCTGTCTGGATCAATGAGGTAAAGAATTTCGCCCGCAGTATCGAACAATTCCAACAGCGTGGTTTTGTATAAAGGAAGGTCGGTTTCAGATTCTGCTGCAGTGGCACCAGGGGAAAATAGCATTGCAAGGATGAAGAACAGGGCGCAGCGCATCACTCGATGCGGTGCGAACAGGAGCCTGATCCGGTGAAACGCTCGGAATTGATTTTCGGCTGTTGTTGATTCTTGGTTTGCCAAAGACACGCTCCAGGGGCATGAGACCAGCATAGCGTGGAACCGAACACAGATAAAGCAGACCAGGTTTTTTACGGAATATTTCCGATCTTTTGATCTGCGAGTGACTGACTACCTGCTCATGACTTCGACCGATGTTCCAGGTAGTAACGAACTGCATCCTGGACATGACGAAACCGGTCGCCGCCCAGTTTTTTGCCGCCAAACCAGCGTGTGACAACAACAATGTGATTCTCCAGTCCTTCACGACGGAGCATGCGAGCAATCACCATCCCGGCACCGGCCTCACCATCATCATCCTTGGATTGCTGATCACCCTGGACAAATGCCCAGGTGTTGTGTGTGGCCTTTTGGAATTTCTTGTTGCGGCACAGTTTCTTAATGAATGCCTTGGCATCCTCGACGCTTTTGCATTCACCGCCGGATACTGAATAGCGGGATCCCCGGTCAGAGATGATTCCGTTAAAGATTTCCATGCTGATGTGCGCTTTGAAAAAAGATGCTCACTATCATATTCCGAATCAGATTCAGAACATCATTCTCTAATGGCCAGGTCAGGGCGACTCCGGAATGATTCTGCGTTGAAAGTTCGATTGACGCGGTTTTTTGGTGACAGCTCTTTTTTGAGTCGTTTCGACCGAAAAAATGGCTTACATGTCGCAACTTCCCTGCTGCCCGCCTTGCCACTCCAGGCTATCCATTCCATCATCAGGTTTTGGCCAGGCGAATGGAATGCCCGAAATCACTGACATTGTTCTGCGTACCATCTCCGTTTTCGTAGCGGTGCTGTTGGCTGCGTTGCTGACGACCCATTCCAGGCATCGGCAAAGAGCGGTTCCAGGAGCTCTTTTCGTACTGGCCGTGGCGGCATTCTGGATCACTTCTGCGCCTGGGGCCGTTTCAACCCTGGGTGTCTGGGGCTGGCCACTGATCGGCTTATGCGTCACCAAGACAGTTTTCTTCTGGCTGCTTTCAAGGTCGCTGTTTAACGAAAAAGCGTCGCTGAATCCGAATCTCGCTGGCGTTCTTATAACGATTGCCATGATCGGAATCTGGCAGCAAACGGTATTTATCCAGGAGTATCGGGCCGGAACAGCCTCGACACTGGAAACGTTGATGGGCTTCGGTTTTGACCTGGTTCTTGCGGGATTTGTCCTGATGGGCCTGTATGTTGCCTGGCGCGACCTTGCCGTCGACCTGGTGGAGCGACGTCGTCATTTACGAATCGTCTTTATGCTGGCAACCGGTGTTTACCTGGTGTTTGCCATCGTCGTTCAGTTCTGGAACCTGGCCAGCGGGACTGAGACATCACAGGTGGTTTCCTGGGTGAACATGTCGGTGACCTCGCTGGTATTCCTGGGCGCAGGCTGGCTTTTGCTGCAGTTTCGCAACGAATCCTGGCTGGCCCCCTTAAGGACTGCATCAACCAGCCAGCTTAGCCGGGTTGAATCTGCTGTTCTTTCACAACTGGAGAGGCTCCTGAAGGATGATCGGGTTTACCTGCAGGAAGGACTCACCATTGCGAAACTGGCAGGTCAACTTGGTACCGGGGAACACGTTTTGCGAAAAGTGATCAACCAGGGAATGGGCCACAGAAATTTCAACGATTTCCTGCATTCATGGCGAATCAGCGAAGCCTGTGAGGAACTGGCCCGCCCGGAGCAGGCCAGGGAACCTGTGCTCTCGATCGCGATGAAAGTGGGTTATGGGTCGATCGGCGCTTTTAACCGTGCCTTCAAGGCAAAGGTGGGGATGACACCCACGGCATTTCGCCGCAGCAGGCTGGGAGGCATGTTACAGGCACGCTGAATTCGCTGATTTCAGAAATCGGCAAGCAATTTTCAAGAATCCGGCAAGACTTCAAGACACGAAGGAGGGATATTCCCCACCTGTTTATTTGATTCAGGAGTCTTGTCATGCGATCGCTGGTTCTTCCTTTTTCCCTGTTTTTTCTGTTCATGGGTGTAAACGCCATGGCGGCGGATTTGCCTCGCCGTGACGGGGCCAACAATGAATCCTATCCGGGCCTCCAGGTTGAATATGGCCAACTGGATGTGGGTGATGGCATCCGACTAAGAACAATCCTAACCAAACCGCAAAACTCTGAACGCCCGCCAGTGATCCTGTTTGTGCAGTGGCTTTCCTGTGACTCGGTCGAGGTCCGCTCAGACAGGACCGATGGCTGGTCACAGATGATTCGTGGTGTAGTGCGCGATTCGGGCTGGGCTGTGATGCGGACAGACAAGCGAGGCATTGGCGATTCTGAAGGCGGCCCCTGTTCGGAACTGGATTACAACACGGAGCTGGCTGACCATCGCGCTGCTTTGCAGGCCCTGAGCGAACGCGATGATGTTGCCAATGATCGAATCGTGGTGTTCGGTGCCAGCATGGGCTCACGCATGGCGGGGCAGGTGGCAGCCGGAGTAAATGGCGTGATCGGCGTGAGTGGCTGGGGCGGTGGCTCCAAAACCTGGTTCGAGCGCATGCAGGCTTTTGACCGTAATGCTATGGAGCTTGGCGGCGTTGATGCCAACGAGATGGCAAGCCGCATGAATCAACAAACTGATTTTCGCGTGCAGTACTTGCTGGAGGGAATGGATCCGCCAGACATTATTGCAGCAGATCCCGATATGGCCGGGGTCTGGGACAACATTGTCGGGACTTCAGCCGATGCCCACTATGGCCGTGTGTTTGCATTTCACCAGCAGGCCCAGAAGGCAGATTTCACCGCGGCCTGGGGTCAGATTTCCGTTCCGGTATTAATGACCATGGGTGAATATGACTGGTTTGAGAACCAGGCCGGGCATGAAACCGTGGTGCGGGTGGTTAATCGAAATCAACCGGATCTTGCGCGCTTTGAACTGATTCCACGAATGGATCATCACTTCACATTGTTTGACAGCGCAGGGGCGGCATTTCGTGATGAGGGTGGCGTGCCTGATGCTCAACCATTCCTTGAAATTTTCCTGGCCTGGCTAAATTCACTTTAAATCTGATGGAAAATGGTGCAGAAGTATTGATTCAGGTGTTTTGTTCATCTGATTTGAATTTCTGGTAGCCACGAATCTCCTCATCGTGAGCGTTCCAGGAAATTCTGTGGCTAAGGTAGACTTCCCGTTCCGGCCTGATCGCCTCCGGATTGTCGAGCGTGGCGATGGGAAGATCCAGCGTATCGCCAGCAGACTGGTAGGAGAGTGAAGTGCCGCATTGGTTGCAAAATGAGCGTTTCACGCCGTCGGAAGAATCAAAAAATTTCCGTGACGAGCCTTGCCAGGCAACAAGCTCTGATCTGAAGCACGCCCAGCCCACAC
>DATFLY010000146.1:0-36396 GCA_035267185.1 Lysobacterales bacterium | reverse complement strand
AAACGGCCCTTTCAAAGGGCCGTTTCCGATTCTCAGGTTGAACTGAACGGAATCAGGGTTTGATATCCATGCCATCGATCACACCGGCAACCCCATCCTGGGCCTTGGTGGTATCGATTGCTTTTTGGCGGACTTTGTCATTGTCCACGAAGCCACTGAGCAACACGTTTCCGCGATTGACTTCCACGTTGATGCCCAGCAGGTCAGCGTCGATCAGGGCAGCCTTGACCCGGGCAGTAGCCGTATTGTCATCGATCACGCGCCCGGCGCTCCTGTCGCCTGCGACCACCTGAAGTTTGTCGCTGACACTTTTAACGCCCTCGACACCGCTGGCGGCATCGATGATGTTTTGTTTGTTTCCTTTGCCGGTAAGGAAACCCGCAAGCTGAACGACGCCGTCATACACTTCTACATTGACCCCTGATGATCCGTGTCCGACCATCGCTGCCTTGACCTTGGTGTGGATCCAGCTGTCGTCGATGTGTTCTCCGGCTGTTTTTCCTTGCGCATGTACGTTTGAAAAAGCCAGTCCAAGAACTGCCAGTGATATGGTCAAAATTGATTTCACGTTGTTTACTCCGTTGGAATTTACTCTGGACAGTGCAGGATATTACCACGCCTTAAATAAGAGGTCGGGCTGTAAACGCCTGTCAAAAGGACGGCAGTTCATTCACCCGCAATCGACCGAAAACCTGACATAGGGCACGTCTGCCTGGCCATCCACGTACAAAAGGCCTTCACCTTCGGCGCCGTTTAAGGACCTTGCGAATTTTTGAATATTGCTCGCGCTGTAAGTGGTGCCATGGTCGGTAAGCGTCAGTAAGAACCTGCCCTGATTTTGAATCCCGTAAATGATGATTCCATCGCCGTTTGTATCGTCGATGTCGGTCTTGTCGGATCTGAACTGGAAGTCGCCCTGGTCTAGGTTTGAGCAAGTCACCTCAACCTTGTACTCCTTTCCTTCCAGGGTGCCGTCAAACGTACCCATTCCGGCAGGTGCCCGTGCTGTCCCGGGGGAATCATTGCTGGCGCTGCAACCAATTAGCAAGAGACACAGCGTTAACGAAGAAACAAGTGCTTTCACGGGTTTTGTGACCTCGGCAGATGAACACAATTTGGTGCCAAGTCTATACCAGCCTCGCTGACATTGGATGTTCTTCAGGTATGGCAGGGTTCCTGTGACCTGATTGTGCCGGGAATCTGGTCAGGACATTCCATGTTTACGAGTTCTGTTCTTTCCGTTGTATGATAATTTCGACGTAAATGGCGCAGCAGACTAACCGGGACTGTCACAAACGGTTTCACTTTCTGCCTCAGAGTATGGCAGGCAGCCTGTTTGCTCAATCGGGAAATGACATGAATAAATATCGACCTGGACTGACTCTGGTTTTCTTGTTACTGCTGGCAGCGAATCAGGTATTGGCAGGCGATGCTGATTCTGAAATCAGCCAGATGCTGGACTATTTCGCCGATGAATGGAATGCCGGTGAGCTGGCCAGCATTGAAGGCCAGTTTCATAAGGATTTCGTGCTGGTGACAGAAGAGGGGGTTCAATCCCGGGACGAGCGAATCAGCGAATTGCGGATGGTAATTTCACCAGGGAATGACCACGGCACACTCAGCTTTGAAAGTGTCATGGTCGAGCCGCTTGGCAAAGATCATGTAGTTGCTTACGGACGCACCCGCCTGGTTTTCAAAGATGGAACAGAGCTGGGTGGAATGTTCAGCACCGTCTACGTCAATACGCCATTCGGTTGGAAGGCACTTCTGACCCACGAATAGAAAAAGTCTGCAAGCTCCTGGAACAGCTTCTTGTCCGGCCGCAGTCAGACGACCATGCTGCCCTCGATTTCAACCATCAGTTCACGTCGACAGATATCGCCTTGCAGGTAGGCAACCCGTGACTGGGGGATGGCAAGCGTATTTGAAAGCAGATCCCTCACGCGTGGGTAATCGGCGATATCCCTCAAATACACTTTGAGGCAACTGTTCCGATCGAAATCGTTAATCTCCATGCCATTTTCCCGGGTGCCAGCCTCTTGAGTCAGGGTCTTCAGGTTCTTGAGCATGACTTCGGTTTGTGGCTCCGTTTGGTACGGAAATAAGGATTCATGCCCAACCACTGCGGCGGTGCCAGAAACAAGAAGCAGCGCCCCTTTGGAATTCCTCACAAATCCACTGCGGGTGAATTTTGGGCTTTTTGGTCCGTATTGGGGAGGATAGTCGTACGCGCTGACCTGCAAGGGGTTCTCAACAGGAACGAACTTGTTGCGTGATGCCAGGCCGACAACCGTCAATCCGGTATTTTCTGGAGTACCGATGCAAGTACCCGCCGGCGTTTCCTGATCGTCAATCCCGGCATCCTGAAATGCCTCGGCACGACCAATTGAAAACTGGCGGTAGCGCTCCTGGTGCTCGTCGCCGGCATTGATATCGCCCAGGTAATTCCACATCCTTGCAAGTTGAAATTCAGGATGATCTGACAACGAATCCAGAATTTGCTTGTAGGCAGCATGCGTCGCTTTTCGAACTTCGATACAGTTTTCATATTCAAGCTGAGTCGCGAAGACGATAAAGTCCGCGCATCTTGCGCGAATCACGTCTCCTGAATGGTCATAACTCACCGGTCCGGAGTACAGCCACCTCTCGACATAATTTTCCGCGTCAATGGGGCTCAACGGAATGTTGATGGCAGAAGTGTGAGCCTTGCTGCTGTTTTCTCCGAAATCAAATTCAAGCAAAAGGTTATGCTCGGATTTTGATTCGTTGTCAGCGCCGCCCAGGTCAAAATTCAGTTCCTGTATCTCCGGTGTATACAATTTTGAGCGCTCGTCCCTGGGCAAGGTTGTCTGCTGAGTTGGTTTCATGCCAAATCCACGCCCACACCTGCCCGGCGTTTGCGGCGATTGTCCTGAACACCGCGCCAGTTGCGAACGCTGGTGACGAAATATATTCCCTTAAAAATCATTAAGCGCCATCTGACAGTCCAATTCGAGTAGACATCTCCAGCAAGCATTGATGTGACAGCTTGCACCACTTTCATACGATTATCCGGATTATTGAGCAAATGGCTCATGGCCGGCGTTGTAAATCTGTAAATGAACCATGAAAAGGTGGAAATCCCCTGCTTAAGGCGACGTTGATACTTTCTGCGGCTTCGATAGTACCGAACCCTGTTCCCCGACAGCCATGCTTCGGCCACTGGTACCGCATTCTCCGCACTGCTCATGGCCAAATAGACGCCGCTTGAGAATACAGGATCAATGAAGGCGTAGGCATCGCCAATCAAAAGAAAACCTGAGCCGCTCGACCGGGAAGAGAAATACGAATAATTTCCGGTGGCCTGTGCCGGTCGTATCAATTGTGCACCGGATAATCGATCTCCGATTTCCGAAACACCTTTCAGCGTGGACATCAGAAAGTCGTCCAGCGAGACTTTTCGTGTTTTCAAATACTGAGGGTATGCCACCACGCCGATGCTCATGACATCATCGGGTAGGGGAATCATCCATACCCAGCCATGATCGAACCAGTAGATGCTGATGTTGCCTTCGTCATCACGGGGGCGACGCCGAACACCATGGAAGTGCCCGAAAATCGCGGCACTTGCATGCCGGGCGTTCCGCCGTTTCCAGCCGTTTTTCGAGGCAAGCAACGCATCCCGTCCCGAGGCATCGACCACAAAACGCGCCGTCCATTCAAGTGATTCTCCATCGGCAGACATTGATTCGACACGATGTCTTCCATTGCCCAGATCCCTGACTTCTGTTGCCCGAACACCTTCATGGGCATCCACACCACTGGATCGACAATTGGCGAACAAAAGGCCGTCAAATTCGCTGCGGGTGACTTCGAAGGCATGCCCGGGACTGTCGCCGAGTGCCTGGTCGAAATAGAAAGTCTGATGTTCCGTACCGGAGTTGCCCTGCGTGAAATCAGCGCCCCGCTTTACGATGCCAATATCACGAACCTGATCCAGAACGCCCAGGCGCTCCAGGATGGGCAGATTCATCGGCAACAAGGACTCACCAATGTGAAACCTGGGATGCTCGCCTTTTTCCAGTAATGCCACTTTCCAGCCGCGCTGAGCCATCAGCGTGGCAAAAGTGGTTCCGGCAGGACCGCCGCCGATAACGAGTATGTCAGTTTCGCTGCTTTTCACATTCTTATGATTGTTTGGGTGGATCACAGTGGTTAGATAGAGGAAAATATCATATATTCCCCGACACCAAAGAGACACCTCAAGGGTTAAAATATGCAGGCACAATCTGATCAGGAATCTGAACTCGCCAAATTGATCGTGGAAACGCTCAACCTGGAAGATACTGAGCCTGCCGAAATTGAACCGGATGAACCACTGTTTGGAGAGGGTTTGGGTCTGGATTCAATCGATGCGCTCGAACTGGCACTGGCCATTTCACAAAAGTATGAAGTTCAGCTCAGGGCAGAGGACGAAAAGGTCCAGCATGCATTTGGCACGCTTCGCAGCCTCAATACATTTATTCAAAATCATTCCGCCGAGGCATGAACTGACCTTCGGCCACCCAAAATACTGCTGCAATTAGAGGTCTGTGTTTCAGAACAGCAAACCTGCCACACCACTGACCACTCGTGATCCCGATGACTTTGTCAGCACAGGTGTGTCGGGACAAAAGACCATCAGCGACCTTGTTTACGAGGCCCGGGAACTCTCACAGGAACTTCCTGATGGCCAGTACGCGATCAACCTGAATACAAATCGCTACGCTTACTTGCGAGCCTTTTGTGCTTCCCTGTTTCGTGGCCACATCACGCTAATGCCGCCAAATCGGCAACCTGAGACGCTTGGCCAGTTGGAAGATCGATATCCGGGAAGTTACCGCATTGGTGAGAAAGAAACGCGCCAGGCACCATCAAACCGATCGGCAAAGATTCATTCAGACCAGATTCCCTGGATAAAAGAAGATCGCATTGTCGCGATTGCGTTTACTTCCGGCAGCACGGGTAATCCCACACCCATTCAAAAGCACTGGCATACCCTGAGGGTCGGAGCAGAAACCAATCGTGCAGCCGTCCTGGGCGACTTTAAAGAGAACAAATACCTGGTTTCAACGGTTCCGTCACAACACATGTGGGGTTTTGAAACATCGGTCCTTTTACCCCTGAAGGCCAGGGTGACTGTCAGCGATAGTAACCCGCTTTATCCACAGGATATCGCTGACGCCCTCGCCAGAAGGGCTGAACCCAGGCTGCTGGTATCTTCTCCCCTGCATCTTCGAGCGCTAATGAGCTCCGGTGTGGAAGTGCCGGGCATCACACGGATACTGACTGCGACAGCACCGTTGAGTCGGGAGGATGCCCGAAAACTCGAAGATCACTTTCAAACAGAAGTGCTTGACGCATTTGGTTGCAGTGAATCCGGCGTGATCGCGACCCGAAGAACCTCGCGCGAACGCGAGTGGAAATTATCACCGCCATTTTCACTGGAGGCCACTGAGCAAGGCACCCTGATCACCGCAAGTCACCTGGCAGAAAAGGTCATGCTGCCGGACAGGGTGGAGCTGGTGGATGATCGAACCTTTCACTGGATCGGTCGTAATCACGACATGGTCAACATCGCAGGAAAACGCGGCTCGCTGGCTGATCTCAATCACCGGCTGGTCAACATCGAAGGGGTCGAGGATGGTGTTATTTTCCAGCCCGAAGACAGTCGGCGACTGGCGGCGATGGTCGTTGCTCCAACACTGACATCGGCAGACATTCTCACAGCGCTGCGGTCTCAGATTGACCCGGCATTCGTTCCGCGGCCGGTTTACCAGGTGAGTCATTTGCCGCGTCAGGAAACCGGAAAGCTGAGCCAACGGGCAATCATGGAACTGTATCATTCAGTCAGAATCGAAATTTCAGAGCGATCCGGGAAAAACCCAAAGAGTGAAGAACCCAAAGAGTGAAGAAACCAGGTGACATGCCGTTGAAGATGCGCCGGCAGGTTTTAACGGTTCTGGCACTGGTCCTGATGCCGCTGATGGCCATGGCTGACTTTGAAACGCCAGACATCGTCAGGATCGCACAGGCGACAGCCATTGACCCGCCCGGCTCAGTCCGGTTTCGGGAAGAACGCCATAACCCGATGTTCTCCGAACCCCTGGTGCTGACCGGGTCGCTTGAATACCTCGGCCCGGGGGTGATCCGCAAAAACATCGAGAGTCCGTTTCAGGAGTCCTACCTCATAGAGCCTGGCCAGGTCACCGTGGTAAAAAACAATCGCGAGGAAGTGCTTCCAACTCGTCAGGGCAAGATGATCTCAGCCATGCTGGGCGGAATCGAGGCATTGCTGGCCGGTGATCATGACAGCATCGAGGAGGCTTTTGAAATTGATCTGAGCGGCACCATGGCGTCCTGGATACTTGACCTGACGCCGCGGAGCAAACGCCTGAGGAAATACATCAACAGTATCGAAATCGCAGGCAATGAAATTTCGTTCCAGACCCTTCGAATCGATCTCGACGATGAAGAATGGCACTTGATGCAAATCATTCATCCGCAGCCCCTGGCGGAGAAATAAATGCCAGGTTCAAATTCGCCAGCATTGAAATGGCGTGCGTCGTTCTGGCTGATAGCGGCAGTGGCCATGGTATTGGTGCTGGTCTTTCGCCTGGAGTTGAGCTTTGATTTAAGCGCTTTTTTCCCGCGTGATTCAAACGTGTTTTCAAAGGTATTGCTGCAGCAGCTGAGCAGCGGACCTGGCTCGCGAATGATCGTGATGGGTATCAGTGGTGGCGAGCAGTCTGAGCGGATTGAAACAGGACGTGAGTTAACCGAAGCCCTGCGGGGAAACCGCGAGATTGTCTCGGTTTTCAATGGGGAATGGCAACTGGATGACATCGAGATTCCGCCCCCCGTTTCCGATCATTATCCACTGATGCTTGACCTCGATTACAGCGCTTCCGGCCTTCGCCAGACGCTGGTTGAGCGGATTTCGGATATGGCTTTTGGGGGAGGGCGGGTGCTGCGCGACATCATCGCCAGAGACCCGTTCCTGGCGACACTGGAATTGCTGAAGCGACTCGCACCCGCCGGCACACAGGGCGATGCCTGGGTTTCGCAAAATGGCAGCGCGGTGGTGACGGCGCAGACGCGCTCCGCTGGATCTGATTTGCAGGCCCAGGCGCTTGTACTGGATTCCATCAGATCGGATTTTGAATTGGTCAGGACCTCGCCGGATCTCGAGCTCGAGATCACCGGTGTGGCCGCTTTCGGGCTGGAACTTCAAAGCATCATTCAAAAGGAAGCCCGAATGCTTGGAATGCTGGCAGGCGCGGTGATCTTCCTCGTGCTCCTGGTGGTTTACCGCAGTCTGCGTTTGGCGCTGCTGGCGTCTGTGCCCCTGGCCCTGGGGTACCTGGCGGGCTGGACTGCAGTGACGCTTGCCTTTGATACTGTCCATGGCATCACGCTTGCATTTGGCTTTACCCTGCTGGGCGTCACGGTCGATTACCCGCTTCACCTTTTCAGTCACGCCAGACAAGAGGGCGGGCCTGAGGCAATACGCTCGATCTGGCCGACTTTGCGCCTGGGCGCCGCCAGTACCGCCCTGGCTTACTTTGCGATGGTATTTTCCGGGTCACAAGGCCTTTCTCAGCTCGGCGTATTCACCGCGGCCGGTGTGTTGGTGGCTGTGCTGGTGACTTACACATTGCTTCCATTGATGCTGGCAGCAAAACAACCCAGGCAAATTGAGGTTGATGAGGAAAAACAATCGCACCAGCGATATTCACTGGCCGTGGTGGTTCTGATCGCCTCGATTGCCCTGATCGCATGGCGTGGTAGCGACGGCGTATGGAACGATGGACTCGACACGCTCAGCCCGGTTCCCCAATCACGTTTACAGATGGACCAGGTACTGCGCTCAGCCACTGGCTCGGCCAATCTTCGATACCAGATCATGATTGATGCGCCGGATCTTCAGAGCGTGCTCACAAAAAGTGAAGACATCAATCAGAAACTTGAAATGGCACGCGAAGATGGGCTGGTAGAAGGCTGGACCAGCATCACCGATCTGCTGCCAGGCCTGCAAACCCAACAGCAACGTCTGGATTCGATTCCGGCGCCTGAAGCATTTTCGCGCAATCTTCGATCAGCACTTGCCGAAACCGTATTTACCGAGGCAGCCTTTGAACCGTTTAAGGAAGTGATTAATTCGGTACCAGATCGTTTCCCGGTGACGCCTGAATCTTTCGACAATGGTTCGCTGGCAGTCTGGCGGGATGTACACCTGGTCAATCTGCAAGGGCGATGGGTGGCGCTCTACACGCTCGAGGCGCCATTGGCGGATGAACTTGCACCACGGGTGGCGCAATGGGGTGAATCGGTCAGCTGGCTTGACCTTCGGACGCAGAGTCAGGGTCTGATGCGTGACTTCAGGCATGATGCGGCCTGGGCCATCGCCATCGCAGGCCTGATCATCGGCTTGCTGCTGGTTTCACAGCGAATCGGTATTGCCCGTCTCGTGTGGGTTGTTCTGACGGTATCGGCCGCACTTTCTGCCTCGATCGGGGTGGCGCTTGTTGTGCACGGCTACCTCACCCTTGTTCACATGGTCGCCCTGTTGTTGGTGCTTGGGCTGGGCCTGGACTATGCGCTGTTTATGAGCCGTGAGGATTCCAGCGCGGGTCGCCGGGCCACCATTCAATCCATTATCGCCTGTGCTGCTTCAACCACCCTGGCATTTGCCATCCTGGCGATTTCTTCCATTCCATTGCTCAGGTTTATTGGTCTGACAGTTGCGGCAGGCTCAATCGCCAGCCTTGCCTGCGCCTTGCTGGGAAGTCGTTGGCCATCAAAATCACCCGTCAACTGAGGCCTCGTTCTCAGAAAAGTCGTTCTCGGGCAAATCGTTCTCAATCAAGTCGACAGGCCAGATCACCCAGGTGTTCAGATTGAAACCGGGCGCCAGATCCGGCATCAGCTAACAGAATGCGTTCCAGTTCAGCCGCAACTTCAGCCAATCTTGAACAGTTTGAAATTAATTCAGCACCTATATCTTCTCTTGTACCTGCCAGCGCGTGATTCAGGCTTTTCAGGATCGGGATGGCTTGTTGATCAATGAATCGACGACACGGCGCTATGACATTTTTCTGACTTGCCCGTTTGCGAAACACGGATTGCATCCGGTTGTTCAGAACCAGCACCTTCTGGAATTCAGCCTCGGAACTCATCAGGAATGAAGCGTCGGTCAAAACATCCCGATACCAGATCCAGGCCAGTATCGACCAGTAATAGGCATAGTCCCAGGTTGACTTCACCGCCATCAGTCGCATGTCGCCGAAGCCACCATACTGGCCCCGATAAAGACTCATGGTGCTGGCAAAAAATGACCGGAACAGCACATGAAAATAACGGGATCGTTGCTCAAGTTCGTTAGCCGGCAAATCACTGGTGACAAAATCCGTAATGAAACTGTTGCTGATGGCGATATAGTCCGAGCCTGGTGAATAAAAAGGGTCTGCGAAAACGCCGGCTTCTCCGCTCATCGCCCAGCCGTCAGACGACCAGACCCTTTGGCTGTCAGATGCCAGGCTCGGGAGAAAACGAAAGTCCATCAGTCGGTTTTGTTTTCCCTCAATCGCAGATGCCAGCAAGGGTTGTTCGCGCGCAGCCCAATGCTGAAAATTCTCAAATGAATTCACTTCGCCAAGGGGCAGTATCTCCGGGTCGGTGACAACGCCAATGCTGGTGCGGTCGTTGACCAGTGGAATGATCCAGACCCAGTACCCGGGCCCCATGAGGTGGTTGGTGGAAAACCACCGCCTGCTCACGACACAGCGTTGCTTCCATTCGGCATTGTCTGACCAGTCATCGACGTCAATTTTTTCGTCCAGCCTGAACCAGGAAGCACAGCTGGGATGCCGTGGTGGCCGTTGCAAAGACAGGCTTCGTCGTAACATCGCAGCGCGACCACTGGCATCAACCAGCCACCGCCCGCTCAGTGTTTGCTCCCCTTGTTTGTCGACAAAACGAACCTTTTTTACCGGGGACGTTTCCGAACCGTCAAAACCACGCACTGCGCACCCGCGTCGAACATCGATACCGGACGCCACGGCCCGGGAATGCAGGCTTTGTTCCAGTCGTCCCCGGTCAAGCTGGTAGGTGGCGTTCGGAAAAAAATCACTGGCACCGAGTTCATCTGCTTGCGCCAGGTCCTTGTCGGGGGCGCCAAAAAAGAACCTCAGGCCAAATTTTCGAAGCTGGGTGTCTTCCAGCAGGTCTTCCAAATCAAGCGTTCTTGCCAGGTAGTCGGCCCCGATTTCAACGGTTGATTCACCCACCTTGTGGGCAGCTTCAGGAGGGTCGGTATTTGCCCTTTCGAGCACGGTGATGTCCAGATCAGGTCCGTTTTTACGAAGCTGCAGAGCCAGGGTCAGTCCTGCAAGACCCCCACCGATGATGATTGCATCAGCGTTTTGTGCGCTCATGTTTCACCGCCTGGATGAATTTCAATGGAAATCGATCGCTGGTCGCTGATGGGGAGGGTTAAATGATCAGGTTTGTATCCCACGCCGCTGTCGATCAGGGCAAGTTGCTCAAAAAGAGGTAAAAATCTTGAGGCCGGATTGCCTTCAAATTCCAGTGGCAAAGAAGCAGAAGGCGCCCCTGATCCTGTTGCCTCCGCAGGCGTTGTCAGAAGAGAGACCTTCAGGTGTGCAATCAATGGGATCTCCGCACCGGGTGGTGTGAGCATCATCGCCAGCGCCAACGGTTGTAAAGAGTTACGGATTTGCACCAGGGGCTGCGGCGCCGAACCTTCCTGGCAAACGAACAGCACCGGTATGCCGTCGACCGCAGCTTGCGTGGCCGCTT
This sequence comes from Lysobacterales bacterium, assembly GCA_035267185.1. Classification (GTDB taxonomy): domain Bacteria; phylum Pseudomonadota; class Gammaproteobacteria; order Xanthomonadales; family SZUA-36; genus JAUIBE01. The sequence continues at coordinate 25,557 of DATFLY010000146.1, read as the reverse complement.
CCAACAACCCAAGGGCAGCCGAATGGTCATGCCCGGCAACTGCAGTTGTGGGGGTGTGAGCCCCGGTCGCGATTGACCAGTAGCCGATGGCGGCATTGTGAACTGAATTGTGAAACCGGGTTGGCGAGACCAGCTCCGGTTGCCTGGCCAAAGTGCTGCAAATCGCATCGGTGATGTCCATGTCTCCCATGGCCGAGGAAAAAACCACGGCTGCCTTGTGCGGCTCAATTGCGGACATCGTGCAGGCTTGCCCCAGCACTTCAATTGCCATCTTGACAGTCTTCGGTGCTCTTCGGCGCTCAGGTGGCGGAAGGATTTCGGGCACCAGCTTCGCCTCATCAGCCCAGACGCCATCACGAAATCCTTTTCGCAGCTCGCCCCAGTTGCTAAAGCAAGGGCTCCAGCACCCGATTCCCGCAATGCCCACCTCAATCATGAGTCATTCCAAATGCGAGAGTGGCGTTGCTGCCACCAAAACCGAAAGAGTTGCTGAGTGCGTAACGAATTTCACCGGGCTGATTCCGGGTGATAATGGGGTATGTAAGCGCATCGTCCGGTTGTTCACAATTGATTGTTCCCGGAATGGTTTGGGTCAGCATCGACTCCACAACCACCACTGATTCAAGCATGCCGGCAGCACCCAGGGTATGACCTGTCCAGCCCTTGGTTGAGCTCGCCGGCACCGGACCTGCATTCCCGGATTGCCTCGCTCGTCCCATCACGGTATTCACTGCAATCGCCTCGATACCATCATTGGCTTGTGTTCCCGTCCCATGGAGATTGATGTAGTCAACGTCCGCAGGAGTCAATCCTGCCGATTTCAACGCGTCATTCATGGCCAGGATGGCCCCCTTGCCTTCAGGATGAGGGTGAGACATGTGGTGGGCATCGGAACTTTCGCCAAAACCCAACAGCCGAATTCCGGGACCCGGTTTGTCATCAGCCCGGGTAACAATCGAGTAGGCAGCTGCTTCACCAAGATTGATGCCATTTCTGCGACGATCAAAGGGCCTGCAAAGGTCCTCGGAAACCAACTGCAGTGAATTGAATCCGTAAAGCGTATTCTGGCAAAGCGAGTCGACACCGCCAACCAGTGCTGCGTCGATCAATCCCTGGCTGATCCAGCGATGCGCAGTGGCAAAAACCTTTGCGCTTGAGGAGCACGCGGTGCTGATGGTGATGGAAGGACCAGTCAGGCCGGTCGCTTCGGTCAGAAAAAGCCCGGTCGAATGCATGTTGTGCACCCTTGGCTCATTGTTGTCCGATGGGAACGCGCCATCAGGTGAAAGGCTTCGGTAGGCTCGCTCGGTATTTTCAATGCTGGATGTGCTGGTGCCAATGATGACGCCAACGCGATCTGCCCCAAACTTGTCCCTGACTGATTTCAGTTTTTCAATAAAATCGTCCTGCTGAAGGCCAAGCCACGCCAGGCGGTTGTTTCGGCTGTCGAGACGATGCAAGGCATCTGGCAGGATCGTGTCTTCAATCCCGGGGACTCTTCCAATCCATGTGTCCAGGTCACAATTCTCAAGATCATTGGGACGTAAACCGGTGGCACGATTGCCAATGGCCTGACGCAGGGCGTCCAATCCGGGTCCCAGAGCTGAAGTGGCAGTGTGGAACGCTATTTCGAGTCGCATCATGGTGCGGAGTACTCTGAGCAATTATTCAACATGATGCAATGCTCTTACCTTTGACGGCAGTGTCCGTCGCCATAAATGAACGGTTCAGCTGCAGAGGTTGTTTTTCACGGTGCTTAAGCACCAGGGCGAAGTGAGGTCCGTCCGCAACAACACCCCGGACGGCAGCCCACTCATTGGCCATTGAAACTCCCTCGGTATTCCGGCTTGCAATCAATGCTTCAAAGGCGGAATTAGACGGTTCGAAAATACTGGATTGTTTCTGCTTGACGCAGGCCTCCCACAAAGTCCAGCAGGCCAGAAAATCATCACGATCATGGGCGAATCCATCCCATCCCATAAACTCAGCCAATTGTTCAGAATTCATGCCGGGTTTGCCGCATTCAATGTCCACGCCCACAGTGGCATTGACCGATACGGAGACCATCATCCAGTTTCGACTATGTGACATGCTCACGCTGTAATTCGAATCATGATTGCCATCAGTCAATATCGGTGCCCCGGTTTCAGCTTTGTGCAACGACCACTCTCCATCTGAAATTGTTCCATTTGGCCGAAAAGGGTTGGGCGTCAGCAGCGTGTGTAACAAGTGTCGACAGGCCTGCTGCTGATATTTTCGTGACGGCTGATGCATGGGCGCTTTTGCGATCAGGCATTGGGTACTCCTGCATCCGTTTGCAGACAATTCAAACGCATCGACGATGATGGGTGGCGTATCCATTTGAGCGGGCTGTATTTTTGTAGGACTGCCTGACCGTGTCACTTGAAAATTCCGTTAATGTGGCTTTGATAATGAGGGGCTATGATAGCGTTTATGGCCGAGAATGTGACCAAGTTGGGAGTACGAGGCTGGTTCGACAGGGCATGGCGGCTGGTTGGAACAGGGTTCAGTTTCACCATGTTCGGAATCGGTGGATTGATACTGGGTACCATTATTTTCCCTATCTGCTTTCTTATCGTTCGTGATCCGGCCAAACGCCAGTGTTTTACCAGAAAGTTGGTAGGAAAATTGTTCTCGACATTCATCTGGATGATGAAATCACTGGGTGTGCTTTCCTATGAGATTCATGGTTTTGAAAACGCGTCCGACATTGAACAGACGCTGATTGTTGCCAATCATCCTTCCCTGATCGATGTTGTTTTTCTGCTTTCATTTTTTCCAATGTCTGAATGCGTTGTGAAAAAGGCCATTACTCAGAATCCATTCACCCGAAGCGTTGCCGCAGGGGCAAAATATATCTCAAATGGTGATCCGGAAATCATGCTCAATACATGCATTGAGCGAGTTCGAAAAGGTTCCAATCTGATCATGTTTCCCGAGGGAACACGCGGTGATCCGGGCAAGCCACTTAAATTCAAATTGGGCGCGGCGGCCATTGCCGTGCGAGCTGATGCACAGATCCTGCCGATCACCATTCGCTGCACGCCACCCACACTTCGCAAGGGTGAGTCCTGGTTTCAGATACCGGATCGTCGTCCGCACTGGGTTTTCGAGATTCCGGCCACCCGCAGCATCGAGGATTTCATTGGTTCTTTGGGTAATGAACGGGAAGCCATTCGTCAATTTCAATCGGCTTTGCTGGGTTATTACGAGGATCGCATTGACCAGGATTCGAAGACAAGCACAAGATAGCCCAATCGTGCATAACATGCTTTGACATTGAAGCATCATGCTGTTCTACTTCGGGTCCTTCATGGCATAAGAATGCCTGCCGCATATATAAAAATGGACAGAAACCAAATGTACGAACAGATTCGCGAGATACTCGTGAATCACTTCGAAATCGACCCGGCTCTGGTAACGCCTGAGGCCAATCTCTATCGAGAGCTTGATATCGACAGCATCGATGCTGTCGATCTTCTGGTGAAGTTACGGGAGTTGACTGACCAGCGGATTTCTCCAGAGGATTTTCAACAGGTTCGTACCATCAGTGATGTTCTCGACAAACTGGCAGAGTGATGAATGCCGGTTTTTTCTTTCGCGGCCTGCTGGTACTGGCTGTTTTTCTGTACCCGCTTCTGGTTTTCTTCGGTCTGAAAGTTCTTCCGCCAAGCTTTTTCGGGCTTGTTCTTGTCGTCTTGCTGGCGCTGCGGTTTGGAATACTGCGGCCTGATGAACGGAAGATTCTATTACCAATACTGTTGGTCTTTCTTGCCTATGCACTAACGGCTTCAATTCTTGGAAGCGAGCGTTTCCTTTTGTTCTACCCTGTATTGGTCAACTTGTCCCTGTGCTTTTTGTTTGCCTGGTCCCTGCGCGACGAAGAACCCCTGTTGCTGAGAGTGTTGCGTAAGCGGGGTGTGCCGATGAGCATTTATGCGCCCAGGTATCTTTACTGCCTGACGATTATCTGGTCAGTATTTTTTTTACTGAACGCAGCCATTGCCGCCTGGACCACCACACAATCACTGGAAGTCTGGACGATTTATAATGGATTGATTGCATACATACTCGTTGGTGTGCTGCTGGGTTCAGAGTGGTTGTTCCGAATCTATTACAAGAAGAAAAAAGGCGTCCATTCAGTCTGAGGGAATATTATTGAGCGCAAGGCTTGCAAGCCGGTCTGGTGATTCGGCACAAGATGTCTTGTTGACGCGGGCAGGTCACCTGGCCGCGCTGGATTGTGCCTATGATGATTTTCTTGTCGCCATCGAGGCTGACCTTGCCGAGCGCGGTGATGAACACGATGCTGGGATTCAGCTGGTGCGGCTTGGCTCTGACGTCCTCGGTATTTCCCCTGAAAATAACCCGCCTCCGGTGGTTTCCTGGTTGAAGAATGATCAGTCGAACCGGTTTTTGCTGGACCTTCACGAAGGCTCGATCTGCTTCAATGGACACTTTCCATCGCGTCCGATTTTGCCGGGCATCGTCCAGCTTCACTGGTCCGTGGTGCTTGCCAGGCTTTGCTATGGGTTTTCCGGATTGCCGACAAAAATTCTTCGTCTGAAATTCCACAAGCCTGCCATTCCTCCCCGGGCCCTGGAGCTGAGGCTTGAGCTGACCGATCGTGCAACGGTGACCATTAAATCCAACAGCCACCAGTGTGTGCATGCGAGCGGCACCCTGATCTTCGACCCCACCAGTTGAATGCACACCTGCCTGGTTATTCCACACTACGACCATCTAGACCAGTTCAAACCGGTGCTGCCGCAACTGGCGGGCACAGGATTGCCTTTGATCGTGGTTGACGATGCAAGCCCGGAGCCTGTGTTCATGGCGCTTAAGCGGTTAATCACTGAATCCGGATTCGATGTCACGCTTTATCGGCATGAGCAAAATCTTGGAAAAGGCGGCGCGGTGACCACCGGTCTGAGGCTGGCAACGGAGAAGGGCTACACCCACGCACTCCAGATTGATGCTGATGGACAGCACGATATTGACTGCCTGGGAGAATTGCTGGCCATGTCAGAACAGCACCCGGACGCCCTGGTGTGTGGCGCGCCGGTTTTCGATGAAACCATTTCAGCCATGCGCAAATATGGTCGGGTGCTGACCAACGGATTGTGCCGAATCGAAGCGCTGAGTTTTTCCATCGTAGATGCCATGTGCGGTTTTCGTTGTTACCCTCTGGCCCAGGTCGAACCACTGCTCACCGGGACAAAACTGCCTCAGAAAATGGGTTTTGACCCTGAAATACTGGTTCGGTCCAGCTGGTCGGGGATCAACCTGTGCTTTGTCCCTGTGCAGGTAAAATACCCCAAGGAGGGGCGTTCCCATTTTCGATATCTCGGTGACAACCTTGAAATTACCTGGATGCACACGCGCCTGCTCCTGGGAATGCTGGTGCGGGCACCTCAGATTTTCATCCGTCGTGTGCGTGGCGGATAGCCGCTGAAATGGCAAAGCATTGGGCCAAAATTAACGAGGCAGGTGCAGTCGGCGGAATGCGCTTCATGGCGTGGGTCTACAGGCACCTGGGTCGCGTGGCGTTCAACATAGCGTTGGTGCCGGTGATGGTTTTTTACTATTTCCGCAGAGGCGTTGCGCGCAGAGCGTCCTGGGATTATTTGTCTCGTGTCAAACGTCAATATCCTGGTGCATTGCCCAATCGGCCCATCTGGTACCTTTCTTTTTTCCATCTCCTTGAGTTCGGGCATTCGGTCCTTCAGAAAATGCTGGCCTGGACGGATGAAATTCCCACTGTCGCAATGGACCCGGATGAACAAACGGAGTTGTTCGATGTGGTCGATCAGGGTGTGGGCTGCCTGCTGGTGGGGTCACATTTCGGCAATATCGAATACTCCCGCGGGATTTCCAGGCGCCACCCTGATCTGGTCATCAATGTCCTGTTGCATGACAAGCATGCGAGCAAGTTTGCGGAGCTTATGGAAGGTGCCGAGCCTCTGTCCCGGATGCACCTGATTCAGGTGACAGATCTGGATCTGGCCCTGACTCTGCGCCTAAAGGAGAAAATTGATCAGGGTGAGTGGGTCATCATTGCTGGTGATCGGGTGCCCGTCGATGAGGATGCAAAAACCACCAGCGCTGAGTTTCTCGGAGACAAGGCGGGTTTTCCGATTGGTCCCTATGTATTGGGCGCGGTGCTCCAGTGCCCGGTGTACCTTTTGCACTGCTATCGCGTGAACAACGAACACTTCCTGGGTTTTGAGCAGTTTTCTCAACGACTGCAGATGCCGCGAAAAGACCGACCGGCATACCTGCAATCCGTTGCGCAGAAATATGCACATGCGCTTGAACGCCAGCTTGTTAGATCACCACTACAATGGTTTAATTTCTACGATTTTTGGAACGACCGAACCCACGACGCTTCGGAGCCGGCCATTGAGCAAAAAAATGATTGATTCTGATTCGCCACTAACGGCCAGTTGCCAGCTCTCCATCCCTTTTAATGACCTGGATCCGGCCGGTGTTGTCTGGCACGGGCGGTACCTGAAATACTTCGAATGCGCCCGCGCCCGACTGATGGACGAGCTGGGGTACGGTTACCCGGAAATGCAGGATTCCGGGCTCCTTTGGCCGGTTGTGGACCTGAATGTGAGTTATCGAAAGCCATTGCGACTGAACGAAAAAATCGTGGTGGCCGCCACGTTGCGCGAATGGGAGTTCCGCCTCACGGTTGACCATGAAATTACCAATGAATCGGGTGAGCGGTGTGTGACTGCCACAACCGTCCAGGTGCCGGTGTTTCTGGAAACAATGGAAATCTGCCTGGGCGCTCCGCAACGACTGATGGACAACATTGAAAGAAAATTACACCCGGGATCCAATGGAACAGGTTGAACTGAAAGGGCAGCTGGATATGCTGGTGGGGCAACCGGCAACAAAATTCACGCTTCACCGTGATGAAATGCTGCTGGTGGACCAGATTTCCAGGATCGATTCCAGGTCTGCCACATGCACCTGGACTGTTCCTGAATTTCATCCGCTGTTCACGCTCGACGGACAAATTCCTGCCTATGTTGGAATTGAATGCATGGCACAATGTATCGCGGTTCATGCCGGTGCCCTGGAGAGTCTGAAAGGCAAAGGGCCGCCATTAGGGTTGCTGTTGGGAACCCGGCATTTTGAGGCCAGTTGTGATCACCTGGAAAAGGGTATTGAGCTTCAAATCAGTTGTCTTGAGATCATCAGGGATGCTCAGGGATTGGCATCATTTGAGTGCGAAATAAAACAAGAGGACCTGATCGTGGCCAGCTGCAAGCTGACCGTCTTTCAGGTTAAATGAACACGCATAAACACATGAGTAAAACAGACAACACCATTCTGGTAACGGGATCCAGCTCTGGCATCGGGCGGGCAATTGCCCGAAGACTTGCTGACGATGGTTTCCAGGTGGTGGTTCACTACGGTCGCAACCGTGATGCTGGGGAGGCCACTGCTGAGCACATTACCGAAGCAGGTGGTGTGGCCCGGCTTGTGTCATTCGACATTGCCAATGCCGATGAGTGCCGGGCCGTCCTGGAAAACGACATGGACTCGCACGGTGCCTACTACGGAGTGGTGTGTAATGCGGGCAGCAATCATGACGCCGCGTTTCCAATGCTGTCTGAAGACAACTGGAAATCGATTATCGATACCAACCTCAACGGGTTTTACAACGTGTTGCACCCACTGGTGATGCCAATGATCCGCCGCAGGGCACCCGGCAGAATAGTCACCATGTCGTCGGTCTCCGGCTTGCTGGGAAATCGCGGGCAAACCAACTACAGTGCTGCCAAAGCCGGAATCATTGGTGCCACCAAGGCACTGGCCGTTGAACTGGCAAAACGTAAGATCACTGTCAATTGCGTGGCGCCAGGACTAATCGATACTGAAATGACCAATCATGAACATCTGGACGAGATGATCGGGCACATCCCGTTGCAAAGAATGGGGACGCCTGAAGAGGTGGCCGCAGTGGTTTCATTTCTGTGCGCTCCGGATGCGTCCTACATCACGCGACAGGTAATTTCCATCAATGGAGGACTGTGCTGATGAGCCGTGTCGTGGTAACCGGTATGGGGGCATTTTCACCGATCGGTGATTCCTGGTCAAAAGCCAGTGAGCGTATGCGTGCCGGCACCAATGGTGTTCAGCGAATTGAAACCTGGGCCGAATATAAAGGACTGAATACCTGTCTTGGCGCACCCGTCCTCGATTTCGAGCCGCCCGCCCATTTCACGCGCAAGCGAACACGCACCATGGGTCGGGTCTCCAAAATGGCAACGGCTGCAAGTGAAAACGCCCTGAGGGATGCAGGCTTACTTGACGATCCGGTTCTGCACCAGGGCAGGGCAGGTGTGTCGTATGGCTCATCAACGGGCAGTACGGATGCCACTGCAGACTTTGCAGATATGCTCCTTAAAAAATCTGTAGAAGGTTTGTCGGCCACAACATACATTCGCATGATGGGCCACACTGCGCCGGTAAACATTGGTGTTTACTTCGGTTTGCAGGGACGTGTGATTCCTACTTCCAGTGCATGTACGTCAGGCAGCCAGGGCATTGGATTCGCTTACGAGACCATTCGAAACGGACTACAGGACATCATGATTGCTGGTGGTGCAGAAGAACTATGTCCCACGGAAGCCGCTGTCTTCGATACGCTTTACGCCACCAGCACAATGAATGATCAACCCGAATCAACGCCACGGCCTTTTGACCGCGATCGTGACGGCCTGGTCATCGGAGAGGGTGCTGGCACCTTGATTCTGGAAGATCGGGATCATGCGCTGGCTCGTGGTGCAAGAATTTATGCCGAAATTGTTGGTTTCGGGACAAACTCTGACGGCATGCATGTGACGCAACCATCTCCGGAAACCATGAAACACGTGATGGAGCTTTCACTGCAATGCGCAAATCTGGAACCAGCGGCCATCGGATACATCAGCGCCCATGGAACAGCCACAGACCGGGGAGATGTGGCTGAATCCACGGCGACAAATCAGCTTTTCGGGCCAGATATTCCGATCAGTTCAATGAAGAGTTACATGGGCCATACCCTGGGTGCATGTGGGGCGCTGGAGGCCTGGCTTGCGATTGAGATGATGCTGAACGGGTGGTTTGCACCCACAATCAACCTGAACAATATCGATCCGGCATGTGCTGAACTCGATTACATCACAGCCAATGGGCGATCAATCGACACCGAATATGTCATGAGTAACAATTTTGCATTCGGCGGTATCAATACCTCGTTGATTTTCCGCCGTCACGCCTGATCGCAATTCTTACTCAATCAGGACAAAGTCTCCGACCAGCGCCACACCAGACATAATGGCCCCGGCACCACAGGTGTATTCGGTTTCACTGCTGGTCAGATTGTTCTTGTAGTTTGATTTGATATTGATCACCGCGTTGGCGCCAAGCTGATCTGCCCGCTGCTTCAGCTGCAGCAACGCGGAAAGCATGACCCACTGGCACGCCTCATCATCGGACTTCCCGAAAGCATTGGTTTTCTTGTTGGTTCGATCCTGGCCAAAGCTCTTGACCACTTCAGGGTGCGGCTGGTTGCCAAAATAAAATTTTACGCCTTCGAGCTGAGCGGCATAATCAGGGTTGTTCAACACATCGGCAATCGGAAGTTGGTGCAACGTGTTTCTTGCCTGGGTCGGGTTTACAAAAAGCAGGGACGCGACAACAACAAGCGTAACGAGAGCGAAGCGCATATCTAGGGCCCTTTCCTGTGAAGTTAACCCTATTATAGGCGCAAATTATGTCGTTGTTGGCGGGCAAATCATCGAAGCGGGTAAGCCAGTCGTCTAAGGTGATCGAATGGTTTTCCGATCACTGGGGATCTGGTTGGAAATCAAGCTCTGCCGAAATCTCGTTCCACAATGTAATCCAGGAACGCCAGCCATGCCCCCCTTCAACGGTATAAATCTGTTGAGCGTCAAGACGCTCAAGCAGAACCGGATATGCAGATGCCAGGCGATCTGAAAGCCCGTACCCCAGTACCACCTGCGAGTGTGAATCATTGCTGGTTGAATCTCTGAGCCAGGACCAGGCTGCGATTTCGTAATCCTTAAGATTTGATTCAGCCGGGTTCCACGATTCAAGTCCGCCACTTTCTTCAATTTCGTCAATGACGTTGCGGTCGCCCAGATAGGGGGCCAACAAGATCACGCCATCCAGTTCTTCAGGATGATTGGACGCATAAAGCACTGATCCAAAGCCACCCATCGATACACCCAGCATCCATATTTCCTGGTAGCCAGCAGCCTTGGCCGGCAGAACAATATCCTGGTGAAGTCTGGGTATCAGGCTGCGCTCTTTGTAGTAGCCAAAGTGCGCATCAACCATGATTGTATCGAAGCCGAATTGTTGACCCTGGTGCTGGAAGCCTTCAGCGACAAATGTTTCTGCCCGGTCACCTCTGCCAGGCAACATGATGATCAGTGCGCTGGACTGCTTATTGTTGTCGACAAACCGGATCTGGGGCAGGGGCGTCTCAGTTGGCGGTGCAAATGCACAGCCTGCAGGAAGTATCGCCGTCGTCGTCAACAAGAGGGCGTATAAAAAAAAGGACTTTCGAAGTGCGCTTAAACTTTCCTGTTTTGTCATTAATGCATGGCAGCACACAGGTATTTGAATGATTTTTTGTCTGGCCATTCGAACGTAAGTGTACCTTTGCCGGCGCCTTCCCTGAGTTGCGAAGCTGATCCGCCGGTGATCCGCGTTTCCTCGTCAAACCAGAATTCTACCGGTTCACCATCCTCGGTGGGTATTTTTACCACGCCGCGATTGTCTATGATGGCATCTGTGTAACGGTACTTCTTGCATTCGTGAAGCCTGGTGCCAACTTTAATCAATTCACAGCGTTCGACATATTTTGGGGTCAGGTTAATTTCGTGGCTTGTGGCTCCACCGGTTTCGGACAGGCCGACTTCAGCGCAGGCAAATTGCTGACGGCTCTCTATTTTGAAGGGTCGTTCTGCGTCTTCGGCCTGTTGAGCTTCATGTTCCCTGATGGTTTGCGCCATGGACGAGGCGGGCAAAGAAGCTGCAAGTACCGCAGCCAACAGAGCAATTGCCGGACGCCTGAAGAAAACGATTCTCTTGAACATCAATATCTCCCACATAGATAATTTTTTGTCATTCAGATGTTGTACTTACTATTTGACGCTATTTGGTGGCTGTTCGTCACATGCCGAAAGATGGGTTGGTGCAATCAGGAGACAAACCGAGATCAAAATCGTTTCATTGTGTTCCTGAAAGTGAGATTCGGATTCTCAATCACGGGACATAGTATGTTGGGCGAATATATTCAGGCCGAAAAAAAACCCTGATTATCAGAAGTTTATGAATTTGGCACATAATCTGCATATCCAGGGTGTCTTTTACAAACTTTTGTCAGCAACGGATTTCGCATGAACCTGATTCGACAAACCATCAAAGGCCTGATCAAAGCACAGGGCTACTCCTGGGCCGTCATCACAACCATGGCAGTTGCCATTGGTGCCTGTACCGCGGTTTTCTCACTGGTCTATTCCGTACTGCTGCAGCCACTGCCGTTCGAATCCCCGGAACGATTGGTGGCGGTGAAGGAAGTCTCTCTGACAGACGAGATGATCGCCGGCGATGCGTCCAGCTCAATTTTTGTCGACTGGCGGGAGATGAATCAGACCTTTGAAGATCTGACTGCTTTCGGCGCCAGCCGCCTGGTTCTTGACCCTGGGGATGGGCCGATCTCTATTGATGGTCTTGCAGTCTATCCGAATTTCCACCAGGTCCTGGGCATCCAGCCCATGTTGGGTCGCGGCTTTGCATTGGATGATGCAGCAGAATTACAGGTGGGAACGAACATCGTCATCAGCCATCGTCTGTGGACTGATTTGTGGGGGCAGGACCCGGAAATCATCGGCCAAACCATCAGGTTGAATGACAACCCGGTGGAGGTGATCGGGGTGATGCCCAGGAGCGATGAGCTTCCTGCACTTGCTGTCGATGTTTATGTCCCCACGGGGTTTTCAAACCAGGTGGAACGCTGGGAACGATATGATCGCTGGCTCTGGGTGGTTGGCCGCCTGGCACCAGGTGTCAGCCAGGAACAGGCAGCCGCGGATCTCGCACACATTGATGCCTTGCTGGAAGAAGACGGCCTGGCCGATATTTACTCAGGCGCTGAAACCCGGATCTTTCCACTGGATGATTACATCTCAGGCGGGGTGCGTGCCTCCCTGCTGGCCGCACTGGGGGCGACTGCATTGGTGTTGTTGCTGGCCTGCGCCAACATTGCCAGCCTGACACTGGCCCGCGCCACAACCCGGGCAGGCGAACTGGCTGTGCGTGCGGCCCTGGGTGCCAACCGGCGGCGGCTGATTCAGATTGTCCTGACGGAAACCCTCGTGCTTGGTGCGCTGGGTGGCGCCATAGGAGTGGGTCTTGCAGCCATTCTCCAGCCTGCGCTTTTGTCGTTTCAACCTGAACTTTTACCACGCGTTGGCGAATCGAGCGTGGGCATCTTTGTGATGTTGGTTGGCTGGCTCACCTCATTGATTACTGCCGTTGTGTTCGGATTGATTCCGGCTTACCAGGCGGGTCGGATGGATCTGCAATCCTTGCTTTCCGAAGGCGGAAGAAGCCTGGCAGGCGGAAAACGAGCCAGCAGCTTGCGCGTGCTGTTGGTGGCGGGTCAGGTTGCACTGGCTGTGACACTATTGTCTGCATCCGGATCCCTGATTTACACGCTCAACAAGCTCCAGAACTCGGACCCGGGCTTTCAGTCTGACGGCGTTCTTGCAGCCCGTGTGTATCTTGGACAGAGAAGGTATCCCGAAGATCATGATGTGGCTCAATACATCGACAGTGTGCTTGAGAAACTGAATGCCTTACCGGGCGTTGCAAGCGCCACGGCTGCTTCGACACTTCCGATGGACCCGCTGGGTACCAACTACGATCTGCCCGTTAAGACAGAAAACATGCCGGCCGGTTATGAAGGTGCATTGCCCCAGGTTGATTACCGGATTGTCACCCCGGATTTTTTCAGGACGCTGGGTGTGCCACTTTTGCAGGGGCGAACCTTTGATTCCACAGACACTGACGATTCACCAGGAGTCATTGTGGTGACCAGGGCGCTTGCCGAGCAGCTCTGGCCGGGAGAAGACGCGGTGGGTAAACGGATTAATACACCGGCTTATGACTGGGAGTGGTTTGAGGTCATCGGTGTGGTGGGCGATACCAGCTATTACGGCCTGGGCACCGAACGCCGCCCCGAGATGTTTACTTCATTTTCCCAGTTTGCCACCCACTCTTTTTCGTTTGCGATTCGTGCAGAAGGTGAATTTGAAGGACTGGCCGGGAGTATGCGACGTGCACTGCTGGAGGTAGACCCGATTCAACCCGCTTATAACGTACTACCCCTGACCTCCCTGGTAGAAGATTCAATCGCGACCGAGAAATTTTTCGGATTCCTTCTGACGGTCTTTGCAATGATTGCCCTGGTGGTCGCAGCGGCGGGCGTATACGGAACGTTGGCCTACTGGGTCAGCCAGCGTCGGTTCGAGCTGGGTATTCGACTTGCGCTGGGGGCTTCCAGAAAGGCGCTTGTGGGCACGGTCATGCGAACCGGCATGAAGGCTGTGGGAGGTGGTTTGCTGCTGGGCCTGGGCGGTGCGGTACTGGCATCACAGGTGGTTGCCAGGATTTCTCCTTCCGTGATTTCCCTGTCAGGTGGTGTGCTGGGTGCAACCCTGCTGGTGCTGACAGTGGTGGCGGTCTTTTCCTGCCTGGTTCCGGCCCTTGGTGCCAGTCGGATCCAGCCGTCACTTGTGCTGAAGCGGTAACTCGAAAGTGAGACCCGATTTCCCGAATTTGGGAAAAGTGAATTTATCTGAGGACCAAAGACAAGGATATATGCTTTTTTATCAATCAGTTACAAAACTGGCACTAAATCTGCATATAAAACATCATGGTTGATATTCATCGTCCCGATATAAAACAAAGGCGCCAGAAAAAGCAGTGGATTTATGGTGCGATTGGCATCGTTGCCCTGGTGGTGGTTGGTGTTGCGGTTTCATCCCTGGGGCCGGCTGCGCCCACGGTGGCGCGCAATGCCGTGTGGATGGATACCGTTCGCGAAGGTGAATTTCTGCGCGAGGTTCGAGGCCCCGGAACACTGGTGCCAAAGGAAATCCGCTGGATTCCTGCAGCTTCTGCGGGTCGGGTCGAAAGGCTGCTTGTCAAGCCCGGTGCCCGTGTGGAGGCCGATACGATCGTGGCCGAGCTTTCAAACCCCGAATTGATGCAGCAGGCTGATGAGGCACGCTGGCAGGCGGCTGCGGCTGAGGCAGACTGGCTGTCACTGGAAGCTGAACTCGATCGTCAGTTGCTGGACGCACGTGCTGATTTTGCTGCTGTCCAGGCTGACTATGAAAGCGCTCGTCTCCAGGCCGAGGCTGAAGGGGGTCTGGCCAAGGATGGTGTGGTTTCCAAACTCCAGTATCAGCAATCACAGTTGCGTGCCGATCAGCTCAAAGTCCGGGTCGAACTGGAAGAGCAGAGAATCAGCCGCCTGCAGTCCTCGATCAAGGCACAGCTTGATGCCCGCAGGGCCTCGGTCGAGCAGGCCAATCGCCTGATGCAACAGCGCGACAAGCAGGTCGAAGATCTCAGCATCAGGGCCGGAATCGCCGGTGTTTTGCAGCAAGTGCCAGTGGAAGAAGGTCAGCAGGTGCCGCTGGGGGCCAATGTGGCCCGCGTGGCTCGTCCTGACGAACTGATCGCAGAATTGCGTATCTCCGAGACCCAGGCAAGAGACGTTCAGCTTGATCAGCCGGTCAATGTCGACACCCGAAATGGAATTGTTGAAGGACGAGTCATTCGAATCGATCCTGCAGTACAAAACGGCACTGTGCAGGTGGATGTTGAGCTGGTTGGCGACCTGCCTGCGGGTGCCCGTCCGGACCTGTCAGTGGACGGCACCATCGAAATCGAACGCCTGAGTGACGTGATCTTCGTCGGGCGCCCCGCATATGGGCAGCCTGGCAGCACGCTGAGCCTGTTCAAAATGGATGAAAGCGGAGCGGCTCGTCGAGTCGACGTCGTATTCGGCCGGGCATCGGTGAACCTGATTGAAGTCGAGTCGGGCCTGGCGCCCGGAGACCTGGTGATCCTCTCGGATACCTCGGCCTGGGACGATTTTGACACCCTGAAACTTGAATGAATAAACAACATTTAGCAGATTCAAAGGAAGCGAGCATGAATTCAGAAAACCCGCTGATCAAGATGGAAGACATCCGCAAGGTCTACTACACCGACGAGGTGGAGACTCATGCCCTGGCCGGTATTCACTTTTCGATCCAGGAAGGCGAGTACGTATCGATCTCCGGACCCTCGGGTTGCGGCAAGTCGACCTTGCTGTCACTGCTTGGATTGCTGGACACGCCCAGCGATGGCAAGTACTGGCTGGGCAGCGTTCCGGTGGAAGACATCACGGTCAATGAGCGTGCCAGCATTCGGAACCGTGAGATTGGATTCATTTTCCAGGCGTTCAACCTGATTGGTGACCTGACCATCGCCGAGAACACTGAATTGCCTCTGACATATCGTGATGGGGTTAGTCGTAAAGAACGGCGCGAGAAGGCCCTGGATGCACTGGAGCGAGTGGGTATGGCGCATCGCCTTAACCATTATCCGTCACAATTGTCCGGCGGTCAGCAACAGCGCGTGGCAGTGGCACGTGCACTGGTGGGCTCACCTTCGATCCTGCTTGCTGATGAGCCGACAGGCAACCTGGATTCCAGGAATGGTGAGCAAATCATGCTGCTCCTCGACGAATTGCACAAAACCGGGGCCACCATTTGCATGGTGACGCATGATCCCCGTTATGCTGATTTCGCCCAGACCCGTATTTTTATGTTCGATGGTCGCATTGTCGATGAAGAAACCATGCATCGGCTTCGCGAGGATGAGGACAATCGGGTACGCGAGCTGGCGGCTGCACGATGAGCGCATTCTGGGCTGAAGTCTGGCAAGTGGCCCGCGGGCTTGCGACACGCCCGGCTTTCGTCTTTGTGACTGTCCTGACCCTCGGCCTGGGCATCGGGGCAAATACCGCAATTTTTTCTGCAGTGGATGCTCTGTTGCTCAAGGATCTTCCCTACCCTGAATCCGATCGCCTGGTGATGCTCTGGGCTGACGGAACAGAACGCGGCTTTGCAAAGCAGGACATCGTTAACCCGGGTGTTCTTCTCGAATGGGAACGCTCCCTGTCCACCATCGAATCAATTGCCGGCATCGATACCTGGGACACAACCCTGACGCAGGAAGAGGGCGTTGCAATGGTGCGGGGCGCCAGGGTGACCTGGCGGTTTTTCGAGACACTGGGGGTGCCACTGGCACGGGGCAGGGCGTTTACCCAGGCAGAAGATGTAGAGAATGGCCCACGGGTTGTCATTGCCAGTCATGAATTCTGGCAGCGCGAACTGGGTGGCGATCCCAACGTGCTGGGCAGCAGTGTCACATTGAATGCACAACCCTGGACGGTGGTGGGTGTGCTGCCGCCGGACTTCAACGCGCCAACACAGCTTGGCGCAAAGTTATTCAAGCCTTTCCAGGGTGCAACTGACCCTGAACAGGGCTTTTTTCTTCCGGTGATCGCCAGGCTCAAGCCCGGGGTCAGTATTGAACAGGCGGACGCCGACCTGGACGCTATTCAGGCCAGCCTGGCTGCGGAGTATCACTCACTCCGCCAGTTGTCAGGTTATGTTCAACCTCTTCAGGAGCTGCTGGTTCAGGGTGTAAGCCGACAATTGCTGGTGCTGCTGGGTGCAACGTTCCTGGTCTTACTGATCGCTTGCGCGAATATCGCCAATCTCTTGTTGGCGAGAGCTGTCAGCAGGGCACGTGAACTTGCCATTCGTTCAGCGATTGGCGCCAGTCGTTCCCGGATCATGCGGCAGGTGTTGATCGAAAGCACCCTGCTCTCGTTATTGGGCATGTTCGTTGGCGTGGGGCTGGCCTGGTTTGGCATGATGTGGATCGCAATGGCGCTGCCCGCGTCGCTTGCTGACACCACTTCGCTGGGAATCGACCTTCGGGTGATGGGTTTTGCCCTGATGATCGCGCTCAGCACCGGCCTGGTTGCTGGTAGTGTTCCGGCCTGGCTCGCCAGTCGTCGCGAGGTCAGCGAAACACTGCGCAGCGGCGGCCGTGGCAGTTCTGGTGATCGTGGCGGGCAAAGGATGCGCGCCGTGCTCGTGGCCGGTACATTCGCACTGGCGTTGGCGCTTACTGTCAGCGCCGGGCTGTTTCTGAAAAGCCTGACCCGAATTCTCGACGTTGATCCTGGATTCAAGCCGGATGGGGTACTGACCTTTGCGCTGAATCTTCCCGATACCCGGTATCCGGATACCGATGCATTGCGAGTCGTGCACGATGAATTGCTGGAACGATTCAGCAGTATTCCGGGTGTTGAAAACGTTGGATTCTCATCGACGCTGCCCATGAGTGACCTGATCACCGATACCGGAACGGCGATTGAGGGAGTGCCGCTGGATGGCAACCCTCTGCGAACCTGGTACAGCCGGGTATCCAGTGGCTATCTTGAAACCCTGGAGGTGCCGTTGCTTCGGGGTCGTGATTTCAACGCATCCGACCGTGCTGACGGCGCCTGTGTGGTGCTGGCGACAGAGACGTACGTGGAACGTTACCTGGGCAGCCGCGACCCTCTTGAAACACGGGTCATTCTGTCTCCCAACAGCTCTGCCATATCCTGTGAAATCGTAGGGTTGTATGGCGATTTGCGTTTCAATGGTCTTTCGACTCCACCGGACCCCACCTTATATCTGCCAACCAGCCGTTTCGCCAACCGCCAGTTCTTCGTGGTGATGCGCACCAAGGGCGATGAATTGGCATTGCTGCCGGTGGTGAGAAACGCGCTCGCAGAAGTGGATCCTGGTCTGGCGATCTGGGTTCCAACACCCATGGAAAACCTGGTCAATGAATCGGTTCGCACGCCCCGCCAGGTTGCCGCATTGGTTGGCGCTTTCGCCTTGTTGTCCCTTCTGCTGGCAGCTTCTGGTGTTTACGGGGTGGTTTCCTACAACGTCAGTGCAAGAACGCGGGAGTTCGGTGTCCGAACTGCATTGGGTGCCAACCAGTTCGACATACTCCGCTTGGTTCTGGTTGGTGGGCTCTGGCTCGTGGGAATCGGCATGGCAGCGGGTGTGGCTCTGACGGCGGTATTTGGTCAACTGCTAAGCAACATGCTTTACGAGGTCGAGCCGTTTGATCTACAGGTGTTCAGCTCAGTATCAATGCTGCTGGTCCTGGCTGCCTTGCTGGCCATGATGGTTCCCGCCAGGCGCGCGGCGCGCGTGCAGCCGATTGAAGCACTGCGTTATGAATGAGCTGTTGGTGGAAAAATGAAAGGAATCTGGCAGAACTGGTCACAGAATTTTGGGTATGCAATACGCTCATTGACCAAGAGTCCGCAGTTTTCAGTGATTGTCCTGATTACACTGGCCTTGTCGATGGGTGCCACCACTGCAATTTATTCGGTGATCGATGGTGTTCTTCTGCGCACTTCACCGTTTGAGCAAGTCGATCGGCTTGCAATGGTGTGGCAAACCGATCGCAACAGTTCGACCACGCGCGAACCCGCATCGGTACCCGATTTTATCGATTTTGAAGAACGCACAACCACATTTTCAAATATTGCCGCCTTTGCAGGCAGTGAGGTCAACCTGGTGCCCGATTCGGGCGATCCAACACGGTTAGCCGCTGTTCGCAGTACTTATGATTTTCTCAAGATGGTTGGCATCAGGCCCATTGCCGGCCGTTGGTTCAACGAAGAGGAAGATCAGCCAGGCGCTCCTGAGGTGGTCCTGATCAGTGAGGGTTTATGGGAGCGTTTGTTTTCACGTGATCCGTCTGCCATTGGACAAAGTCTGCGATTGCATGATGTTCCGACAGAAATCATTGGTGTGATCCCGGATGATGCCGAGTTTGGTATTTTGCAGATACTCGGCGCTGCCGCCTATTCTCGTGGTTTTGCTGATCGCGTGGGACGCGTCAATATAGATGTCTGGTTACCACTACAACCGGATCCGGTTGTTTATACGCGTCATACGCATCCGATTTTCACCCTTGGTCGGCTTGAAGACGGTGCAACGATCGAGGCTGCACAACAGGAAATGTCTGCCATTTCAAACAGCCTTGAAGAAACCTATCGCGACTCAAATGATGGACGTGGCGCCAATGTAGAACCTCTGACCGATGTTGTTTTTGGGCCGGTCCGGCCTGCCTTGTACGTTCTGCTGAGCGCGGTTGTATTGCTGCTGCTGGTGGCCTGCGTGAATGTTGCCAACCTGTTGCTGGCAAGAGGTACGGCCAGGTCCCGTGATGTCGCGATGCGGGCAGCGCTGGGCGCCGACTCGCGACGGCTCGCCGGGCAGTTCCTGGCTGAAGGTGTCGTGCTTGCACTGGCGGGCGGCATTCTTGGTCTGATTTTTGCGACCTGGGGAACTCAGTTCTTACTCAGCCTGGCACCTCACGACGTGCCGCGACTGGACAACGTCGGTATCAATTCCAGGGTGCTGCTGGCCTCGCTGGGCGTGACTGCCATTGTTGGCATGGCATTCGGCCTCGTGCCTGTTTTGCAGGCCCGTCGACTCGATTTGAACGCCTTGCTCCGGGCTGAAGGCGGTGGCAGCGTCGGAGCAGGCCGGACGCTGGCAGGGCGGATTCGCTCTGCACTGGTGGTGGCGCAACTGGCACTCGCCGTGATGCTGGTTGTGGGCGCAGGCTTGCTGGTCAAAAGTTTCTGGAACCTCACCCAGGTCGATGCGGGTTTCAATACGGCAGGTGTGCTCAAGGCAGAATATCAACTGCCGGCAAGCCGTTACCCGGTGGATTTCGCGGTCTGGCCGGATTTCCGTGAAATGCATGATTTCAATGATGAACTGTTGTTGCGCGTTTCGGCCATACCCGGCGTTGAATCGGCAGCGATTGTTGGTAACAGTCCGGTTGACCAGGGTTTTACCAACAGTTTTAGCGTGGTGGGTCGTGAAGCCGATGGCAATGACTGGCCCGAGATCTCTGTACGAAGAATTACACCTGACTATCTGAATACGGTTGGTCTGGCGTTAAATCGCGGGCGTGGCCTGGAAGAGACCGACAGCACAGAGGCAGCGCCCGTGGCGCTGATCAACCAGGCGGCCGTTGATCGATTCTTCCCGGAAGGTGATGCGATTGGTGCCGAGGTCAATATGTGGGGTTCACGGCGTGCGATCGTCGGGGTCATCGCCAATGAAAAAATTTACGGTATGGATCAGGCAGCCCCTCCGGCAATTTACTATCCCATGGCGCAGGCACCCTCTGCGGATGGAGCCCATGCTCTTTTACTGAAGACCGCGGGAGACCCGGTCGCACTGGTTTCTTCAGCAAAGCGTGCGATAGAAGAAATTGATCCCGCCCTGGCGGTCTTCGGTGTCGAGCCACTGGCCGATTCAGTTTCACGTTCAGTGGGCCAAAGACGCTTCACCATGCTGTTGCTCGCATCGTTTGCCTTGCTTGCCACGGTATTGGCAACGGTCGGCGTGCACGGGGTCCTGAGTTATACGCTGGCGCAGAGGTCTCGCGAAATGGGTGTTCGCATGGCACTTGGAGCGACCAGGGAGAGTGTCTTTCGCCTGGTGTTACGCCAGGGAATGATGTTGACGATTATGGGGATTGTGGCCGGGATCGCCGCTGCAATGGCCTTAACCCGCGTGCTTAGATCGCTGTTGTTTGGGGTATCTGAACGCGACCTGATGACCTTGTTCGTCGTTGTGGCCGTTGTATTGATCGCATCCCTGGTCGCGAGCTATTTGCCTGCACGCCGCGCTGCTCGACTACAACCAGTTGAGGCACTTCGTTATGAATAATCAAGTTTTTTCAGAGGTATCGAAATGAACGGAATTTGGCAGGACGTCAGGCAGGCAACCAGGTCGCTGGTTAAGAATCCATTGATCTCCGTGATTGCGATCATCACGCTTGCCCTGGGCATTGGCGCGAATACCGCCATTTACACGGTTCTTGATGCCACCTTGTTGAGCCCGCCTCCCTACGAGGAGCCTGACCGCCTGGTTGCCGTCTGGGGTGTGCTGCCCTCGCGCGATATCGACACATGGCCGGCGGCGCCGCGGGAGATTGATGATTACCAGCGCAATGCAGATCAGTTTGAAGACTTTGCCGGTGCTTTCGGCAACCAACATGTTTATCAAAAGGCCCCTGGCACTGAAACCGAGCAGATCAATTCCATGGGGGTGACCTGGAACATGTTCAGCTTGCTTGGTGTGTCTCCCATGCTGGGGCGTGATTTCAATCAGCTCGATGCAGCCTACAGCCCAAACGATGTGCCGCCAGGCGTACAACCACCATTCGATACTTTCAATCCACCAAGCACAGTCATCCTTGGTCACGCATTCTGGCAAACACGACTGGGTGGTGATCCAGGAGTGATTGGATCAACGATCTACCTGGATTTTCGCCCGGTCACGATTGCCGGGGTGATGCCACCCGGGTTCCAGTTACTGTTGCCAGGTGGTGGCAATGCCGAGCCTGAGGTGTTTGAGGCTTCGCGCGTGGACCTGGCCAATTCGCCGCGCAACAGCGTATTTATGAACGTGGTGGGACGCCTCAAACCTGGCGTGAGCATTTCCCAGGCCGAGGCAGAGATGGCTGCGATCACAGCCAGGATTGCAGAGGAAGAACCGCTCTACTCGACACTCAACCTGGGTCACAGGGTGGTGCCGTTGCACCAGGAATTGACCAAGGATATCGGGGCCATAGTCTGGGTCCTGACCGGTGCAGTTGGACTGATTTTGCTGATTGCCTGTGCAAATGTTGCAAACCTGTTACTCGTAAGGGCGACCTCGCGCCAGCGTGACATCGCCATTCGTGCTGCACTGGGTTGCAGTCGCGGCAGGATGTTCCGCTTTGGACTGATTGAAGCAAGCATTCTGGCGCTGGTTGGCGGGGTGCTTGGCGTGATCCTTGCTGCGCTCGCGTTACCGGTGCTGATTGCCATGCAGCCGCAGACCCTCCCACAACTCAGCAGCATTGGTATTGATTTCAAGGTGCTGGCTTACACTTTTGTGGTGGTGGCGATTGTTACTTTGCTGGCTGGCAGTGTTCCTGCAGCCATGTCCGCACGGCGTGACATGGCAGGGCAACTCAAGGACCGCACTGCTCAGCAGGAATCCCGTGGCAGTGGACGCTGGCGTAATGCACTGGTGGTGGCCGAGGTGGCGCTTTCGTTTGCATTGCTGGTGGGCGCCGGCCTGATGATTCGCAGCTTTGCAGACCTGGTCAGTCGTGACCCGGGTTTCGATCCTCAGGGCGTGGTTACGTTTGCCTATAACCTGCCTGCAGAGCTGTTTCCTGAAACGGAGCAGCAACTGGCCTTTCACAGGGAAGTGGGTGAGCGCATTGAAGCCCTGCCGGGCGTGGTTTCGGCAGGTGGAGCATTCCCGTTGCCACTCAGCGGGATTACTTTCGGCAGCCGCTGGGCAACCGATATCGTCACTTTTGATGATGGCTCGGCCCGCCAGGCGCAGTACCACATCACTTTTCCCGGGTACTTTGAAACCATTGGCGCCACCATGCTGGCCGGCCGTGGTTTTACGCAGCAGGACCAGGAAACCGCACGCAATTACGTTGTAATAAACAAGGCTCTGGCCGACCTGGCCTGGCCGGATGAGTCACCGTTGGGCAAGTCGTTGTTTATGCGGCGGAGTGATCGAGCCGAGGGTGAACCGGTCGAGGTGATCGGCGTGGTTGCCAATATTGCACACAACACACTGGATGAGGAAACATCGGAGGGCTTGTGGATTGTGAGTTCGTTTGCCGATTCAATTGGTTTTGGCAATGGGTTTGGCTGGGCGGTGCGGGCGTCGGGTGATCCCATGGCGCTGCTGGCACCGCTCAGGGCGCTGCTTCGTGAAATGAATCCCGATGTGCCATTGCAGAATGAAGACACGCTCGAAAATATCGTTGCCGACAGCACCGCACCGGTTCGGTTTACGATGACGCTGACCACAATTTTCGGAGGCCTGGCACTGATCCTGGCTGCCGTGGGCCTCTATGGTGTCCTGGCTTACCGGGTTCGACAGCGGCGCCCCGAACTGGGCGTTCGACTCACATTTGGTGCGCCTCCAGGTGGAATCTTTGCGCTGGTGATTCGACAGGGAATGATCCTTGTGGGCATTGGATTGGCAATCGGCCTGGCCGCGGCGCTTGGCCTTAGCCAGACCCTGAAATCGGTGCTGATAGGCATTGGCACAACGGATCCGATTACCTATGCAGGCATCATCGTTGTTTTTGGTCTGGTCGCACTTTTGGCCTGTGCTTTGCCCGCATGGCGTGCCACTCGGGTCGATCCGGCTGTAACATTACGGTATGAGTAGTGGACATACCGCGGAACAACAAACCCTCCTGGTTGCCGACGACCAGCGCGATGTGCGCGAGGCCCTGCGGCTGCTGCTGGCCGACCAGGGATACAAGGTCTTGCTTGCAGACAGTCCACAGGCGGTCGTCGATTCAGTCAAAAAGGGAGGTGTTTCTCTTGCGCTGCTGGATCTGAATTACACGCGCGATACCACTTCCGGCAAGGAAGGCCTGGACCTGTTGCAGTCGCTGCATGAAATTGACCCTGGACTTCCAACCGTTGCGATGACGGCCTGGGGTTCCGTTGACCTGGTGGTTTCAGCGATGCAAAGCGGGGCTTGTGACTTCATCGAAAAGCCCTGGGACAACACCCGTTTGCTAACCGTGGTGCGCACCCATCTTGAACGATGTGCTGCAACGCGTGGTGCCCAGCGTTTGCGTGAGATCGCGCAGATTCAAAGCGAAGATCGAATTGGCGGCGAAGTGGTGGCCGAATCATCCGGCATGCGCCGCGTTCTGGAGCTGGCCCGCCAGGTGGCACCCTCAGATGCCAGTGTGTTGCTCACTGGCGAAAACGGAACAGGAAAGAACCTGGTCGCCGAACTGATTCACCGCTGGTCTACGCGTTCAGATGAGCCATTTATCAGCGTCAACATGGGAAGCATCCCGGAGGCGCTGTTTGAAAGTGAGATGTTTGGCCATGTCAAAGGTGCCTTCACCGATGCGCGCGACTCTCGAAGCGGCCGCTTCGAACTGGCAGACGGTGGAACATTATTCCTGGACGAGGTTGGCAATACACCCCTGGCACAACAGGCAAAGCTCCTTCGGGTTCTTGAATCCGGCAGTTTTGAGCGGGTTGGCGGCAGCCGCACACGCACAGCCAATGTCAGGGTTCTGACCGCCACCAATGCCGATCTGCAGACCATGATCGACGACGGAAATTTTCGCCGCGACCTGTTTTTCCGGCTCAACACCGTTGAAATTCACATTCCGTCACTGCGGGAAAGAGCAGAGGATATTCCGGCACTGGCAACCCGGTTCCTGGACCAGCAATGCCAGCGCCATGGCCGAAAACTCAGCTTCAGCCCGAATGCAACCACCGCGCTCAGATCACACCAATGGCCTGGCAATGTTCGCGAACTGTCTCATTGCGTGGAGCGCGCTGTATTGCTGTCCAGCGGCGATGAGATCCAGGCCGGAGACCTCGCCTTGTCTTCCCGTAATGAAGCACAACCGGGTGACGGACAAGTCATGAAACTGGAAGACGCGGAACGATTGTTGATCCGCAACGCAATCGAGCGATTCGACGGCAACGTACAGGAGGCTGCCCAGGCGCTCGGTT
Organism: Lysobacterales bacterium; assembly: GCA_035267185.1. GTDB lineage: Bacteria > Pseudomonadota > Gammaproteobacteria > Xanthomonadales > SZUA-36 > JAUIBE01. Next base: position 764 of record DATFLY010000146.1, on the reverse strand, counting down.
TGAGCCGCAGTGCAATGTATCGCCGATTGGAGAAGCTTGGTCTTTCAGCTGAAGGCGGCTGAGTGATGCGTCGCTGGTCTATGGAAAGCCGGGTTGTGCTGGCCATTCTTGCGGCGGGCGTTGGCGTTTTGGTGCTCTGGGCTGTGGATATTCTGCTGCCCCAGACCAATCCGGCCCTCGATTGGGTGTTGTGGGCGCTTGCATTGGTATTCCTGTTGGCGCTGACATGGCGCCTGAAGAATCGATTGCTGGCGCCCGTGCAAAGCCTGGCCAATATCCTTGAAGCCATTCGGTATGAAGATTACGGACTCCGGGTTCGGCGGGACCGGGGCGGGGTGATGAGTGAGCTGGCCCAGGAGATTAATTTACTGGCGATGGACCTGCGCAACCGGGCACGGGAAGAGCAGGAGTCGCGCGCCTTGCTGGAAAAGGTGATGCAGGAAATAGACCTGCCATTATTTACTTTTGATGTTCAGCAGAAACTCGTGATCGCCAACCCGGCGGCTGAAACACTGATAGGTTCCAGGCTGTTACCAGGCACCACTGCCGCGAGCATAGGCGTCGATGCCTTGTTGGAGGAAACCGGGCTGGAGCCGGTCAGCCTGTCCCTTCCTGGCGGGGCGGGGCGATTCGTGGTGCGTCACCGTCCTTTTCGCATGGACGGCCGTCCACACACATTGTTGGTGCTCGCCGAGGTCACCAGTGCACTGAGGAGGGAGCGACAGGAAGCATGGCAAAGACTCGTCCGTGTGCTTGGCCATGAA
>DATFLY010000145.1:0-14614 GCA_035267185.1 Lysobacterales bacterium | reverse complement strand
CAGCCGATCGTATCCTGCGCCACTGGGCAGATATGCTTGCCAGGCATCTTGGCGAGGTCAAGGAAAAGGATAGCTCCAGCTAGGTTACGAGCAATCAGTTGCAACAGGCTTTTTCGCCATTTTCCTGGCGAGCCATGTTTTGCCAGGCATTCGACCTGATTGAATCCAGGCTCGCGGAGCTGAACGCTGGTGCCAGAACTGGCGCCAGCGTTCTTGTCATGGCACTGGCTCTGTTCAGTCCCTGGGCAAACGCTCAGCAAACAGTCCAGGACAGACTCCAGCATCCCATCCATTCCGTGTTGCTTGAAAAAGAGTCCCCTCTGCTTGGCTTCAGGTGGGGCGGCGAAATCTTTGTCGATGTGCCACTCAACGATGAACCTGCCGGTGCGGATCTCACCTTGCGCAAGGCGAAGCTGAAATTTCACCGAAAACTGGGAACAAACTGGCAAGTCAAGTTATCTGCGGATTACAACAAGGGTGGTGACCTCGAAATCAACGACAGTTACGCCGTGTACACCGGCTGGCCAAGAGCCTTGCTCAAACTGGGGTTTACCAAGCCAGCATTCAGTCTTGAATCGGTCAGCGGTGCTGCTTCGCAGGTTTTTATGGAAGAAGCACTTCCCGTGGCCGCTCTTTCAGAACGAAGGGCCGGTGGGGTCAACTGGCTCAGAAGAACATCAAACAGCATCATCAATGGCGCCATCCTTGTTTTCAATCCTGAACAGGATGGCCAGTCAAACAGCGGCCAGGCACTGGTACTGCACTATGTGCACTCTCCGATAGATTTTGCTGGTCGTAAGGGTGTCAATATTGGCGGTTCGTTTTCCTACCGGGTCAACGTTGACAGCAAAGACACACAGTTTCGCTCGCGACCTGAAATTGGGACATCCAACACCCGCTTCGTGGATACCGGAGAGATCAGTGACGCTGACAAGATCATCAAATTCGGACTTGAAGCAAGCCAGGTTCGTGGGCGCTTTTCCTGGCAACAGGAAATCGTTGCGGCACAAGTCGAAAGAAATTCCAGTCCGACAGTGAGTTTCTGGGGTGTGTACGTCCTGGGAAGCTGGTTCCTCACCAACGACTCGAGAAATTTCGATCTGGGTCAGGGCAGGTTTCGCCCTCAAAAAGTATCAAGCCCCATGTTCAAAGGTGGCAAGGGCGCCTGGGAAGTTGCGGTGCGCGCCAGCTACGTTGATCTGAGCGATGCCGACGTCAACGGTGGTAGTGAAACCAACCTGACGCTTGGTCTCAACTGGTATCTTAATGACGACATCCGCCTGATGGGAAACGTTGTGAAAGTGGTGGATGTGGATCGGCCGGGCAATGAATTTGATGGTGTTGATCCCTTGATTGTGGCTGTAAGAGCTCAATGGCTGATCAATTGACCCGATACAGGGCAAGAGAAGTTCCCGGCGCGACCTGTTGGTGGACTCGCTCAGGCCTGATCGGCCGGAAGCCAGGTGAGCAGAGCATTCCGGAAACCAATCAGAGGATTCTGCCCCCCAAAATTCGGGTGGATTGTTCCCATGCCTCAATTTTTTGCTACCTGAACGCGATAACCGCAGTACACTTGAACTGCATGTCCTCACTTTTTAACTTCCAAATTTAATCACAGGGAAACGCAGGATGAATACAACCGATACTTTTATGACTGGCAGGCGTTGGACGGGATCAGGTGTTGCGGCCTTTGCGGTCCTGATTCTTTTTTTCGCATTGTCAACGACGGCCAACGCGGACGAAACGGATGCAAAGCGTCTGCTGAAAGCGATGTCTGAATACCTGGCGGCCCAATCCGCTGTTTCCTTCAACTACGACGCCTCACTTGAAGTAGTCACGCCGGATGATCAAGTGCTTGGGCTGGCCAGCTCCGGTTCACTACAGCTAAGCCGCCCCGACAAAATCCATGTCACACGCATGGGTGGCTTTGCAGATGTGCATATGAACTTTGACGGCAAGACGCTCACAATTCTGGGGAAAAATGAAAATCTCTACACCCAGGTTGAAGTTCCAGGAGACATCGACCACCTGGTGAAGCAATTGCGCGAGCAGTATTCCAGGCCGCTTCCTGCAGCCGATTTGCTCACCCTTGATGCATATGACGCGCTGATGGCGGATGTGATTGACATCAAGGATCTGGGCAGCGGCGTGATTGGTGGCATTGAATGCGACTGGCTGGCATTCAGAAAGGAAGAGGTTGATTTTCAGATTTGGATCGCACAAGGCGATATGCCGGTTCCGTGCAAGTATGTGATTGCTTCCAAGATGGTAGCCAACGGACCGCAGTATTCGGTTCAGTTCAGCAATTGGAAAACTGGGGCTGATGCGGACCGTGGCGACTACACCTTCAAAAATTCAAGCAGTGCGACCAAAGTGGAATTGAACGACCTCAAAGGCGCGGGCGACCTGCCGTCACACTTCGAACCTGTAAACGGAGAATCTCAATGAAAATGTGGAAAAGGATCGGCCTGGTGGCCGCGACTGGATTCCTTGTGGTTGTAGCCGCTGAAATCGGAGACCGTATGGAGATTCCGGGCGTGCAAAGTACGATGCCTGATGCTGAAGCCCGGGTTGGCCGGCCACTCACACCAGTGAGCTATGCCGGGGTTGCCCGACGCACCGTTCGGCGCTGTGCTGTGGGTGTATACCGCTGCTGATCGCTTTGAGTATTGGAACAGTCGTAAACCCGTGACTGTGCGTTGATCAGGTTGGGTTGAATCACTGTGCCTGGGCGGTTTTGGCATTGAGATTTGTAACAACATTACCGGGGGGCGTGTTACAGATCTCTCTGAAACCACGTTCAGTGCCTGTCGGTTTTGGCCCGAACGCTTTTTCACTGTTTTCGAGCCTGTTTCCGGAACTTTCCCGATCACAAATTCCATCTCGAACTTGACATATTCTCAGAATCAGGAAATATAGGGGTTAAGGGTGAGGGAAGCAGGAACAAGGAACTGCTTATGGCTAAACGTGACAAAGTCGTCAGGGTGCATACCCTGCAGGAATACTTTCACAAGTCTTTCGACAACGCTGTCACTGCACAGCGAGTCAATATCGAGCCCCACGCCGCACACTATGTCGTCAATCTTTTAACCCTTTTCTCCAGGTCCAACGAACTTTACGAAAACGATTCGGAATACCACGGAGTCCGCCCCCTGGCCCTGATGCTGGCTGAGGCGTCAAATACTGATAATTGCGAACAACGAAACCACCTGCTGCAAAGAATCGGCGATGTGGCTCTGTTCATTTCAGGTTTCTTCTCTGACGGTCTTGCTGGAAAGGCAGTCGATGTTGATTACTACACTTATATGGGCGGAAGCGCCTATGGCTCATTGTCCGTGGAAATTAAGGGCACTTATCGGGGCCGCGCATTCGCGCCTGTTTATGAAGAACTGGCCAGGAAATTCCAGATACTGGTGGATGTCCTCAACGAGATAGCAGATTCTGCCAGAGACAGTTCTGATGTTGACCTCCTGCGCGCCTACGAGGTCTGGATCAGGACCGGAAGCCGACGCGCTGAGGGCCTTCTGCGCCAGGCGGGCGTGGAACCTGTCCAGGGCCACCTGAAGCAAAGGCACTGACACGTGATCGGACGCCTGCAAAAGCAGCTCCGTGAAACTTATCAGACTGATCCTGGTTACGATGTTCGGGATTTCCTGATCACCGATGCAACTGTTGCAAGGGCAATCAGTGACGACAATTCCCTGACCACCAGTGGCGAGACCCTGTTGCTTTGCGACGACGGAGATGAAATTTCACTGTCGCTCTACCTGGATGAAGAAATTTTTGATCGACTGGGTTTTGCCAGCCCGGCAGCTGCACTGATGGCCGGGCAGCTGGATGACCTTTGCAAAGTCATTGAGGGCCTGAGTCATTTTGATTTTATCGCCTGCCGTGCCAGCCGCGATGGCTCGGTCTCACTGCTTGAACTGGAATTGCAGGCTGAAGTCGATAAATTTGTCAGCACCATGCAACTGGCCATGAAGGAACAGGATTCGGAGTTGATCAGCAGCCTGCACGAAAGGCTTTTTAATAATGTGCAGTTTCATAACCACCTGAATCAGGAGCAACTCGAGCGTTATCGGGCTGCCAGTGACTTTGCAGCGCGTTTTTGCAGGGGCTTTGAAAGCGCTCTGTTGGCCAGTGACGAACAAACCCTGTCCGAGCTAAGACGATTCTACCGAATGCCGCTTTCGGACAAGGTCAGCTATATTCACACCTGCGCCTGGGGTTAGCTGTCTGCTGGAATCACTGCTCACTCTTGTGAAGAGTCCATACCTCGACCACAATGTTGCGCTTTGATGCTCATTCATGGCGCTCATGGAAAAACTCCTCGATCTTATTCAGCCCGGCACCACGGTGTTTGTGCCAGGTTCTTCCGGAGAACCAACCGCCGCACTTCAGGCCCTGGCTAATGCACCCGAGAGGTGTGACGGCGTTCATTTCATCACGACTTTCGTTCCGGGCATCAACACATTTGACCTGGCATCCCTGGGTACCGGTGCAAATTTCACTTCATTCTTTATGCACCCATCGCTGGCTGCTGCCCAGACTGAGGGGCGACTGAGGCTGATAGACCTTCCCTGGTCCCGATTGCCCGAGTGGTTGTCGCTTCAGAAAATCGATATTGCACTGGCGCAGGTATCTGCCGAATGCAGAAATGGACAACATTCGCTGGGCCCCGCCGTGGAATTCACACCCATGGTCCTGGCCCAGGCCAGCGAGAAAGTTGCAATTACCAATGCCTGCACCCCGTGGATGGATGGATCTGTCGCACTGGAAACCTCGTTGTTTGACCTGGTGATCGAGGGTACACATGCGCTTCCTGGTTACCCTGACCCAATCATCAATGATCTTTATCAAAAAATCGGAACCCAGGTGGCTCAGTTGATTCCGAACTCAGCCACCATCCAGGTTGGCCTGGGACAGGCACCGGCTGCCGCGCTTGATGCACTGCACAACCATCGCGACATCAGGTTACACAGCGGTATTTTCTTTGACTGTCTGTTGCGCCTTATCGATTCAGGCGTCATGGCTACAGATCGACCACTGGTTTCGGGACTGGCGGTTGGCAGCAGAAAATTCTATGGGAAGTTAAAGAACTACCCCGGGATCCGCATGATCGAAGTTGGCCAGACACATAATCCTGAAACCATTAGGAAGATCGACAACTTTTTTACCATCAATTCAGCCATCGAGGTTGACCTTGAAGGCAACGTCAATGCCCAGGTGCTTGGCGGTAAGCACATCAGTGGCCAGGGTGGACTGCCTGATTTCACAACTGCCGGTCATGAAAGCCGAGGGGGTGCCAGCATCATTGTGCTGCCCTCCACCAACAGCAAAGGCAACAAGTCGCGCATTGTCAGAAAGGTGCAGCACTTGACCGTACCTGGTGCAAATATTGATTACGTGATTACCGAACATGGCTGCGCGAAACTTAAGGGCAATAACGCTGCAGAGCGCATTTGCCAGTTGCGCAATGTATCAGCGCCCCAATTTGCCGACGTATTGTCTGAATCAGAACAATATCTTTAAAGCCTGCAGAAGCGGAATCACTGGTAAACGCTCGCTTTGATCATAACGACGAGAAAAAAACAGGATAGCTTGCTTTTTTCTTAAAACGGCGCTTTAATTAGGGCCGGGCCCGGCAATCGGGCAGTGAATGGTTGCATTTGGAGAGTTGAATGAAGGCACGCAGCGCTGGACTTTTTGCCCTGATAATTACACCGTTTCTGTTTTCTTCGCCATTGGTGGCACAGTCCACAGATGAAAGAAGTGAGGATGGAACGCTTGAGGAAGTGCTTGTCACCGCGACCCGTCGTGGTGAAGAAGACATTCTGACAACCCCTGTTTCAATCACGGCACTTGATGGTGAAGCCATCGAAAAGTATGCGATCAGGGATCTGAACGACATTTCGGTTTCTGTTCCCGGCCTTTCTTCCGGTACTGTTTCGGCCTTCAAATCAGCGCAATTTGCAATGCGGGGTGTCACCGAAACCTCGATCATCGTGTACAAAGAATCTCCGGTTGCAGTCACGCTGGATGATTTCGTGATTCCGCACATTCAAACGTCCAATCTCGAGATGTTCGATATTGAAACCATCGAGGTATTGCGCGGACCCCAGGGAACCCTGTTCGGTAAAAACACAACCGGTGGCGTGATCGCAGTTCGTACCAAGCGACCTGTGCTTGATGAAGACAGCCTTGATTTCCAGGTCCAGTATGGAGATTTCGGAACGCAGAAATACAATGCAGCGCTTAACCTTGCCGTGAGTGACAACATGGCATTCCGCTTCTCAGGCATGTATCTGAATTCAGATGGATATTATAAAAATGGTGCCCCTTACGGCCCTCTTGGCGAAGGCCTTGCGCCGTTTAATACGGTTCAGCATCTGGGCGCACAGGGTCCTGGTGATGGCCGTGACCTGGGTGGTGATGACGTGTTCACAGGCCGGGCCAAGTTTCTCTGGCAACCCACTGAGAATGTCAACCTGATGTTCCAGTATGAATACGTGAATGACGATGGCGATTCTCCACCCATAGTGCAGGAATCAACCACGGGTTATGTTTTCCCGTTGTGGAACTATCCTCCCGGGAACACCTTACCTGGCGATGTACTGGACAACGCCGGCAGCTCACTTCGCTGTGACGCAAACCCTGCAGGTGTATGTATCACGCAGGGGCACCTGGTCGACATTGACGGCTACTACCTGAATGGTGACTGGGCAATCAATGACGAGTACACCCTGCATTTCAATGCCGGCAAACGCGAGCAGAAATCACGTCTGCCCAGTTCGTATGGTGGAGCTACCGGCCCGATTTCACTATTTGATGCCACGCGCGATGACAACCGTGACACTTCGCAGGCAGAAGTCCGCGTAGGCTCCAGTCTGGACGGCAACTTCAACTTCACCGCCGGCCTTTACTACCAGGAAGATGACACCGAATTTTGTGTGGAGCAGTACGTTGGTTTCCTCGATGGATTCTTCACTGGTGCACCGCCAGACTTCTTCAACGACAATCCGTTGCTTCTTTGCAATCGCCAGGATGCCGACGCCATCGCTGCATACATTGATGGGACATGGAATCTTGGCGAACGCTGGACAATTACAGCCGGCTACCGCTGGACGGACGAAAGCAAGTCATGGGCAGGGCGTCCCCGCGTTGGAACCCTGGATGGTCAGCCTATCCTGGACGTCATAAGTCAGCCACTGGATGGAGCTGATTTTAACCGGTTCCCTGAGGGCGTTGTTTATGACAGTGAAAGCTGGTCAGAGCCTACCTATCGTTTGATTTTCGGTTATGACATCAGCGACGATACATATGCGTTCTTCGGCTACTCGCGTGGTTTCAAATCGGGTGGTTATAACGACCAGATCGGAACGCAGTTGAATCCGATCATTCCTGATGCAGCACGCCCAACAAATCCGGAAATTGCTGATTCATACGAAGGCGGCATAAAGTCCACCCTCGCGGATGGCGCTGCCACCATTGCATTCAACACCTACTACGTTGAGTACACCGATGCACAGCGTACTTTCAACGTTTCGTTCCCGGGCGGCGGCCAGGAAACCCTGTTCTTCAACGCGGCTGAAATGACCGTCTGGGGCGTGGAAGCGGAAGGTTCATGGCTAGTGAATGACGACTTCCAGTTGAATTACAACGTTGCGTACATGGATGCGAAATTCGACAGCTTTCAAGCGGACACCGATTTTGACGGCGTGATTGACATTGATCTCAGCGGTCAACCGGTTACACGTGCACCTGAGTGGATGGGCTCTATCGAGGGTGTCTTCGACAACACCATCGGCGAACAGCCTTTTGAGTGGCGCCTGAGAGTCTCATATGAGGACGATTCAATCGCTTCATACTCAGATGTTGACCCGATTTTTGATGCGACCCTCGATTCTCGGACACTGGTCGATGCCAGCGTCACCTGGACTGCTCCCAGCGGCGGTTGGTACATCCGCGCACTGGGTAGCAACCTGACTGATGAACGCTATCGGGCTGGTTCACTTTCTGTGGCGACGCTGTGGATCATGAGTGCCTATGGCGCACCAAGGTACTGGGGCCTTGAACTGGGTGGTAAGTTTGGCTGGTAGGTTACAGCCTCAATGAATCAAAAGGGCCGGTCACTGACCGGCCCTTTTTTATCCCCCGAAACTCCTGAGCACAAACCAGTAAGTTCCAATACAGCAGACAGACGCAGCCAACAACTCTGCTGCAAACGGCTTTTTGCCGAATTGCCGCATGGCCAGATGACCAGTCAGAAAAGCAAAAATCACGACCATTATCTGGCCAACCTCGATACCAAGGTTAAAACCCGCAAGTGACCAGAGTAGATCAGGACCCGGGGACCCTATAAATTCAAAGGCGGTCGCGAATCCCAGTCCATGAATCAGGCCGAAAAGGACAGTCGCGGACATTCGGAACAACCCTGAGTCTCCAATTTGAGTGGCCAGCAGCAGATAACAAAAAACCACAACAGACAGCCCGAGCATGGCGAACGCTGGTGTAGCGGCATATCCGTTGACCCGCGCGACCATCAGCACCGCAAACACAAAAATTGCCATTGCCATCGAGGCAATGAATCCTGCACCAAGGCGTTCTGCAGCCACCAACGCAATGGTTAGCCCAATTGTCGCTTCCACCAGTGGAACAACCGGTACCAGGACACCAAAGGCTGAAAGTCCAAGGCTGATGCTGTGACCGATCGTAAAACCGGTAACCGCCCACACCAGGGAGTTCACGCGGCGACAGACCAGCAAAAGAGCAAGAATAAATACCAGGTGGTCCCAACCGCTCAGCGCATGTCGAACACCATACCCGGCACTTTCCAGCAGTCGTGACCATCCATTGTCAGGTATTTTCTCAGCCGGACCCGAGGGTTCCGGAGAATTGGCAATATTCCAATATGGCTGTGAGGCATGAATGAATGCCTGCAGTCGTCTTTGTTCATCTTCAAGAGCAGCATAATGTGCATGATCTTCTGCAAGATCGAACAACGCCTTCAACCGGATTTGACCAGGCAACTGTTTGCATCGCCAGGCTGCTTCTGCAAGCAAATAACCCCTGGTCGTGACACGAACAGCTAATGGTCTGGCAACATTACATCGTGCCGCTGTATCTTCCGGCCCGATACGACCGCTTAGATACGAAGAGAGCTCTGCCGCCAGCCGTTCAGGGCTTGCTCTGGGAAATAATCGCCTGGCTTCGCGTGTTGTAACAGAAAACCTCAACTCCAGAACATCCTGATGCCAGCGCCACTGGCTGAACGATTCGCTGCGCTGATGTGCATCTGCAGCCTGGGCCATCAGCAGGCTCAATACGCACAAGACCAGGTAAAATGGCTTCACAGCGATTCGACAAGTCCTTCCTGGACCTGGATATCCCGCCCGGCCCGTAGAGCATCCAGATAGCTTCGCAACGCATCCTCACCCTGTCTGCGCCGATACTCAGCTTCGACCAGGGCGCGAATATCATTAAATGCCGGAGTGATTCCCGGCAAAACAGAGGCAACAAACAGGACATGGATCTGTCCATTGGACCGGATGGGTTCGGACCATTCTTCCGACTGAAGGGCGAAAGCCTCAATCGCAAGCTCATTGCCCAGGTAGTCGCGGGTCTTGGCAAAATTCAACGGTTGATCAGGAAGGATTGAAACTCTTTCAAGACCGGACTCGTTTAACTTTTCTTTTTTGTTCTCATACGAACCTGTTATAAACTGATCATCTGCGACAGGGTCGGAGTATTCAGCAATTTTTCCGCCATACCAGTGAATCACCCGTTGTTGATCCCGGGTGAAAAATTCCTGGTTGGATTCAAAAAATCCTCGCAGGACGGGCTCCTTGATTTCGACTGTTTCTGCCTGGTTGGCAATCGAAGCGATCAACGCTGCCGCAATAGCCTTGCGAACGCCAGGTTCAGACTGGTCCAGGCCCAGTTCGATCCCATGAAGGACAAGCAACTCCTCGTCAATCAGGCGATCAAGTGCAAACTCACGATCGGCAGCAGTCAGAGGCTCCCGACTATCCGAGGCCATATCCTCAAGAAGCGCCTCATAACGTCCGAGTGAAATCTGCCGACCATCAATGTTGGCCACAACATCAGCAGGTATAACTGAGGATGCGCCTCCTGGTTTGACCAGCCCCGTAATGGCCATGGCCAGACCCAGCAATGCAGCAATTGCCAGCAAAAGCGACTGGCGTCGCCGTGATTCCTCAGGGAGCTGAGTCACCGGTCATTAATTCAGGTGATGGTTCGAAATCAACGAAGATGGGCGATGACCAGGCGCGATGCTGGTCAGCGGTCAGGCAGTCATCGTCAGGCGAAGTCCGGTCATCCTGGTAACAGGCGTTGACCTCCAGGCACTCGCCTTCGACTCCGGTTTCACAACGTAAACCACCCGCGTTAATGATGGGTTCTGCTTCCTGCAGCGCACGAACGTAATAGACCGTATCTCTGCGGGCGTCAGAATATTCCGGGTCATCAAATTCAACAATGCATCCCCCGGCCTGATCCGATTCACAATTGAAAGTCTTCCAGGGATCTTCAATCAATGGTGCAACAGCCTCGCCTTCAAACGTTTGCGGCCGAATGCGGATGACCTCGATCCGATCAATGGCCATGCGTTCGTCACCCGGGTTGTAGCATTCGCCACGGCAAAGCCGCTCCAGACGATCCGGGCTGAGCGCTTTGGTGCTGTAATCCGGACAACCCGGTTTTTGCCTGAAGCTCCCCAGGGCATGCACCCTGAAGCGCGGGTTTTCCTGGCGTGCCGTTTCCGAACCCATCGGCAGTCGCTGGTCCGGATCCTGCGCGTCAACCAGGTCAAACCAAAGCAGAATTCTCGGGCCTGACGTGCCGTAGACTTCCTTGCGCTCCATGGCTGACCACAGAGCTTCACGATCACGCCCCTGGGAATGAGCAGCCACAAGGCCACCGGTCAGGAAATAGCTTGCCTGGCGCTCAAGCTCCAGGATGTTAAACAGATCCAGCTTCGAGCGATCGACATCAACACTGAACGCTTCCGGCGCACCCCGATCAGTCGAATACAGCTGCCGCGAATCAGCGTCGTCATAGCCCCACCAGTCGACCATGGGCCGCCGCTCATATTGCTTGTAGCCGGTTCCTGGTCGCGCAGTGTGATTATCGCTGGAGGCAATCAGCCCAAATCGGAATCGCTTTGGATCCCCTTCATCCTCGAAGTTACCAATCGCAAGTGCGTATTGTGCTGAACCGCCGGGACGGTAATTAAAAGAAGGCAAAAAGCAATCCCTGCACTGGCCGGCATCCAGCCAGTCTTCCAGGGTTGCCCCGGGAACGGTGTGCCAGCCCAACAGCCCGTATTGAAGATACTTTTCCCTGGCTTGTGCGGCTCGCTGATCACATTCGGTTGTCTCAAGCCCTGCTTGCTGGCAACGACCGCGAATGATCTCCCCTGCCCGCCAACATGAGGGCAGGTAATCAGGCCTGGGCAATGGACAGATCAAGGACCCGTCATCATCCTTCTCAACCGCCCGCCATTCACGGTGAACTTCCGAATTACCATGACCAGAATACACTTCCACCATGGTCTGACGCTGTGGATCATGCATATCGCCGCTTAATTGTTTGTCCCAGCTGGTACCGGGAGGCGAATAAACACCCCAGGCATTTCCATGCGGGATCACAATTGAATCCAGACCCCATTCATCCAGCTTTCTGAACAGAACATCGGGTGTCTGTGCTGTTTCTGCACAATCGAGGGGCAAGTCGCGAACATGGACATCATCCGGGCACAGGGCCTGACCACCAATGTCCTGGATTAATTGATTGAAATTGTAATAGCGCTGGCGCCGCTCAAAGTCCCGCAATGGCGGCAACAGGCGCAGACGCAAAGGGGTACTGCCAAAAGCTTCCCGAAATGGCGATCCAATGGGCCTGGTGGGCAATTGGTCCGGGTCAATGCCACGGAAAATCACATTCTTGTGGCCGTAGTGAGTTTCAGCTGATCCGCCAGACTGCGTCCACTCAAACCCCATGAAAGTCACCAGGTCAGGATTCTCGCCATTTTGATCACCCTGGCCGGCAACAGCATTGCATTGCTGAACATTCTCGATCGACTCATTCCATTTTTTCTGCGTGAGGCTTTCTGCGTGATCGGTCAGGGCCCAGAAATCCAGTGCAGCACAAACCCTTGCAAAATCGCAGGCATCGGCAGGCGGGTGAACGCCATCACCCTGGACCATCGGTAGTGACATCCGGAAAGCATCGGAGGAAAAAGTGGTGTGAACATGCAGGTCACCAAAAAGGATCTGCTTTGAATCATTCCGTGGCTGAACTTCCAATCTGCGGGCAATCATGGCGGAGGGCACCGGGCCCGATTCGATCACGCCTGCAGTTTGCGATTGTCCAAACCAGTTATTGACGATACCTACCAGGTAAACCGCAATTGCGACCAGTGCGATGAAAAAAATCGTGAACAGGATTTTTCTTAACATTGGATGAATTATAACCGTCCCTTCACATGGCCTTATGGGATAATGACAAGACGGCCTGCACGTTCTTCAGGCTGAAAGATTCGAGGAATATCATTCGTGAATATCACTGTCGATCAAGACCATTTCACATCGCCTGAAACAGCCAGGGAGGAGCTTGCCGAGCAGGGCCTTCACATTTTCGAAATGTCGATACCACCTGTAGATAACCACAGTCACTGGCATAGTTTTTCGACGATTATTTATGTTCTTGAAGGCGAATTGCGAATCGTTGATACGGTCAGCGACGAGGTGATGCTCGCCGGGCCTGGAGCGCGCGTCAGTGTTCCTGAACGGGTATTGCACAGCGAACATTCCGACGGTTATGACATTGTTGCAGGTATGAGCGTTGACCCAGCCAGCCTTGAAGGTGAAGTCGATCTCGACCCTGACCTGCTTATCCATGAGTGAAGCGCCGCATCGCTTCTGGGAAGATCTTGTCGTTGGCGAGACATTCATTTCTCGCCCAATGACGGTGACCCTTGATGAAATCATCGATTTTGCCAACCGTTATGACCCGCAGTATTTCCATAATGATGCCGAACTGGCGAAAGACAGCCATTTTGGCGAAATCGTGGCCTCCGGAATCCATATCCTTGCCCTGTGGCGCATCCTCGATCACGAAATCACCGGCAATGTGCGCTGGATGTGTGGCATCGGCTGGGACAATCTGCGCTGGAACAAACCCATGCGTGCCGGAGATCGTATTCGTGCCCGCGCTGAATGCCTCAGTAAACGTGAATCGTCTTCGGATGCGGCCCGCGGCATCGCGGTTTACCGCTACTCCCTGCTCAACCAGGACGACGAGGAGCTGTTTTATTGCGATTCCACCAACCTGGTAGAACGTCGCGCCTGATTGGTTGGTGACCAGCAATCGCTTCTATTTTTCTCCGCTGAGGTATCGATCCAGTTCCTTGTGGAAGTGGCGCAGGCGTTGTTCCTGTTCGCCCCAGATCGCACCATCAAAGCCTTTGGAACGAATGCCTTTTTGTACGACCGGCAAAAGTTCTGAATCCTGGTCCAGCACAAGGCCCAGGTTCGGCGGCTCGCCGATGGGCACATACTCGGTATCCGGTCTGATATCGCCGGAAGTGTCGGTCCCTTCCGGCAGGCCCATCCAGCCCGGGGTGGTGTAGTTGGGGTCTTCGACTGGATACAGCAGCGTCATGGTGTCGTAAAAGAATCGCTCCGGATCGGTGGGGTGCGGCATAAATCGCATCAGGAAGATGCCTTCCGGGTGCATCCCGATCTGAACATTCGGAAAAATTCCGGTAGCCCAGCTGTCAGTCAGCTGCCCATCGGTGAAGCGTTCGTATTCCAGTCCGAACTTCTCCGAGCGGCGTCGTTTCGCTTGTTGAATTGCAGGACGGACATCTGCAGCATCCTCGGGATATTCCGAGGGATTCATACTTGCTTCACTCATCATGTATTCAAGCGATGGATTCATGGCATGCTGATCAGCCTGTCGCTGTGTCTTGACGCCAATCGGGACCAGCATGCGGCTGAAACCGTGCGGATATAGGTCAACCTGCACACCCCTGTCGTCCATCACATCCTGGGTCTCAGGATGCACAGAATGAAGGTGGTAGGTTTCATAAAAGGCATCCACCCCGGTCTTCCAGTTGGCAGCCCATTCACTCACCACGTGACGCACACAATACATCTTGTCGATCCGGTATCGTTCGAGGTAGCCCTCTGGCAGGCCCAGTCGGTCTTTAAGCGGAGGCGGGTCCTCATCCATGTTGATGAAAATCAAACCGGCATGCTGCTCGCAGGCCACTTCCTTCATTCGGGGCTTCTTGCAAACCAGTTCAGGGTTGAAAGTTTCATTGTCAGTGATTTTGGTGCATACGCCGTCCAGGCCATACTGCCAGGAGTGAAAAGCACAGGTGAATTGTCCGAGGCTGCCGCGGTCATTGCGTACGATCTGGTTGCCGCGATGAGCACAGACGTTGTAAAGCGCCTTCACCGAGCCGTCTTCCTGGCGCACGATAATGATGCTCTCCCTGCCAACCCGGTAGACTGAATAATCGCCGGGTTCCGGGATGTCCGTCTCAATTCCGGCAATCAGCCACACCCGGGTCCAGAGTTGCTCCCAC
>DATFLY010000144.1:0-3116 GCA_035267185.1 Lysobacterales bacterium | reverse complement strand
CCTCGATACTCAGCGGCAACAGCAGAATGAGCGGTCTTAGCGGCCTCAGCGACCTCCGCGACAACTGCCTTCTTTTGCTCTAAATTGAGCGCCATTGGTTACCTCCTGGAGTCATGGGACTGATACAAAAACGCATATCAGTCCGACTCGGTTCCAGTGGTGACCCCGCTATTCAAACAGTCGTACCAGCAACTGTTTGAATAGCGGGGCTGCCACCATCTGCGCAGGCTACGAGCAGTTTCCTGCTTCGCGATTAAACGGTTCACTCAATGAGCAAAACCGCACCTACGGTCTCTGACGGTGATCCCCGCCGGCAAAATACACCATGCGGAGACCAGCCCGTCTTCTCACTTTCGGGCCAAAACCCGAAAGCAAAAATTCTTATCCTCTGATCAGAGAGGGAGCGACGTACGATCGACCAGGATTCCCGGGCCCATCGTTGTCGATAAAGCAATCTTCTTTAAGAACACACCCTTTGAAGCAGCAGGCTTGAGCTTGTTGATGTCAGTCAGCAGTGCAACCAGGTTGCCCTTGAGCGCATCAACTTCGAAATCCGCCTTGCCAATGGATGTGTGAACAATGCCAGCCTTGTCGTTACGGAACCGCACCTGTCCGGCCTTGGCATTGTTCACCGCCGTGGTCACGTCCTGGGTTACCGTTCCCACCTTGGGATTGGGCATCAGGCCACGAGGACCAAGAACCTGGCCGAGTTTGCCTACCACACGCATCGCGTCCGGCGTGGCAATCACGACATCAAAGTTCATGTCGCCTTCCTTGATCTGGTCATGAAGGTCGTCCATGCCGACGACGTCTGCACCGGCTTCCCTGGCCTTATCTGCATTTTCGCCCTGGGCGAAAACCGCAACACGAACCGTTTTACCCGTTCCGTTCGGCAGAACTGTTGATCCACGAACACCCTGATCGGATTTACGAGGGTCAACGCCAAGCCTGATGGCCACGTCCACAGATTCGTTAAACTTCACTTTGCTGCAGTCTTTTACAAGCTGCAGGGCCTCATCGATGTCGTAAGTCTTGCCAGGTTCGAGCTGCTCACGCACCGCATTCATTCTTTTGCTGTTAGCGGCCATTAGTCGACTCCTTTCACAACGATGCCCATGCTGCGGGCTGAGCCGGCAATGGTGCGCACACCGGCGTCCATGTCAGCTGCGGTCAGATCAGGCTCTTTCATTTTGACGATTTCTTCGAGTTGCTGGCGGTTTACGGTGCCAACTTTTTCTTTGTTAGGCACACCGCTGCCACTCTTGATACCAGCGGCTTTCTTCAAAAGAACCGCAGCCGGAGGCGTCTTGGTGATGAAGGAAAAACTGCGATCTGCGTAAACGGTGATCACCACCGGCACAGGCATTCCGCCTTCGACGTCCTGCGTCTTGGCGTTGAACGCCTTGCAGAATTCCATGATGTTGACGCCATGTTGTCCAAGCGCCGGACCCACTGGTGGGCTCGGGTTTGCCTGGCCAGCAGGCACCTGAAGCTTGATAAATGCTTCAACTTTCTTAGCCATTTTTTAACTCCTCGGGTTCAAGCGCCTGGCGACATGCACTCAGGCTCCCCGTCTCTGTTTAAGATTGTTTGCGGTTGGCGCTCTCAAGCGCCAGAAGCAAACTCCTTGAGTCGCGGCCATCAGACCGCTCCTACAATGGTTTCGTCATCCCGGAAATGCGAATCGCATTACCCGGTATCGCGTCGCTCTGCTTACGACTTTTCGACCTGGTGAAAATCAAGATCCACCGGGGTCGAGCGTCCAAAAATAAGTACCGCCACTTTCAGGCGACTCTTGTCATAATCAACAGCTTCAACCACGCCGTTGAAATCATTAAAAGGACCGTCAACAACACGGACCATTTCACCCGGCTCGAACAATACCTTCGGCCGTGGTTTGTCGACGCCTTCTCGAACCCGGTTGAGGATCGCATCAGCCTCGCGTTCTGTGATTGGTGCAGGCCTGTCAGCCGTGCCGCCAATAAAGCCCATCACTTTGGGCACGTCTTTTACCAGGTGCCAGCTTTCGTCCGACATCTCCATCTCCACCAGCACGTAACCGGGGAAGAATTTTCGATCCGAGCGACGTTTCTGGCCACCTTTCATTTCAACAACTTCTTCGGTCGGGACCAGGATCTCTCCAAACTGATCCTGCATTCCTGCACGTTCAATGCGATCCTCAAGGGAGCGCATGACCTGCTTTTCATATCCCGAATAGGCGTGAACCACGTACCAGCGTTTGGTCATTGTGATCAGCCCCCGACCAGGGCGCGAATTGAAGCACCAAGCAACCAGTCGACACCTGCCAGGAAAAGCGAAATCAGGATGGTCACGACGATCACCATTAAGGAAGTCTGTAATGTTTCCTGGTGTGTCGGCCAAACAACCTTACGTCGCTCGATGTCAGCCTCTTTGAGAAACCGGAAGAACGCGCCTCCCGTATCTGAAAGACCGGCAATAAAAGAAGCGATGATCGCAACCACGATCAGACCCACCACGCGAACCGGTGTAATGGCCAGATCCTGGTATAAGTAATAGGCAGCAATCCCGCCCAGCAGGATTGCAATAGAAATCACCAGCAACAGTGTATTTGTTGCTGCAGATTTGCCTGTTTCTGTCTTGCTACTCATCGTTTCTTTACTTTTTCCTGGCAGGCCAGGAGGGACTCGAACCCCCAACCTGCGGTTTTGGAGACCGCTGCTCTGCCAATTGAGCTACTGGCCTATTCTAAATCTGAACAAGACAGGGCTCCGTGCCCTGCTTGTATCTCACCCTCGAAAAACGTGGTTTTCAAGGGCTCGCGGGCTTCGCCCGTCGGTACATCCCTGTACCGCAGCAGCAACAAAACAGTTGCTGCTGTAGTTGTATCAAACGCTTACTCGTGGATCTTGGCTACAACGCCAGCACCCACGGTGCGACCGCCTTCACGGATCGCAAAACGCAGACCTTCTTCCATCGCGATCGGCGCAATCAAAGACACCTGCATCTGCACATTGTCACCAGGCATGACCATCTCAACGCCTTCAGGCAGCTCACACGCACCGGTTACATCCGTGGTACGGAAGTAAAACTGCGGACGATAGCCCTTGAAGAATGGCGTGTGACGTCCACCCTCT
>DATFLY010000143.1:0-36757 GCA_035267185.1 Lysobacterales bacterium | reverse complement strand
CTTGGGTGACCAGATTCGTTAAGCAGTTCGTTTTGAATCACGACACAAGGTCGTGTTTTTCCCGGCTCAGTTCCTCTTGATGGGATCAGGTTGGCCAGGTAGATGCCGCCGCGCTCAGGAATCATCTAAACCGTCAGCAATGGTTGCATCCCAGAGTTCCAGTTCCTCAAGGTTCTGTTCGCGAATCCTCCTGGAAACGTCCTGAAGCCTCTCCCTCATTGCTTCCCGATCAAGTTTCACCTTGTACTCGCCAACAGCTTCCCGAATGACAGCGCTTTTCGTCGTATCGAGTCGTTTGGCAAGGCCCGTCAGTTCGGCATCGAAGGCTTTGTCCGCTTTTAGTGTGATGGTCTTCATTGCTTAATATAGTATTACCAAAACAAGCAAATATCAATTGAGCCGTTTCACCAGTTTCATATGGTCTTCATGCCGTTCGGGATGGGGGTCGATAACCGCTTGCTGGTTGGTTATCGTTTCAACGTATTCTTCCGGAAACCCGTGGTAGCCGCAGCCGACCAGAACAAGGTCCTTGTACCAGGTAAATGGTTTCAGATTATCGTCAATATGTGAGTTCTGGGCCAGGTAGGTGAGGCAGCGTCCGAATTCGGGTACTTCAATCCACTTTTTCTCGTAGCCGGAGCCAACACCTTCGGCGATGTCCAGTTTCTCAATTCCAGGCACTGAAACTTCAAACACAGCCACGTGAACAGTACGGCCAGCTCGCTTAATAATATTGCCCTTGCCCGAGCCATCCAGGTTGCCGCGCTTGTGAAAGCGCAGTTCCATATCCGTGAGTGCTGCGGTGCCCAGCAGCTCTGCCGGGCCCGTGCGTTTTTGTAATCGCGCGGGATGAAGGTTCGAACCGTAAGCGGCGTATCTCAAAAGCGGTAGCCGTAGGCCTCGTAAAACCGGTGCTCGATTTCCTTGAAGGTGGGCTTGTGATTTTGAGGTCCCTGGCTGGCCACCTTGATCGCACCCATGATGCAGCCCAGTCTGGCGCCGGTGACCAGGTCATAGTCGTTGAGTAGCGCATAGATAAGGCCCGCACGAAATGCATCACCACAACCCGTTGGATCTTTCACCGAATCAGCCTGAGCTGAGGGAATCTCTTTCTGGTCATCGCCGGCATAGACCACGCAACCTTCAGCGCCTTTTGTCACGATCAGTGCTTCAACCTTGCTGGCTATTTTTTCACGAGACCAGCCGGTTCGTTGCTGAAGGATTTCGCATTCGTAGTCGTTGGTCACCACCCAGGTGGCGTTTTCGATGAAGGATTTCATCTCCTGGCCATCGAACAGGATCATCGCCTGACCCGGGTCGAAGATATGCGGGATGCCTGCTTCAGGAAAATCCCTGCTGTGTTGCTGCATGGCTTCCTTGCTGTCAGGTGCAATGATGCCGATTCGAATGCCCTCGGTATCACTGACCTTGTTGCGTGCGCTGTGGCGCATGGCGCCCGGGTGGAACGCTGTTATCTGGTTATCGTCCAGGTCGGTGGTGATAAACGCCTGTGGCGTGAATTCATTGTCCAGCCGGCGCACATACCGTCGCGATATTCCCATCGCGTCCATGTGTCGATCATAGGGGCCGAAATCTTCGCCAACTGTGGCCATCGGGTACGGGTCTCCGCCGAGGAGTTTGAGGTTATAGGAGATGTTTCCGGCCACACCTCCGAACTCCCTGCGCATCTGTGGTACCAGGAAGGACACATTCAACATATGAATCTTGTCCGGAAGAATGTGTTCTTTAAATCTTTCGGGAAACACCATGATGGTGTCATAAGCCAGTGATCCGCAGATTAGAGCCGACATTTTTTAATTCTCTGTGTGATATCCAGAACAGCGCATTCTAGCGAAAAGCAGCAATGAAGGGGCAATGGCGACATTAATTGCCATGATAGCTGATATATCACTGATGCATGAACGGCTGTTTTGTAACCTGTTCAACATTTGATCAATACCCCTGAAAGCATTGAAATTCAAGGTCTTCAGCGGATATTGGCCTTGCGGGATCAGGGCCGTGCTGATACATTAGCGCACCCCCCTTGGTGGGAATAACAGGACAAACCGTCATTATGGTGTTTAAGAGTCTTCGTGGGATTTTTTCCAACGATCTGTCGATTGACCTCGGCACAGCCAATACCCTTATCTATGTTCGTGGTCAGGGAATCGTGCTCAACGAGCCTTCGGTTGTCTCCCTGCGCATGGATCGCGGGCCGGGTGGTCCGCAACACGTCGCAGCAGTGGGCGCGGAAGCAAAACGCATGCTTGGCAGAACCCCGGGAAATATCCGTACGGTTCGGCCCCTGAAGGACGGTGTGATCGCCGACTTCAACATGACCGAGGCGATGCTTCAGCATTTCATCCGCAAGGTGCATACCTCGAGATTCCTGCGTCCCAGCCCACGTGTCCTGGTCTGTGTTCCCTGCAGTTCAACGCAGGTGGAGCGCAAGGCCATCAAGGAGTCGGCTGAAGGCGCTGGCGCACGAGAAGTGTTCCTGGTTGAAGAACCCATGGCTGCGGCGATTGGTGCAGGTATCCCGGTTCACGAAGCGCGCGGCGCCATGGTGCTGGATATCGGTGGCGGTACATCGGAAGTTGCAGTGATTTCTCTCAATGGCCTGGTCTATTCCAACTCGGTCCGGGTAGGCGGAGACCAGTTTGATGACGCCATCATCAACTATGTTCGCCGTAATTACGGAACCCTGATTGGTGAAACCACCGCTGAGCGCATCAAGATCGAAATCGGTTGTGCCTGGCCCGATGAAGAACCTCAGGAAATGGAAGTTTCCGGCAGGAACCTGGCCGAGGGCGTACCACGCAACATCACCATCACCAGTAATGAAGTCCTGGAGGCCATGAACGAAAACCTCTCAAGTGTTCTGGAAGCCGTCAAGGTGGCTTTGGAGCAAACACCACCTGAATTGTGTGCGGATGTGGCCGAGACCGGCATCGTGCTCACCGGTGGTGGCGCTTTGCTGCGGGGTATTGATCGTTTGATCGGCGAAGAAACCGGATTGCCGGTTTTTCCCGCAGAAGATCCACTAACTTGCGTGGCTCGCGGTGGTGGTCGTGCGCTTGAGTTGATGGATCAGGCGGGTGGTGATTTCTTGATGCACCATTGATGGAGCGACGCGCGGGCTTCTTTCATCAAGAAGACGATGAAAACCGCCCACGCAATCGCTGCATAAAGGACATCGCTTGTGGCCCCAAAGGGGCCAACTGCGAAGATGAATAAAGACAGCGCGACATGGGTGACTATTTCGTCAATATGAGGATGAAAACCGCCCCCGCAATCGCTGCATAAAGGACTTCGCTTGTGGCCCCAAAGGGGCCAACTGCGAAGATGGTTAAAACCTGAGTGACGCTTTAGCTGCGAAGTGGGTCCCGGACAATGCTACACGCATTTCCGGGATGACATAGATAGGTAGGAGCGGCGTCCTCGCCGCGAATGGTTTCGGCGCCTTGCGCTGTAATCGATGACAGATAAACCGGGATCACATGTTTACCGGGTAGGATAGGAAAACTTGCCAACAGGCTCGACCGGCGTCAAAACCAACTTCTTCGGGTCCGGCGCCCAGACGGCCCGACTCATGCTGTACGGCCTGCTCGCCATCGTCCTGATGGCCATTGATCAGCGTGGTGAATATGTCCCTCGCATTCGCAGCCTGGTTGGCACGCTCATCGAACCCATCTATCACCTGGTTGACTGGCCAGTGCGAACCGCCGAATCACTCGCCTCGGGATTCACTACTCGCGAAAGCCTGAGTGAAACCAACGAATCCCTGCGCGCCGCTTTGCTTGCCCAGGAAGCCGATCTTCTTCGTCTGCAAACCCTGGTTGAAGAAAACCGGCGACTGCGGGCTTTGCTTGAGGGGGCAGGGACGCTGGTCTTCAAAACTGCATTTGCTGAACTGGTGCGGGTCGACCTCGATCCATTCTCCCACCAGGTCATGATCAATAAAGGCGCTGCCGAAGGGGTGGAAGTGGGCCAGGCCGTGATCGATGCGGAAGGTGTCATGGGGCAGGTCGAAGATGTTCAGCCACACATGGCCAGGGTTAGGCTGATTTCTGACCCGAATCATGCGTTGCCCGTGCAGATCAGCCGTACCGGCCTTCGAACCGTGGCATTCGGTACTGGCGAGACCGGGGCGCTGATTCTCAACAGTGTCCCCCTGGAGGCAGATATCCGTGAAGGTGACCTGGTGGTGACTTCCGGACTCGGTGATCGCTTTCCCGGTGGCTATCCGGTTGCGACCATTTCCGGAATCAGCCGTGCCGCCGGACAAACGTTCGCCGAAGTGGTTGCCACGCCGCTGGCTTCGCTGGACAGGGGTCGCGAGGTTCTTCTGATTGTGCCCCAGTTTACGGAAGAGGCATTCATCGGTCCCTTGCCGGATGAGCCGGAACAAAGTGAGTTGCTGCCCGAGGGTTCCGAGCCATGATGAAGAAGCGAGACAATTCCAGAGCATTCGTTTTCACCCTGGTGCTGGCCACGATTCTGGCGATTGTTCCACTGCCTGGTTTCCTGGAAATGATCTGGCCATTCTGGATGGCCCTGGTGGTGATTTACTGGTCGCTGGAAAATCCCCGCTACATGAGCCTGGGCCTGGTTTTTGCAATTGGGCTTTTGCTGGATTTCCTGACCGTCAGCCTGCTGGGCCTGCATGCGCTGAGGCTGGTCATTCTTGCTTACCTGGTATTGCGTTTTCGGGCACGATTGCGATTCTTCCCACCCTGGCAATTGGGGTTGTCCGTACTCGGGCTGCTGGTGAATGACAGCATTATCCTGCTCTGGATCAACACGTTGGTTGGCGAGCCACTTCCACCACTGGGTTACTGGCTGCCGGCCATATTCGGCGCCCTGATCTGGCCCCTCTTTTTCATAGCGCTTGATCGTATCCGAAGCGTCGGCAGGAGAGGTGTGACGTGATCAGGAAAGTAATGGCCAGGGCGAAAAGTGCAGGGCCCGGAGCCGGGAGAGTGTCCAGGGGGCGTGCGATCAAGGATGCCGCCATCGAGCAGCGCGATTTCAATCGCCGTGCACTCGAAAGTTTCGTCCTTATATTGCTCGGATGCCTCCTTCTGCTTGGTCGCTACGTTTACCTGCAGGTGATCAACCACGAGGAATTCACGGCCCGCTCAACCAATAACAGCGTCAAGGTGGTTCCGGTGGCGCCAAATCGCGGGTTGATTTATGACCGCAGGGGCAGGCCGGTTGCAGAAAACCGCCCTGCTTTCCGGTTGCAGGTGGTGCCTGAAAAAGCCGGGGACCTGGAGGAGACATTTTCTCGCCTGGCAACGCTCCTCGATTTACCTGAAGACGCCATTGAGCAATTTGAAGACACGCGCCAGCGCTACCGGAGTTTTGATGGGGTTCCGGTCAAATTCAACCTGAGCGAAGAAGAGGTGGCTCGATTTGCAGTCAACCGGCATCTTTTTGCCGGCGTCGATGTGGTTCCGTATCTTGCCCGTTACTATCCCCAGGGCGACTTGCTGACTCATGTACTTGGCTACGTGGGCCGAATCGATGCTGACGATCTGCGATCGATCGATGCAGACGAATATCGCGGCACCACGCACATTGGCAGGAGCGGCCTGGAGCGCTATTACGAGGCACAATTGCATGGCTCAAACGGACTGGAAAAGGTCGAAAGCAATGTGCAGGGTCGCGTTCTGAAAGTCCTTGAACGCGAAGACCCCAGGCATGGCGAAGACCTGATCCTATCGCTTGACCTGACTGTGCAACAGGCCGCCTGGGATGCATTGGGCGACCGGCCTGGTGCTGTGTTCGCTGTTGATCCACGCGATGGTTCGGTGCTGGCCATGGTCAGCAAGCCGGCCTTTGACCCCAATCTTTTTGTCAGTGGGATTGGCTCGGAAGCCTATGCCGCGATTCTGAATGATCCATCCCGGCCTTTATTCAATCGCGCATTGCAGGGTGGCTATGAGCCAGGATCCACATTCAAACCGTTTATTGGTCTGGCAGGCCTGGAACTTGGCGTCATTGAACGGGGCCAGCGGATTTTTTCAAATGGCTATTACTATCTCTCCGGCGTGGACCGGCCATTCAGGGACTGGAGGCAGGGTGGGCATGGCTGGGTCAGCATTGAGTCGGCTCTTGAACAGTCGGTCAATACCTATTTCTACAGCCTGGCATACGAACTCGGCATCGATCGAATTCACGGCTATCTTTCCCAGTTTGGCTTTGGAAGCCCGACAGGCCTTGATCTGATCGGGGAAAACGCCGGTATTCTGCCGTCGCGGGACTGGAAACGCGGGCGGTATTCAGAACCCTGGTATCCGGGTGAAACGGTCATCTCCGGTATCGGGCAGGGCTTCAACGTGATCACGCCAATCCAGCTGACCACGGCGCTGGCATCGCTGGTCAATGGGGGTGAATTGTTCGCTCCCCGGTTGCTCCTGGCGAGCAAACCGGCCGGTGATGCCCAGGCACGTATCAATCGGGCGCCGGTGGTTCGCCGCGTTCCGGTTGAAGATTCAGAAAACTGGGCGGCTGTCAGGGAAGGTATGCGACTTGTGATTCATGGCGAGAAGGGCACCGCCAGGTCAATCGCGCCGGAAAAAGGTTTTGAAATGGCCGGGAAAAGCGGAACTGCGCAGGTCGTCTCACAGGAGGACAACCGTTCCTCGGAACAGCAGGATGTTGCCCTTCATCTTCGCAATCATGCGTTGTTTATGGCTTACGCGCCATTTGACGACCCACTCATCGTTGTCACCGCCATCGTAGAGCATGGCGGTGGCGGTTCGCGAGAAGCGGCGCCGGTGGCGCGGGCGGTCATCGATGCCTGGCTCGACCAGGAATTGCGCCGCTGATGGTGCTGCGTAAATGAGTGCAAAATGGTCCCTCGACTGATACCACGCTGGGTCGGGCTGCCGCGCCTGGATGTGCCCTTGCTGATTGCATTGCTGCTGGTGATGGCTCTTGGGCTTGGTGTTCTTTACAGCGCTTCCAACGAGGATATGGGGGCCATCTGGAGGCAGTCGATCCGGCTGGGGTTCGGGATGGTCGTTCTGCTGGTCCTGAGCCAGATTCCACCGCATATCCTTAGACTCTGGACACCCTGGCTTTATGGTATGGGTATCGTTTTGCTCCTGGCGACATGGTTTGTGGGCGTTGGACAGGGGGCAAACCGATGGCTCGATTTTGGGGTCTTTCGCTTTCAGCCTGCCGAAATCATGAAGCTGGCCGTTCCGATGATGGTGGCCTGGTACCTCCACCCCAGGGTATTGCCGCCCGATTTAAGGGACCTGGCCGTATCATTGGGCATTCTTGTTATCCCGGCCCTGCTGATCGTGCGTCAGCCCGACCTTGGCACTGCCATCCTGGTGATGATCAGCGGAGGTTTTACGCTTTTTCTTTCCGGCCTGAGCTGGAGAGTGCTGATGGGTGGGGTTGTTGCAGCCGCCGCAGCCGCGCCAGCCTTATGGCTGGTGATGCACGAATATCAACGCGACCGGGTGCGCACCTTTCTTGATCCTGAGTCGGATCCACTGGGCAGCGGCTGGAACATCATCCAGTCAAAAATTGCGGTCGGATCGGGCGGACTGTTTGGCAAGGGCTGGCTCAATGGCACTCAGTCACGCCTGGAGTTCATTCCTGAGCGCCATACCGACTTCATCCTTGCTGTTTTGTCGGAAGAGTTCGGTTTACTGGGTGTACTGGTGTTGCTGGGAATGTACGTTTACATTGCCGGACGCGGGCTATATATATCAAGCCTGGCGAGGAATACTTACTCGCGGTTGCTGGCAGGAAGTCTGAGCCTGACTTTCTTTGTTTACGTGCTGGTCAATGCCAGCATGGTTGCCGGAATGCTCCCGGTTGTGGGCATTCCACTGCCGCTGATCAGCTATGGCGGAACCTCGGCAGTCACAATTTTGGCCGGGTTCGGCATATTAATGTCTATTTATGGCCACAGAAACTTCATAAGATAGACGGCAGGAAAGTGAGCCGGATAGTGAGGTAAGATCAATGTGCGACTCGGGCGCTTCTTTCATCAGAAAAACGATGAAAACCGCCCCGGCAATTGCTGCATCAATGACTTCGCTTGTGGCCCAAAAGGGCCAGCTGCGAAGATGATGAGGCAGCGAAGTTGATGGCCACGTCAGGCCGGGGCCCGGAGATATGCCGGGTTCCGGGAACATATAACAAATCGGAAAGTCCATTTAAGGGCTTCGTCAATTCGAAGGGAATTCGCGCCATGATTTACCGTTTTTCAGGCCTAATGCTCACCGCTTTGCTCACGGCCTCATGTTATGCAGAAAATGTCCCCCAGGATCATCCCGGAGCGGACGAGTTCGCACAGCGGGCCGAGGAAAAATACGGCCTGCCCCAGGCTGATGTGATTGCGTTGTTGCAGCAGGCCCGCTATCGCCAGTCAATCGTTGACGCCATGACCCGGCCAGCCGAACGTAAACCCTGGCATGAATACAGGCCGATCTTCATCACGGATCGGCGTATTGATGGTGGTGTGGCCTTCTGGCGTGAAAACCAGGCTGCAGTCGAGGCAGCGGCTGAAGAGTTTGAAGTTGACCCCGAAGTGATTGTTGCCATCATCGGCGTGGAGACGCTCTATGGCCGAATCACCGGCAGCTACAGGGTGATTGATGCACTGGCAACCCTGTCTTTTTACTATCCCGACACCGGCAATGACCGCAGTGATTTCTTTTCAGATGAATTCATGCAGTTCATGGTGCTGAGTCAGGAAGAAGGGGTGCCACTGACCGAGGCAGAAGGCTCCTACGCCGGCGCCATGGGACTGGGCCAGTTCATACCCAGCAGCTACCGGGCCTATTCCGTCGACATGGATGGTGATGGTCGGCGCGATTTGTGGAGTTCATTGCCGGACATTCTCGGAAGTGTGGCCAATTACCTGCATTCACATGGTTGGGAGTACGGGCAGCCTGTTGCTGTCGATGCCATGGCAATTGATGGCGCCGACCCTGCGATTGCCGAAAAGCGCAATTACAAACCGGAGGTCACGGTCGCCCAATTGGCTGAAAGCGGTTATGTCACCGAAGCCGACATTGATATGGATACCCTGGCGTCGGTCATTAACCTTGAAGAGGAAGACGGCGATCGCCTGTGGCTTGGGTTCAAGAATTTTTATGTCATCACCCGTTACAACCGCAGTCCACTTTATGCCATGGCAGTGTATGAGCTCAGCCAGGCCATTCTCGAAGGCATGGAAGAGTAACAGTGTTTAATCGCTCGTCCTTGCCCCTGCTTCTCCTGGCTGTGGTGATGCTGTCATCCTGTGGGGGGTCGAAAACCAAGCCAGCCGATTCCGATGGGCCGTCGTACGCTGGCATTCGTGCTGAAGATGTTTCTGATGCCGTTCCACGCGAAGAGCCGTTGGCGCGCTACGGCAACCACTCTCCATACGAAGTTTTCGGCAAGAAGTACACCGTGATGTCCAGCGGTGCCGGTTACCGGGAGCGGGGTGTGGCTTCCTGGTACGGATCCAAATTTCATGGTCGCCGAACTTCCAGTGGTGAGATTTATGACATGCACCTGGCGACCGCGGCTCACAAGTCGCTGCCGCTTCCGACCTATGCACAGGTCACCAATCTCGATAACGGTCGTTCAGTCATTGTAAAGGTTAATGACAGGGGGCCATTCAAGGGCGATCGAATTATCGATATGTCCTACGGTGCGGCCCTGCGGTTGGGAATGATTGGCACCGGAACAGCCCGGGTCGAGGTCGTTGCGCTGTCTCCGCCTTTCAATTCATCCGGCAGCAGAATGGTGGCAGCTGGCAGTACCGGGACGACGTCGCCGGTGGATGCAACTGAAGGACACGGGATTTTTCTGCAAATGGGGGCATTTGATCACCGCGACGGCGCCGAGTCGCTGATCGTGGAACTCCGTAAAGACAGCATGGTGCCTGTTTCGATAAACCGGGATGGGGGGTATCATAAGGTCTGGCTGGGACCCTATCTCAATGAAGATCAGGCCGATGCCATCATTCTGCGTGCGGTTGAACTCGGCTTCGACCGCCCTCACAAAGTCAGGCGCTAACGCCAAGTTGAATTCAAACCCCATGATAAAACTGATCAGCAGTATCGCATTATTACTTTTGCTGGCAGGGCCGCCGGTCGCCGCCCAGCCACCGCCGCCGCCCACGCCTGGCAGCGGGCCAATGCCGGTTCCGGCGCCGCCGTCCCTGGGCGCAAGGAGCTATATCCTGGTGGACTTTTTCAGCGGCGTGGATGTTGTGACACACAACGCGGACGAACGCGTCGAACCCGCCAGCATCACCAAGCTCATGACGGGTTATGCAGTGTTTAATGAGCTGGACCAGGGAAACATTGCGCTGGATGACCTGGTTCCGATCAGCGAACGGGCCTGGAAGACCGGTGGTTCGAGGATGTTCGTTGATCCCAGTATGCAGGTCACGGTTGAAGATCTGCTGCGAGGCATGATCATCCAGTCCGGTAATGATGCGAGCGTCGCGCTGGCAGAGTATGTCGCGGGAAGTGAAGAGGCTTTTTCCGGTGTCATGAACCACTATGCTGAAGCGCTGGGAATGACCAATACCAATTTCGTCAATTCAACAGGCTGGCCGGACGAAAATCATTACTCCACAGCCCGCGACATAGCCACCCTCAGTGTTGCAATGATTCGGGATTTTCCCGAGTACTATCGTTGGTACTCGGAAAAGGAATTCACATTCAATGGGATCCGGCAGCACAACCGAAACACGCTTTTGTGGCGTGATCCTGCGGTCGATGGTCTGAAAACGGGTCACACAGAAAGTGCCGGATATTGCCTGGCCTCATCGGCCAACCGGGATGGGATGCGATTGGTAAGCGTGGTGATGGGCTCCAACGACGAGTCCAGCAGGGCAAGTGAAAGCCAAAGCCTGCTCAACTATGGATTTCGGTTTTTCGAAACCGTACAGCTCTACAACGAAGGTGATGAACTGGCCCAGGCCCGCGTCTGGAAAGGCACCACTGAAAATGTTGCTGTGGGGATTGATGAAGCGGTATTTGTCACCATACCCCGCGGTCGCTATGAAGACCTTGATGCCCAGGTGGAAATGATGCCTCAGCTGGAGGCTCCTTTGGCTGCAAGTACAGTGATAGGAAAGATCACGGTTCAGCTGGATGACGAGGTGATCACCGAGCGTGACCTGGTGACGCTGGGAAATATCGAGGAAGCCGGGTTTTTTGGTCGCAGCTGGGACAGCATGAAGCTGTGGGTTGACGATTTATTCGCGGACGATGAATAACCCGGTCGACAATAGTGAACGCAAATCACTTCTGGAATTTCCCAGTCGATTTCCGATCAAGGCGATGGGACGACAAAGCGAAGAATTCGAAGCAAATGTCAGGGAAATCATTTTCCGGCACGCACAACTCTGGCCGGATGAGGAAGTAAAGCTTCAGCCCAGCCGGGCTGGAAACTTCCTGTCAGTCACCATGGTGATCGAGGCGCTTTCGCAGGCGCAACTCGATGCCATCTACCAGGAACTGACCGATTCTGAACTGGTGATCATGGCGCTTTAGTGTCCGCTGGTCTTTCAAAAGCATGAACCTCCCGAAAACAAGCCAGCTCCAGGACCCACTTTCAGATGCGGGCATGCAACTGCTCCGGGTCAGACACCTGGGCTTAGCAGAATATGAACCTGTCTGGCGTGAAATGCAGGCTTTCACCGATTCCCGTGATTCAGCGACCCAGGATGAGTTGTGGTTGTTGCAGCATCCCCCGGTATTCACCCAGGGGCAGGCCGGTAAAGCTGAACACCTTTTGACCCCCGGCGACATACCCGTCGTGCAGGTCGATCGTGGTGGCCAGGTGACGTATCACGGGCCAGGCCAGATCGTGGCTTACACGCTGATCGACATTAAACGGCGAAAGATTGGCGTACGTGCACTGGTCAACTCCATCGAAGAAGCTGTTATCGGCGTTTTGAAGCAATTTGGTGTTAACGGCAAACGCAGGGAAGGGGCGCCGGGTATCTATGTTGATGATGCCAAGATTGCTGCCCTCGGTTTGCGGGTCAGGCGCGGTTGTTCATTTCATGGCCTTGCCTTCAACATTGACATGGACCTGGAGCCATTCGCGCGCATCAATCCCTGTGGCTACCAGGGACTGGAAGTGACACAGCTGTCTGAATTCGGGCCGGTTGTTCCGGAACAGGTTGAGAAGGCCCTGGTGCAGCAGTTGGTATTGCAGTTGGGCTATAGTGGTACGTCTGGTGGTGCGTTGGAATAAGGAAAATTTTGATTTGAGCGAACAGCAGTCAATTCCCATCAAGGTCCGCGGCGCCCGGGAAACCGGTGCGGACAAGATTTCGCGCAACACGGCGCAGTTCGATGCCGATACTCCGGTGTTGCGTAAACCGCCGTGGATTCGCGTGCGTTTGCCTGCGGGCAATGCCGTTGCTGATCTCAAGTCCCGGCTTCGTCAGCGCAAACTGGTCACGGTCTGTGAAGAGGCCAGTTGTCCGAATATTCACGAATGTTTTTCTGGTGGAACAGCCACTTTCATGATTCTTGGCGAAGTGTGCACTCGCCGTTGTTCATTTTGTGATGTGGCGCATGGTCGCCCGTTACCACCCGATGAAGACGAGCCACGCCAGTTGGCGGAGTCCATCCGAGACATGAAATTGCGCTACGTCGTGATCACATCGGTCGATCGCGATGACCTGCGAGATGGTGGCGCTGAACACTTTGCCAGATGCATTGACGAGGTTCGTTCACTCAACCCGGATATTCGCGTGGAAATCCTGGTGCCGGATTTTCGTGGCAAGGGCAAGCTGGAAAGAGCCCTTGAAATAATGGCGAAATCACCACCCGATGTATTCAATCACAACCTGGAAACGGTCGAGCCGCTGTACCGCAATGTCCGTCCGGGCGCTGATTACCAGTGGTCGCTGACGCTCCTGCAAAAATTCAAGCAACAGCATCCCGGGGTCCCCACCAAATCCGGAATCATGCTGGGGCTGGGGGAAACCCGTGAGCAGGTTGAAGTGGTGCTTGATGATCTGCGTGCACATGATGTCGACCTGGTCACTATGGGTCAGTATTTGCAGCCGACCGCACACCATCATCCGGTAATGAAATACTGGTCACCTGAAGAGTTTGATAATCTGGGTGAACTGGCGTACGAAAAAGGGTTTACTCATGTGGCCTCAGGCCCCCTGGTGAGATCGTCCTATCATGCTGACCGTTTGGCTCATGAATCGGGCCTGGTGGAGTTAGGCGTTTGAACGTGGATCTGTGTCATTTGAACGCTGTAAATGCTTCGCCATGACCTTTGGTCCTTGCGTTTGGACCGTTGGAGTTGCATAAAACGCAACCAGAGATTGATTTTGTTGTCATTTAAAGGCATAAGTTTGATTCGAAGGTAAGTGCATGATCAATAATATGAAGAAATTACTGCTCCAAAGAAGCCTCGTCAGTGTCTTTGTGACACTCTCGGTCGTACTCGTTGCATCTGCTGCATGGGCGCTTCAAAAGCCCGCAGGGGACGAATCAACCGAGGTCCTGCTCAAACCGACCATGGAGCAGCGGTTTGCCAGCAACCTGGCAACCAAGTTCCTGACCAATTATCACTACAAGGACACGCGCCTTGACGATGAGCTTTCCGAGATCATTTTTGATCGCTACCTGGAGCTGCTTGACCCGAATCGCAGCTATTTCCTTGCCTCGGACATCCAGACATTCACCCGGTATCAGGAAAGCCTCGATGATGCACTGAGACACTCCGATCTGCTGCCGGCATATGACATTTTTAATGTCTATCGTGATCGGGTTCGGCAACGAGTCGCATATGCTCGCAAGCGGGTTCAGGAGCCCTTCGATTTCGAAATCGAAGAAGAGTATTACTTTAATCGCGAGGACGCCGAGTGGGCTGCAAATTCTGTCGAGCTGGATGAAATATGGCGTCGACGCGTGAAAAACGATTTCCTGCGACTGAAGCTGACAGACAAGGAAGAGGAAGCGATCGTTGAAACGCTTCTCGAGCGATATGACAATCTTGATCGTCGGATTGCTGAGCTCAATAACGAGGATGTCTTCCAGTTCTTCATGAATGCATTCGCGCAGTCCATTGAACCGCACACTGCGTACCTTTCGCCGCGAAGTTCAGAGAATTTCGAAATTTCGATGAGTCTTTCGCTTGAAGGCATTGGTGCCCTCCTGGGCCGTGAGAGTGAATACACAACCATCTCCCGGGTTGTTCCGGGCGGTCCTGCCTCAAAAGATGGCCGGCTCAAGGCTGGTGACCGGATATCCGGTGTCGGGCAGGGTCAGGATGGCAAGATTGTGGATGTGATTGGCTGGCGTGTGGATGACGTCGTCGACATGATTCGAGGGCCAAAGCACACAGTTGTTCGCCTGCAGGTGCTGCCTGAGGCGGCCAGTGCCGGTGATCCGCCGACCATGATCGATATCGTACGGGATGAGGTAAAGCTTGAAGAGCAGGCAGCACAGAGCGAGCTGATCGAAGCGCCGGTTGTGGGTGACGATGGCATTGAACGCATGGTCAAGGTTGGCGTGATCGACCTTCCCGTGTTCTACCTGGACTTCAATGGTCGCGCACAAAACAAGCCAGATTACCGATCCAGCACGCGCGACGTGCGTCGCCTGATTGGCGAGCTGGAAGAGCAGGGTGCTGAAGCCATTGTCATGGACCTGCGCAACAATGGCGGTGGTTCATTGCTGGAAGCGACGACACTCACTGGCCTGTTCATCAATCGGGGGCCGGTGGTGCAGGTACGCCATTCCAATGGCCGAATTTCGGTTGAAGAAGACGTGGATCCGGGCATGGCCTGGGATGGACCATTGGTCGTCCTGGTCAATCGTTACAGCGCATCAGCTTCTGAAATTTTTGCTGCCGCAATCCAGGACTACGGTCGTGGCGTGCTGGTGGGTGAGCCAACTTTTGGAAAAGGAACAGTTCAGAGTCTTCTTGATCTTGATGATTACGCGCCAAATTCTGATGAGCCCTCGCTTGGGCAATTGAAACTCACCATGGCCCAGTTTTTCCGGGTCAAGGGTGGTTCCACCCAGAATAAGGGCGTGGTTCCCGATATTCGATTCCCTTCAGTGGGCAATTCAGATGATTATGGTGAGAGTGCGCTGGATGGTGCGCTTCCCTGGACCAGCATTGATCCGGCGCGCTTCGATCCTGAAGGCGACCTGGCTAACCTGGTTGCGGTGACCGATAACCTCTACCAGACCCGGATGAGCACGAACCAGGAATTTAACTGGCTTCTGAGTGACATCGAGGAATACAACGAGCAGTCGGAAGAAGTATCTGTGACGCTGCTAGAAGCAGAGCGGCGCGCCCAGATTGAGCGCGATGAAGCCAAGCGCAAGGAGCGCGATGGCGATGGCGATCCGTTGATCAGCGATGAGGATATTCTTGCTGCGACGACACTCGAAGATGCTGACGAAGACGGAGATGTAGTGGTCGAGGAAGAGGAAGAAGAACAGGGTCCCGATCTTCTGTTACGGGAAGCTGCCCGCATTGCTGCGGATATGGCAGGTTTCCACCAGGACATGGAAGGTCTGGCGTCGGCTTTCAGCCAGCTTGATCACGAGGAAAACAGTTCCGAAACTTTAAACTGATTTTTCCGGAAATAACAAACGCCGACCGGGAATCCGGCCGGCGTTTTTTTTTGGAATCTATGCCCGGTCTTTTAACAGGTCCCTGATTTCGGAAAGCAGGTTCTCTTCTGCTGTGGGTTTAGGTGGCTCAGCTGGTTTTTCTTCTTCCTTCTTTTTCATGGAATTCATTGCCTTGATGACCATGAAGATGGCAAAAGCGATAATGACAAAGTCAACGACGGTCTGGATGAAGCTTCCGTAATTAAGGGTGACCGCTTCTGCTTCACCGGCAGCTTGCTTGAGGACCATTGAAAGCTGGGAAAAATCGACGCCACCGATGGCCATGCCCAGCGGGGGCATCAATATGTCGTTTACAAAAGAGGAAACGATTTTTCCAAAGGCTCCGCCGATGACAATACCGACTGCCATGTCCACAACGTTTCCGCGCATCGCGAAATCGCGAAATTCGCTCATCATGCTCATAATTTATTCTCCTGGTTGGCTGAATCGTTCTGCAACTTTGCATTGCAGTAGCAATATTAATGTAAAAATTTGACGTGTTGCGTCAATCGCCAGAAAAATCGGGTGAAGCACTTGGTAGAATTCGTCGGTGATGACCAAGGCCAACATCTGGAAAATTGCCCTCCCGGTCCCGTTACCCACCCTGTTCGATTATCTGCCACCAGAAGATGGGGCGGATGGCGAACCTGGCGCCAGGGTGCTGGTGAAGTTTGGTCAGCGAACGCTGGTCGGCATTCTGGTCGCATACGCAAAAAGCAGTTCGGTACCCCAAGATCGGCTTTCCAGGGTGATAAAACTGCCGGACGATGGCATGCCGTTACTGGATCAGGTCACGCTTGATCTGCTTACCTGGTGTTCTGGCTACTACAAACACGCAATAGGCGAGGTGGTTCTGAGTGCTTTGCCACCCTCACTACGCAAGCCTGGCAATTCATTACCCCCTGCGTTGCTTGAGTATTCCATAACATCTGCCGGCCTTGAGCGACTTGATGGTGGTTCTCGTGCAGCCCCTGTCCAGCTGGCTTTGCTGAAGGCACTGGCTGACGATGCAAAAACCCCTGAACAGCTTGCTGAAACCGGCGGGACATGGCGACCAGCTCTTAAGCGGTTGCTGGAATTGCAGCAGGTCCAGGAAAGCGCCGCATCGCCGATTCGCGCGGCGCCAGCAGAGGGTCCAAGGCTCACCGATGAACAGGAACAGGCAGTCACATCCGTCAGATCGGAGCAGCAAGGGTTTCACTGCCACCTTCTCGATGGAGTGACCGGCAGCGGGAAGACTGAAATCTATATGTGCCTGCTGGAAGAAGTCCTGGGCGGTGGCAAGCAGGCGATGGTGCTGGTGCCGGAAATAGGATTAACGCCCCAGCTGTTGCAGCGTTTCCGTCGCCGCCTGGGGCTTGAACCTGCGGTGATTCATTCACGAATGAGCGCAGGCCAGCGGCTTCGGGCCTGGAATGAGACGCGAACCGGCCACGCGCCACTGCTGATCGGAACCCGGTCTGCCCTGTTTACCCCCATGCCCCGACCGGGAATCATCATCCTTGACGAAGAACACGATGCCTCCTTCCGGCAGCAGGACGGCTTCCGGTACTCGGCCCGCGATGTGGCTGTGAAACGGGCGGCCATGCTTGGCGTGCCTATTGTCCTCGGATCTGCCACACCCTCGCTGGAGTCCATCCGGAATGCGGACGAAGGGCGCTACCGGATAAGCCGCTTGCGAAAGCGTGCGACCAGGGCGCCGATGCCGCAGTGGCGTTTGCTCGATCTGAAACAGCAACCCTTGCAGCAAGGCATCACAGAATCAGCACTCGCGGCGGCGCAAACCGTGCTGGATCGCGGAGAGCAGGTGATGGTGTTCCTCAACAGGCGTGGGTATGCGCCCGTCCTGATGTGTGAGCAGTGCGGCTGGCAGGCTGATTGCCAGCGTTGTGACGCTCATATGACCTGGCATCGCGGCGCTGCCGTGTTGTGTTGTCATCATTGCGGATCGAAAACCGGGGTTCCGCATCTTTGTCCGGACTGCAGGGCGGATGCTCTGGAGGGAATTGGCCACGGAACCCAGCAACTGGAGGAGATGCTCGAGAAGCGATTTGATGATTGCCCGGTCCTGCGATTCGACCTTGACCAGACCAGCCGAAAGGGCATGCTGGATGAGCAGATAGAGCGCGTTCGAGAAGGCAACCCCTGCATCCTGGTCGGTACTCAAATGCTGGCAAAGGGACATCATTTTCCAAAAGTGACCCTGGTGATTGTCGTTGGCGTTGACCAGGCGCTGTACAGCGCGGACTATCGCGCCCTGGAACGAATGGGACAACTCCTGGAGCAGGTTGCCGGTCGTGCAGGACGGGCAGAGAAACCAGGTACCGTGATTTTGCAGACGCTTCATCCGGAGCATGAAGCCCTGCAACTCCTGATCACTGAAGGGTATGCGGGGTATTCCAAGTGGCTGCTCAGCGACCGGCGTGCCAGTGGTCTTCCGCCCTTCAGCCAGATGGCGCTACTGCGCGCGGACGCCCATCAGAAACCCGAGGTTGTTGAATTTCTGGATGCGGCAGCAAGGTGTTTTCCTGATGGGCCTTCGTCATTGCTGGGGCCTTTACCGGCCATGATGGAACGGCGTGGCGGCAGAATCAGGATGTACCTGGCTGTCACGGCTGACAAGCGGGCGACGCTGCATCGCCAGCTTGACGCCTGGTTGCCGGCAATCAGGAAATTACCAGATGCCCGGAAAGTTCGATGGGCGATGGATGTCGATCCCCAGGAGCTGTAAAAGGAGCAAGATGGGTCGTCCCTTACCCACTTGCATCGAGTCTTTGAAAAGCGTGGTTTTCAAAGACTCGCGCTACGCGTTGGCACCCGCGATGGTACGAAACAGGCACTTCTTGCATTAGAAACGCAAGTCGTACCTGCTTCGGAACCGACGCTTCCTTGTGCCAGGACATCTTGTGACGTCTT
This sequence comes from Lysobacterales bacterium, assembly GCA_035267185.1. Lineage (GTDB taxonomy): Bacteria > Pseudomonadota > Gammaproteobacteria > Xanthomonadales > SZUA-36 > JAUIBE01. Next base: position 18,200 of record DATFLY010000143.1, on the reverse strand, counting down.
TAGGGCATTGCGGTTGTGCCCGAAGAACAGCATGACGTCTGTCTAATTGGTAGCGCCGAGCGATGCAGGCGCGGCTGGACAATTCGGCAGGGAAGCCGAATTAGCGCATCCAGGACAGGGATGTCCTGTATGCGCCTGTCCACCAAGCGCCAAGTCGTGAGGGTAGTCCCAGGGGGACCGCGGACTCATTGGAAAGACGTGATGCTGTTGTTCGGACACGTTAGCCGCAATTTGTTGTCCAACGCTTTTGTCATCACAGCGGTTTTGACTATCTTTTGAGCGTATATGTGACCTTTGGGACTGCTTAAACCGTCCTTATATCTGCACAGTGAGCCGTTTTGGGAAATAATTATCCGCCGGGCCATCTTATGAGAAGCAGTGAAACAGAAAATATGAATGATGAAACGATCCATGAAGTGACGGAAACTGCCGCTGAGCCTGCCAGCAGTTCAGGTGCCCACAAGGCATTCCTGAACCTGTCTGATGCAGCAAACACGCTGATTATTGGCCAACAGAACCTGATGGAGCGACTGCTCATCGCCTTATTGAGCAATGGGCATTTACTTGTAGAGGGCGCTCCCGGCCTGGCCAAGACCACTGCGATCAAGGTCATCGCAGACCGGATCGAAGGTGATTTCCATCGCATCCAGTTCACCCCCGACCTGCTGCCGGCTGACCTGACGGGCACCGAAATTTACCGGCCACAGGAAGGCACATTTGAATTCCAGCAGGGGCCGATTTTTCATAACCTGATTCTTGCTGATGAGGTGAACAGGGCGCCGGCCAAGGTTCAGTCTGCACTGCTCGAAGCGATGGGCGAACATCAGGTCACCGTTGGCCGTGTGACCTACCAACTGCCGCAGCTGTTCCTGGTGATGGCCACCCAGAATCCGATAGAGCAGGAGGGAACTTATCCTCTTCCGGAAGCCCAGCTCGATCGGTTCCTGATGCATGTTTCGATTGGGTACCCTAACGAGGAATCTGAACAGGCCATTCTTGAACTGGCCCGTGGACAGGCACGGCAGGAACTGTCGCACAAGGAAAAAGCACCGGTGCTGGTGACCCAGGCGCAGGTATTCGAAGCCCAGGAAGCGGTTCTCGATATGCACATGGCGCCTGCGCTTGAGCAATACATCGTGCAACTTGTCCTGGCCACCCGCGAGCCGGGAAGCTGGGATCCTGAACTGGCGCGACTCGTGAGTTACGGTGCCAGCCCGCGTGCCACCATTGGTATCGATCGTTGTTCCCGAGCAAGGGCGTGGCTGGATGGTCGTGATTTCGTCTCCCCTGATGACATTCACGCCATGATTCATGATGTACTTCGCCACCGAGTCCTGCTTTCATACGAAGCCGAAGCCGACGGGGTCACGGTTGATGACCTGGTCGATCGCCTGCTAGACCTGGTTCCGGTGCCGTGAGAGGGGATGGAATACACCTGACTGCCGGAGAACTGATTGCCCTGAGACCAAGGTGTCAGTCTCTGCGGCTGCCCATGCGCCAGCCTGCCGCCTCGGCGCTTGCAGGCGCGTACCGTTCGCGTTTTCGTGGTCGCGGGGTTGATTTCCTGGAATCTCGCAACTACCAGCCCGGTGATGACATTCGTAACATGGACTGGCGTGTCACGGCCCGTACCGGACGTGCCCACACCAAGGTCTTCCAGGAGGAACGTGAGCGCCCGGTGCTGGTGGCAGTGGATGCCGGACCCAGCCTTTTTTTCGGCACAAGGAAAAAACTGAAGTCAGTGGCGGCCGGGGAGCTTGCCGCGGTGATTTCCTGGGCGGCAGTGCGTCGCGGTGATCGGGTTGGTGGATTCCTTTTCGCACCCGGGCGTCATCGTGAACTGCGCCCGGCAGGTGGCCGAAGAGGTGCCATGCGAATGATCCAGAGCCTGGTTGAATGGCTCAATCCGGCAGGTGGTCCGGCCGCTTCAGCCGCCACGGAGGCAGAACCCCTTTCCATGGTCCTTGAGCGGGTGCGGCACACGGCACGCCCCGGAAGCCTGGTTATCATCATCAGTGATTTTTTCGGGCTCGACGACGATTGTAATCGTCATCTTTCCCGGCTGCGCCAACACAATGACATCATCGGATGCCAGGTTCTGGATGAGGCGGAAGAACATTTGCCGAAGGGGCGCTATCCCATCACGGACGGGCAGGAAAAATCGGTTCTTGATATCGGCAGGGCGTCCGACCGTCGCAGTTTTGAGACGATGGGAATCGAGCATTCCGAAGCACCCAAACGCCTATTCCAGAAACATCAGTGTGGCTGGATGGTATTAAGAACCAGCGACGATCCGGTAGAAGTGCTGGGAAGAGAACTTCGAATCCTGGTTGGCAATCCAAGGCGTTAATCAAATTCAGAAATGATGCAGGCACAGGAAAACTCGGCGACCCAGGGACTTATTGATCAACTGCAGGATATTCATTCGGCAGCCGAGCCCTCTTTGTGGCCGCCTGCCCCGGGTTGGTGGGTGTTGTTGTTTATCGCGCTGGCCGTCCTGGTTTATCTGATGATGGTGCTGGTGCGAAAACTGCGCATTCGATTGCGTCGTCAGCGGCTGTTGAAAGAGCTGGATGGCCTGACCACAAGGTTTGATCCTCAATCACAGCCTGCACCATACCTCGCGGCATTGAACCGTGTGTTCAGGGTTGTGGCGCTGAAGGCTTTTCCTGAAACCAATTGTGCGCGCTTAAAAGGCAGCGAGTGGGTGTCATTCATACGGGAGCGACTGTCCGCGAATGCCGATCTGTCCGGCCTCGAGGCTCTCGAGAGTGGTCCGTATGAGGCCAGTCCTGTCTATGAACCTGAACAATTGCGGGCATATGCCCGGCAGTGGGTGTTGAAATATGGTTGATGCCCTGCCTCAGAGTGGATTTTTGCTGGCCTGGCCCTGGCTGCTGGTGATATTGCCATTGCCTTTGCTGGTCCGGTTTTTGCTCAGGAAAGTGTCCGGCAACAGCATGATGGCAATGCCGGTGCCCTGGTTTTCACATGTTTCGGACGCCCGCGGCAAGGCGGTGCGACAGCCCATTCTCCATGCAATGGCCTGGCTGCTGTGGGCGCTTGTGGTTGTTGCTGCTGTCCGCCCCCAGTGGGTAGGGGAAATTGAGACGTTACCGATCACAGGGCGCGACCTGCTGCTGGCCGTGGATATTTCAGGAAGCATGGACACCCAGGACATGGTCCTTGAGAACCAGGCTGTCAATCGACTTGCGGTAGTGAAAAAGGTTGCGGGTGAGTTCATCCAGGGGCGTCGGGGTGATCGTGTGGGCCTGATTCTTTTCGGTAGCCGTGCCTATCTTCAAACGCCACTGACTTTTGATACCGAAACCACGGCGCTATTGCTGGATGAGGCGGAGATTGGCCTGGCAGGCCGCGAAACAGCAATTGGTGATGCAATAGGCCTGGCGGTCAAACGATTACGTAATGATGCTGCCAACGACCGGGTCCTGATATTACTGACCGATGGGGCCAATACTTCCGGAGAGGTGGAACCCCTGCAGGCAACCGAGTTTGCCGCCCGTGAGGAGATGACGATTTACACCGTTGGCGTGGGTGCTGATGAAATGCTGATTCGGGATTTCTTTGGCCAGCGCCTGGTGAATCCTTCAGCGGACCTGGATGAAGACACGCTCACTGCCATTGCCGAGCGGACCGGTGGTGCCTATTTTCGCGCGCGGGATGCCGAGGCCCTTTCCCGGATTTACGAACGCCTGGACGAACTTGAGCCGGTGGAAAGTGACCAGGAGACCATTCGCCCGGTTGATGAGTTGTTTTTCTGGCCTCTTTCCATCGCATTGGTGCTGTTTCTTCTGACCGCAGTTGCTGTGCTTGTGCCCGGCATATCCGGAAGGGGCAGGCGTGCCGCTCGTACTGCCCGTAAGCAAGGCAGAAGGGCAGCCTTATGACAGATCTGTCCCTTTTTCATTTTTTGAGGCCAGGGTGGCTGTGGTTTTTGCCACTGGTTGTTCTGATTCCCTGGTTGTGGCGTCGTTTGCGCAGACCCTCGGGAGACTGGGCCAGGGTATGCGATCCACATTTGCTGAAATGGCTGAGCGTGGGCTCGAATTCTTCAGGTCCGGGCAAAACTGGATCACTACTGGCCGGGCTTGGACTGCTTTTGGGCATCCTTGCGTTGGCAGGACCCAGCTGGGTCAAGTTACCCGATGCCTCGTTCACGGCGCGTGACGCTCGCGTGATTGCGCTCGACCTCTCCAATTCAATGCTGGCCGGAGATCTGCGGCCCGACCGACTGACCCAGGCTCGCTATCGTCTTGCTGACTTGCTGAATGAAACCACCGAAGGACAGGTGGGCGTGGTGGCCTTTGCCGGGGATGCTTTTGTTGTTTCACCATTGACCAGCGATATGAACACCATTGCCAACCTGTTGCCCGCATTGCAGCCTGACATCATTCCGGTGGCAGGAAGCCGCGCTGACCTTGGCCTTGAGCTTGCGGCGACTTTGCTGGAGCGGGCAGGAATTGCCCTGGGTGAAGTCCTGCTTGTCACCGATTCTGCCGACGGTCGCACAGCGGCCGCGGCCCGACAATTGCGGGATAAGGGGATCCTGGTTTCGGTGCTGGCTGTGGGCACACCGGAAGGCGCGCCCATTCCCCAGGGCGGTGGATTTCTGCTGGATGGTTCAGGAAGCGTGGTCATTGCCCGGGTTGATAACGACGCGCTTCGCACTGTTGCAGCTGCCGGCGGCGGAAGGTTCAGCGCGCTGAGCATTGCCGGAAATCAGATCGAGCCCTGGCTGGACCAGGACAGCAAGGCGTTTGAGCGCCGGGAAGATGCCCTGGAGGAACGATGGCAGGACGCGGGGCCCTGGCTGGTTCTGTTGCTGATACCCGTGCTGTTAACCGGGTTCAGGCGCGGGTTGTTATTCACTCTGGCGCTTGGATTCCTGCCTATGATGTTGCCGACCTCTGCTCATGCCGGATGGTGGGAAGATTTGTGGCAAAGAAAAGACCAGCAAGCCTGGCAGGCCCTGCAACAGGAACAACCAGACCTGGCCGCAGCACTGGCAGTAGACCCCGCCCTGGCAGGTGAGGGTTCCTACAGAGCAGGCGACTACGAAAGCGCCTCACGATCATGGACCCGGCTGGAGGGTGCGGATGCCTGGTACAACCGGGGCAACGCCCTGGCGCTGCAGGGCGATTTCGATAATGCAATTGCTGCCTACGATAATGCCCTGCAGATCGAACCCGACATGAACGATGCGATTTACAACAAGAATGTCATCGAGCAGATGAAACAGGAACAGGAGCAACAGCAGCAGGGCGATGGGGAAGGTGAACAGGAGCAACCCCAGGATCAGGAATCCGAACCTTCCGACCAGTCCGAGGGCGAGCAGCAGGAAGGCGAACAGCAACAGGGCGAGCAAGAGGGAGAGTCCGAGCCCGAAGAGGCGGAAGGAGAGCGTGAGGCAGAACGCCTCCAGAAAGAAATTCAGGAAGCCTGGAGCGAGGAGGATGCACAGGCAATGGAACAATGGCTCAGGCGTATTCCGGACGATCCGGGTGGACTATTAAGACGCAAATTCCGAAATGAATATCTGCGGCGCGGCGAACAGGAATCTGAGGAAAAGACATGGTGAAATTTCCAAACCACCCGGCCGGGCGGATCACGCTGGCCCTGGTCACGATGATCATTGGCTTGACTGCCATGACGCAAGCTGTGGCGCAGGCTACAAGCCAGGCCTCGGGACAAGTAACAGCAAGGGTTGACCGTGACCGTCTGATTGAGGGCGAGACCCTGACGCTGATATTACAGACCAACGATGCACGCCAGTCTCTCGATGCAAATCTGAGTGTGCTTGAGGATGATTTCCTGCTCCTGGATCAGCGTTCCGAGACCCAGATGTCGATCACCAATGGTCGGCAAACGGCCGTTATTCGAAAAATGGTGACTTTGGAGCCCAGGCGTGCTGGTCGGCTGGTGATTCCGCCTCTGCGCCTGGGAAACCAGGTCACACAGCCCATTTCAATCCAGGTTGAAAACGCCCCGGAACCCGACCCCGGTGAGCCACAGGCGGTGTTTATTGAAGTTGAGGTCAACCCGCAGCAAGGACCGTATTACGTTCATGCGCAGGTTGGGTTTACAGTCCGGCTCTTTTACCAGCAGTCGCTTACCGAAGCTGCCATCAGTCAGCCTGAGCCCGAAAACGCCTCTGTTCGTTTGCTTGACGAGGTTCCATTCCAGGCGGACCGTGCTGGTCAGCGTTATCGTGTCCTGGAGCGTCACTATGCAATGTTTCCCGAAAGATCCGGCAGTCTGAACATACCCCCCGTTATCCTGAGTGGCCGCCTGGTCGATCGAGGTTCGGACAGGATGTGGCAGCCTTCAAGGCGCGGTCGCCGAATCACCGTGGAAAGCGATCCGATCACTATTGATGTTTCACCCCGTCCAGCGCAGTTCAGTGGCCAGGACTGGCAACCTGCCCGCAGCTATCGATTGGGTGAAGAGCTTTCGGTGAGTGGTGAGATTCGGGTCGGTGAGCCGGTGACCCGCACCGTGATTATCGATGCAGTTGGCCTCGAGGAAAACATGATCGCCGAGCCAGAATGGAGCGAAATTCCTGATGCTCGTATCTACCCGGATCAACCGCAGGGCATCAGTCGCGATGACGGCAAATGGGTGCTTGGACACAAGGAATTTCGTTATGCGGTGGTTCCCGAAAAAGAAGGTACATTGGTATTGCCCGAGGTGACAGTTGCCTGGTGGGATACAACCACCAACCAGGAGCGAGTCAGCGTTTTGCCTGCAAGCAACATTAATGTCCTGCCTTCAGCGGCCAGCGTTGCGTCTGCATTATCTGCAGAAAACATGAACGTGGCGGTTCAGCCTGATGGATTATCGGTTAACGCCGACGAAGCAGGCCGATACTGGCGCTGGCTGACCCTTCTATTTGCCACCCTGTGGCTGGCAACGCTGTTTTTTGCTGTTCGCTTCCCGCGACGTCCGCGGCCCGCCCCTGAAACAACCAGGGAGCTTGCCGAGTCGGAATTGGTTTCCGGGCTTAAGAAGGCCTGTTTGGCTGGCGATGCGGGTGCCGCACGCAAGCAGCTTCGGGGCTGGCTGAAACGGTTTTCCCCGTATTCAGGTCTGGTTGATTTCGCGAGACAGTGTGGCAGTGAAACATTGGCCGGTGAAGTGCGTCAACTGGATGCGGCTGGCTTCAGCCCTGATGCTGATGAAAGCTGGCACGGCAAGGCACTGTTTGCAGCATTTGAGCAATGGAAACGAAATCGTAAAAATGGCCGGAACGCCAGGGATGCGTCAATTGTTGATCTGTACGCACCGGAAAATCGGCGGGTCGGATAGTCGTGTCATTGCCCGCTTACGGGCTTTCAAGAACCAGGCTGTCAATGCCATTTTGCGTCAGCTGCCCCCGCAGGTCTTCCGCTGCTCTGGCACCGGAAACCGGACCTACTCTCACCCGGTGCCAGGTGGCATCATTGACCGTGACACTCTGAACCTGCGCAACAAAACCGAGTAGCGCCAGGCGTGCTTTCATCTGGTCGGCATCATCATTGCTTCGAAATGACCCCACCTGGAGGAGGTACTGCGTGCCGCCGTCGACCGCTGGATTTTCAACGCTTTCAGGCTGGCTGCGTACATTCAGCTCCTGCTCCGGTACCACGACTTCCATCTCCGGCAGAACAGTGAAGAAATCATAGCGATCCCGTTCCGGCTCTTCAGTCTCTAAATCATCCACAAGCGGTTCCGAACCATCAATGGTGATGGGTCCGGATTGTTCACGCTGTGGTCGATCGGTGTAGGGGAAATACCCTTTTGAGAACAGGAACCATGAAAGCCCCAGTCCGATAAAAAGGCCAGTGAACAACCACAGACTAGCCGGCGTGCTGCTCTTCCCCCTGCTTGCACCTCTTCTTCTTGCCAATGAAATATCCTTTTTCTACATTTGCTCGGGCGCTGATACACCCAGTATATCCAGTCCCGACTGCAACACGATACGGGTTGCCAGAATCAGATTCAATCGTGCATTTCTGAGGTTTTCTTCGTCGACCAGAAACTGGTGCGCGTTGTAGTAACCATGCAACTCGGTTGCGAGTGAATGCAGGTAATGCGCTACCAGGTGTGGTGATTTTTTTCTTGCTGCCGCGGCAATGGTTTCCGGATAGCGGCTCAACTCTCTCAGCAGGTTGACCTCGCGTTCCTCAACCAGGAGATCACGGGCGGCCTCACCAATGGCCTCATTGTGTGTCAGGTCCAGCTGCACCAGGTTGCGAAACACGCTGCAAATCCGCGCATGCGCATACTGAATGTAATAAACCGGATTGTCATTGCTCTCTGATTTGGCCAGGTCCAGGTCAAAATCCAGGTGCTGCTCTTGTGAACGCATAATGTAGAAAAAGCGCGCTGCATCGTCGCCCGTCTCCTCGCGCAACTCCCTGAGCGTGATGAACTGTCCGGAGCGAGTCGACATTTGTACTTTCTCGCCATCGCGGAATAGAACGGCGAACTGGACAAGAATAATGACCAGTTTTTCCTCATCCTCCCCAAGTCCTTTGGCAGCAGCTTTCAGGCGGGCAATATAGCCATGATGGTCTGCACCAAGGACGTATATGGCCTGGCCAAACCCGCGCTCAAGTTTATTCAGAAAATAGGCGATGTCGGATGCAAAGTAGGTTGTGCGTCCATTCTCACGTATCACCACCCGGTCTTTTTCGTCGCCAAGCTCAGATGCCCGAAACCAGGTGGCGCCCCCCTTGACATAAAGATGACCGTTCTCGCGTAACCTTTCGATCGCATGTTCCACGGCACCACTTTCTTCCAGCTCTCGTTCCGAGAACCACTTGTCGAATCGGACGCCAAAATCGGAAAGATCATTGCGGATGTCAGAGAGAATATCGTTCAGGGCAGTATTGAAGAACTCGAGATATCCGGCATCACCCAGCAGTTCACGGGCGCGATGAATCAGCGCATCGATCTGGACCTCTCCTTCATCTTCACCGGTAGGGACGTCCGCCCACACCTCTACGCCCGTGTGACGGTACTTGTCGCCCTGTTCGTTACGAACAATACGGGCGATGTCGTAGATATATTCACCCCGGTAACCGTTGTTGGGGAAACTGACTCTTTCGCCACACAATTCGAGGTACCGCAGCCAGACACTGACCGCGAGGATGTCCATCTGTCGGCCGTTGTCATTGACGTAATACTCGCGCTGGACCCTGTACCCGGCTTTTTTCAAAATGTTGGACAAGGAAGCGCCATAGGCTGCCCCCCGTCCATGTCCCACGTGCAATGGGCCGGTGGGATTGGCTGACACATATTCAACTGTTACAGATTCTTCCTGGTCCGGTACCAGGTTCCCGTAATTGTCTTTTTCACGCAGGACTTCATTTACGACGCCAGTCATCGCAGTGGGCTCAAGAAAAAAATTGATAAAACCCGGTCCGGCGATTTCAACGTTACTGACATGACGAGAAGGCGGAAGATTGTCGATGATGGCCTGCGCGAGCTCGCGAGGTGGCTTTTTGGCAGGTTTTGCAAAAGCCATGGCAAGGTTGGTGGCAAATTCACCATGTTCCGGAGAGCGGGTCCTTTCGAGCTGAACCGAGCCCTCAGAAACGTCGGACAAAATTCCATTGCGTTCCAGGTGCAACAGGGAATGCAGCAATAGTTCTTCGATGTGTTCTCTCAAGGCACAGTCCCCGGAAAATAAAGCAGATTTGCCAACGGCAAAGGCCGGATATTGTAAACCCTGACAGGACCAAGCCCAAGCTGAATCTCGCTATGACATTGTGGTTTCAGGGAAAATCCATGCCTCGCTGAAGAAATAATGTAACTTATCCACAGAGTTGTGGATAACTCTGTGTGTAACATATTTTCGGGTTGTCACATTGCGTGAAGCCGCTACACGGCTGATAATATCGTGAAATAAGGGCATGGCGTGGTTTGATATTAATAACAATAACTTATGATTACTTCAGCATCCGTTTTCACCAACAATACAACTAAGCTCATGATTTTCGAGCCGAGCGACAGTCTGTGAATAAAAATTGCCCCTCTGGTCTCAAACCGGCGCTCAGGTCGGTTTTTAGCCTGGTCAGGACCCTCCATTTGACATGAATCTGACAGATTACAAGCGCTTAGCTTCGAAGGTGTTTGCCTGACATGGCCGTGTGGATGAGTCTTGGCCTGTTTGCAGCAATAGGCCTTGCCCTTGTTGCCGGTTTCCCGGTGGCATTTACCCTGGCAGGTGTGTCTCTTGCATTTGCGGCTCTGGGCATTCTGACCGGCACTTTTGACCCGGTTTTCCTGGAAGCATTTCCCAATCGGATTTACGGCATCATGACCAACGAGACGCTGATTGCGGTGCCGGTTTTCGTGTTTATGGGTGTGATGCTTGAACGTTCCAGGCTCGCCGATCAATTATTGCAATCGCTGGCTCAAATGATGCGCGGCCTTCCGGGTGGATTGGGGATTGCAGTGGTCCTGGTTGGGGCCATGCTGGCCGCGAGTACCGGCATCGTCGGTGCGACGGTGGTGACCATGGGACTGATTTCGTTGCCGACCATGCTCAAGCGCGGATATCACCCCGCAATTGCATCCGGTACGATTTGTTCCGCCGGAACGCTGGGGCAGATTATTCCTCCGTCAATCGTTCTCGTGATGCTTTCAGATGTTCTTGGGAATGCATACCAGCAGGCCCAGCTCAGCCTGGGAATTTTCAGCCCAAAGACCGTCTCGGTCGGAGAGTTGTTCGCCGGGGCCTTGATTCCTGGGTTGATGCTGGTGGGTGCCTACCTTGTCTTCCTGGCGATCATCGCGTTGGCAAAACCATCATTGATGCCGGCTCAACCAGGCACTGGTGGTTCGCAAGTCAGCTTTGGCAGGTTGCTGTTGCTGTCTTCAGGGCCATTGTTTTTAATTGTTTCGGTTCTTGGATCCATTCTCGGGGGGCTTGCCACCCCAACCGAAGCAGCGGCAGTTGGTGCGATGGGCGCAATGTTGCTGGCTGCTTTACAGCGCCAACTCAACATGAAAACGCTGAGGGCGGTGGTGCACAGGACGGCATTGATTACCGCCATGGTGTTCATGATCCTGATTGGTGCATCCTTATTCAGCCTGGTCTTCAGGGGCTTCGGTGGCGACGAAATGATTGCCGATTTTCTTAACGCGCTTCCGGGTGGAGAAATCGGAGCCATGGTGGCGGTCATGTTGCTGATGTTCCTGCTGGGTTTCGTTCTGGATTTTATTGAGATTACATTTATTGTTGTGCCGATCGTCGGCCCTGTCCTGTTGGCAATGGGTTTCGATCCCATCTGGCTGGGGGTCATGATGGCGCTGAACCTGCAGACTTCTTTCCTGACGCCGCCGTTCGGATTTTCATTGTTCTACTTTCGAGGGGTTTGTCCGCCGGAGATTTCAACATCAACCATTTACAAGGGTGTCATCCCCTTCATTGCGATCCAGTTTTTGCTCCTGGCAACCCTGGCGCTGTGGCCAGGACTGGTGACCTACCTGCCAACCCTGGTTTTTGGCGGTTGATTGGGGGTGTTTTTCGGCTAAAAGCGCGCCTGTAGCAGGTATTCCCAGACCATAAGGCCACCCAGACCAAGGAAAAGCAGACCACCAAGGCGAAGGTAGACGTTGAGCCTTGAGCCAACCTTTCGGGTCATCCAGCCTGCAAGCGAAGGCCTCATGATGAGTATTCCGGATTCAATGGCCATCAGCCAGCCGAACGCAGTGATGAAAATCGGCCAGGTCGAAGACCAGTCATTGAAATTGATTGCGATGTACATGCCGGTTACGAATATAAAAAGACCGGTGAAAATGAACCGTCTCGGATAGGCTTCAAATTCGTGATAAAGCTCGATCCATCGTCTGGTTTGCAACAGGTAGGAAACGCCCAGCGCCGTCATCGATAGCCCGAAAATCCCGGCCATGGTGGATTGGAGTTCGGTGTTCACCAGGGTTCAGGTCTGGCCAGTGAAGGTCAGCAATAACATGATGGAAAGCAGGATCAGGATGGTGCCGCCGACCCGCAGGGACATTTTTGTCAGTGATTCCGGAAATTTTGCGTACAGAGTCGCGGTATCGGGCATAAACAGGAATGTCAGGCCTTTCAGCAGGATGGCCCAGCCGGCAATGGTGATTGCCACCTCCCAGCCCCTGACCCAGATATTGTGTTCGAAAACAACGATCAGGCCGTAAACCATCGCGGCCATTCCGGGAACGAGCAGCTTGTGCGGATGTTCTGAATATTCCGACATCAATGCCAGCCAGCTCCGGGTTGCAAACAACATGGAGCAACCCAGGATCAAAAGCAGTGCTGCTGTAACAATAGCTACTGGTAGTGTCGCGTCGCTGATCAATGTCCTTACCCCCAATTGCATTATAGACCTGAATGGGAGGTCATGATGCATTCATCGGCTATTAAAAATCGCCTGTTCGCCGATGGCTGTTGCTGGTTTAATCTGTTCGCTGTAGCTGCGCAGGGAGTCCCATGCTCTTCTCGCCATCGGATCGCTGTCGGCGATGTCTTCAAGAACCTCGTCGGTAAAGTGCCTGAGCTCAGCCAGTACATCATCGGGAAATCGCTTCAATTCCACATCGTGTTCTTCCAGTAATGCGCTGAGCGCCTGACCATTGCGGGCCTCGAATTCCGAGTACATGTCAGTCACGGCTGCCTGGCTGGCTGTCTCGACGATGGCCTGAAGATCGGAAGGGAGTTTTTCCCAGGCCTCCTGGTTGACGATCATTTCAAGAGCTGTACCCGGTTCCTGCCAGCCCGGGTAATAGTAGTAACGCGCTGCACGAAACAGGCCGAACGCCAGGTCGTTCATGGGGCCGACCCATTCGGCCGCATCAATGGTTCCATTCTGGAGCGCGGTGAAGAGTTCTGCGCCTGGAATATTGACCGGGGTTCCTCCGGCCCTTTGAATCACTTCGCCACCGATTCCCGGAATTCGCATCTTCAGGCCCTTGAGATCATCAACACTGTTGATTTCCTTGTTGAACCAGCCGCCGGCCTGGGTTCCGGAGTTGCCCACGACGAAAGGAATCACTCCGAATGGCGCATAGGCTTCACGATAAAGCTCCAGGCCACCACCGTAGTAAAACCAGCCGTTGAGCTCGTGCCCACCGATTCCGAACGGTACGCCGGTGAAAAACTGGGTTGCGGGGATTTTTCCTTTCCAGTAGTAGGCCGCTCCATGTCCTAGCTCTGCGGTTCCGCGAGAAACGGCATCAAACACTTCAAATGGCGGGACCAGCTCATTGCCGGCAAAGACTTTGACTGTCAGTCGTCCGCCACTCATTTTGCCGATTTTTTCAGCCAGCCTGGCTGCGCCCGTTCCCAGTCCCGGGAAATCACGTGGCCAGGTTGTTACCATCTTCCATTCGATGGGGTCATCAGCTTCGCAAGCCTGCTGATTCGCTGCATCCGAAGACTGGTTGCCACACGCTGCCAGCACTCCGGCGGTACCTGCCCAGCCTGCGTTCCTGACGAACTCACGTCTTTTCATCGTTTTCTCCGCACATTTTTCATCATTGTACTTTGTACTGTAAAAATTCCCGAAAAGATCAAACTCCCGATCAAAACGGGCTATCCTTAAGCTGTGAGCCTGAACTCAAATGACCCTGGTGAAATAGCCGATCTCCTGACGCAGCTGCGCGAGGAGCATCGCGATCTTGATGAGGCCATACTCCGGCTCGCTTCCGACCCTGCCATGGACCAGCTGCAAATTACCCGCATGAAAAAGCGCAAGCTGAAACTCAAGGACTGGATTGCACTGCTGGAATCAAAACTTATTCCTGATCTTGACGCTTAACGCTGGCCTCGGGCTGATCCGCTTCCGGGGTTGAGGTGAGCTGCTCCACTTTCGCCGGATCGTCCGTCCCTATCTGCCCGGAAAGTCGCGGCGCTATTTTCATAATGGCATGACGGATTTCCTTGCTTAGGATGAGCTTGGCATCGTCACTGATCTGTCCCAGAAGCTCTGTGAACTCAAATTTGCCACTTTCATTCACGTAAAGGATTCCGCCGGAGCGGAGTAATTCGATAAATTGCCTGAACAGGTTCTTGTCGTAGAACTCAGGCGCTGCAAACTCATTGAGCTGAGAAATTCGTTGTGCTGTGAGGGTGCATAGTCGTTCTACCTCACCGCGGGTGAGGATGCCGGATCCGTTCTTGGCCAGGACCGCGACAGTGATGTAGTAACGCTCATAGGTCTGGAGCAGGGCGCGGCCCAGCAGCCTGAGCTGGAACGCTTCGTGGCTGCCACCTTCTGCCCGTTCGAGATGACCATTTCCGGAATCAGGCAAAAGTAGTCCACGTGCCCTCAGCCAGTGAGTAAATCGCAGTGCTGCACCTACGAACCCGTCGGCATCCCAGGGCAAAAACAATTCTGCTTTCAGGAACGGATACACGCCCGCCGCGATTCGTCTGACCTGGCTTTCTTCAATAGCAGGAGAGTTCATGAAACAGGCTGCAACAAGGGATGGCAGGGCCAGCAGGTGCGAGACATTGTTGCGGAAGTAGGTGAGGCGAACGGCCTGCTCAGGGTTGACCTCGATGATGTCACCCAGGGGATGCTCACTGACCCTGAGCACCTCCATTTCAATTCCATACTGAACGATTGCTTCAGCCGATCGGGCAGTGAACGTGACTCGGTCTGAATAGGCGCAGTGCTGCAGGAGATCCAGGTACAGCACCAGCACGCTGATCAGGTCCTCGCGATCAATGGCATGCTTGGGGGTGGCCAGCAGTATGGCTGCCAACAGGTTAATCGAGCTGACGTGCGCAGTCTCGTTAATGCCGGTGATGATCCCGTTTCCGAGCTGATCGATCAGTGGTGCAAGCCACGGTGGTTTGCGTTCCTTGCCTGGGTCGAAATCACGCCAGGCCGGCTCGTGTTTATCAAGCAGATCGTCGAGGAATATCGGATCAGCAAAACTGACATGGACTTTCCCGTAGCGTTCACGAAGAATCCTGAATACGTTGAGCAGGTCCCACAACGATTCCGATCTCTTCTTCTGGCCTGAAAGCTCGGCCGTGTAACTGTTGCCCTCGACCAGTCGTTCGTAGCCGATGTAGATCGGCTGAAACATGAGCGGGCGAGTTGGGTTTCGGAGATAACTGCGCACAGA
The DNA here is from genome assembly GCA_035267185.1 of Lysobacterales bacterium. Lineage (GTDB taxonomy): Bacteria > Pseudomonadota > Gammaproteobacteria > Xanthomonadales > SZUA-36 > JAUIBE01. The sequence continues at coordinate 3,074 of DATFLY010000143.1, read as the reverse complement.
CATGGCCAGCATTCCGGACTTTGGTGGCAGCAGTCGACCGGTTCGGCTCCTGGTTCCCTCTATGAAATACTCGAGTGATGTGCCCTGTGCCTGGATGGTGGCGAGGTACTCGTGGAACACGGCTGAATACAGTTTCTGGGTGCGGAACGAGCGGCGAATGTAAAAGCCGCCGCCTTTCCTGATAATCCTGCCGATGACCGGCAGGTTGAGGTTCACACCTGCCGCAACGTGAGGGGGTACAAAGCCCTGGTGGTAAACAAGATAGGAAAGCAGCAGGTAATCGATATGGCTGCGATGGCAGGGCACGTAGATCACTTCATAGTCAGCGGCGACTTTCTGGAACTGGCTGAAGTGATTAAGCGAGACGCCATCGTAAATTCGGTTCCAGAACCAGGACAATGCAAAAGATGCGATTCGGACGAAAGAATAGGAATAGTCGGCAGCGATCTCGTTGACATAGTCGTGCGCAATCTTCCGCGCTTTTTGTTCGGTGATCTTGTCAGCCCGGGCTTTGTCGCTGATGGCTTTCCTGACCGACGGGCTGGTGAGTACTTTCTCCACCACCGTTCTGCGGTGAGAAAGATCAGGGCCGATGGCTGCGCTTCGAACGCGTTGAAAATGGACCCTGAGGATTCGGGAGACCTTGCGAAGGGTTCTTGCGTCACCCAGGCCTTCCTGGCTGGCTTCCAGTAGTGAGATGGGCGGGCTGAATCGAACAAAGGTGTTCCTGCCGTTGATCATGGTGCCAAGCAGTCTTCTCAATCGGCCCGCAATTTCCCAGGACTCTGTGAACATGATTTTGGCCAGGCCTGTTTCCTTGTCAGGCGCACGCCCGATCAATACGGATACAGGCACCAGCTGAACGTCCCTCGCGGTATTCTCAGCCTCGCCTACATAGGCAACCAGCCGCTCCAGCATCTCGGAATGTGAACGGGCACGTGTGCGCATGATCAGTAAGCCCTGCTTGCGTCGCAGTGCAAGGTAACTCCTGGGTTCATCACTTCCATCAAGCCTGAGTGGTAATACAGGACGGGGCAGGTCCAGCTGCTCGCAGCACTTGTCCATGATCAGAAGTGAGGAAAGCGCGTAGCTGTCCATCACGTAGCAAACGGGTTTATCGGGGTCGATGACGATGTCATCAAATGGTTGTGGAAGTGTCTTGGAGCGTACCCACCAATGCAGCACGCCGCGCCACATCATGTACCACGAGTATTTCAGCTTTGCCAGGAAGCCGGGTTTGGGCGAATCACTGCTCATCTGCGCGTCAAGGATACTTGGTTTGGTGGTTATTGGACATTCGAGGTCACACTTGTGACGCGTCTATTCGTCTCCCTGGAAGCACCGAAGGCTGGCCTTGTCTGTTGTGACACGGGTTCGCGACCTCAAAGAGGTTACCCTCACGCCTTGCTGCTCGGTGAAAGCACGCCTACAGTACTTCCCTGTACTGAAGGCGCTGGCTCGACATCCTTGTCTCGCCTTTCATTCTCAGCTGCGTCGCTCGGCGCTGCCAGTGTCACAACAGACAAGGCCAGCCTTCGGCGCTTTCCATTGGCCGGGCAGGCGAGACCTCTTCATCGACGCCGTCCAGGATCATCGAATGTGCTAAGCCAACGCGCAACGGTTACGCCTTTTCCCGGGCGGTGTGGAACACTGATGTCCTTTGCTTACGGTTCTGAGCCACGTCATGGCATCTGCCACCTACCCCTTTTTCAAAACCTTTGTAGGCAGGACGCCGGAAAAGAGCATACAGGAACGTACTCGCTGCGTGTTTTGAAAAAGGGGTAGGTGGCAGATGCCTCTAGTCCTGAATTGCCAGTGACGGAGAGTCTCGTCTGTGGCTTAACAGCAGGAGGTTAAACGGATGTTGAGCATCGACCAGTGCCTCCGCATGATGTCGTGCACTCCTGGATCAGTATGCGAGCACGACCAATAAGAAACGCTGCTGACTCGTTCTTATACCACTTATACAGTTCGGCACTTCACTCCATCGAGGATTGGCACAGGGATGTGTTGGCTCCTGAAGGGATGTGGCACGATCTTTGAGCATCGACCAGTGCCTCCGCATGATGTCGTGCATTCCTGAATCAATATGCGAGCACGACCAATAAGGAGGTCTGGGCGATGCGGTTCCATAACGCCAGTGCAGGCTGGTGAGTGGTTGCATCGAAAAAAAGGGCTGACACATGGTCAGCCCAGAAGTCCGGCAGAGCCGGAGAGGATCGTGAATGCCCGAGGGCAAAATTACTTTGGTAGCAGTCCTATCTAGTTTTTGTTATCAGGCGCTCACCTGGTGGCGAGTTCGTCCATGTGCCTATCTTTTATTATTTATAGATTGTTTATTATTAACAACTTATGAGCGCATCGTAATCCAGAAGTTTAACAAAAGTCAACCCTGCGTATCTGTAATGGCACTGGCGATCTCCTGCTGGATTGCCTCGGCTGCCTGTGCCGGATCGGCTGCATCCCGAATCGGGCGACCAACAACAAGGTAGTCAGCGCCCCCTGCGATTGCCTTGTATGGCGTCATGACGCGCTGCTGATCATCGACCTCGTCGTTGTGAACCGGGCGTATACCCGGACATACTGTCAGCAGCGCATGATCGACTGACTTGCGCAGCGTTGGAACTTCCAGTCCGGAGGACACCACACCGTCACAACCGCATTCCAGCGCGCGGCGTGCGCGTGAAAGCACCAGTGTGCTGACGTCGCAATCAAAGCCGAGGTCGTCAAGGTCTCCCTGGTCGAGGCTGGTCAGTGCTGTGACAGCAAGTATCTGCATATCTCCCTTGGCATCGGCAGCAGCTCTGAGCATGCTGTCGTTGCCGTGAACGGTGCAGAACTGCACATCACGGCGGGCCAGTTGTCGCACAGCAGAAGCGACGGTTGCGGGTATGTCGAACAATTTCAGGTCGGCAAAAATTTTCTTGCCCTTTTCCCTGAGTTCAGCAGCCAGTTCGAAATAGTTTCCGGAAAGAAAAAACTCGAGGCCGATTTTATAAAACTCAACTGAATCCCCCAGCGTGTTTACAAGCTCCCGTGCGCGCTCCAGGTCTGAGACATCAAGTGCAAAAATC
>DATFLY010000142.1:0-23823 GCA_035267185.1 Lysobacterales bacterium | reverse complement strand
TCTTCCCGGTTTCGCTCTGCGAAGACCGGGACCTACCCGCCTTGCGAGAGCGTGGGTCCCGGATAGTCGCTGGCGCTCCTTCCGGGATGATGTCAGAGTGAGGGTTCCTGGATGACGTAGACGTCAAATTCCGGGTTAACGGTTCCTGGGGCTGTAGGAAACCGGGATAACTTTGCTATTGTTTTTCGTGCTTTCGGCGAAACGATCTAATTGGTTTCCGGACAATGAACAGTCTCATTTTTATGACAGCAAAGACCAGATCCGAATTGCATCTATCCGTCCTTTGCCAACCTCAGGCCGGAATATTGCCACCTGGCTCCTGGGTAAAAAAAGTTTCTGTAACTGGGCCTGGAATGAAAATTCGGCGTTGCAGGTGAACTGCCCCTCAATACCATCTGGTTAACCATGAATTTGCCGTTGTATTCTCCGGCATCACCCGGTGTTGGTTTGAAACCCGGATAAGCCGAATACGCGCTTTGCGTCCACTCCCAACATTGACCAGGTCCCTCAAGGCTTTCAGATTGATCGGTAAAAACCGCTTCCCATTCTGATTCCCTGGGCAATCTTACTCCGGCCCATTGGGCAAAAGCGTCAGCCTCGTAGTAACTAATGTGACGAACCGGATCGTCCGGATTAACCTCAACCCAGCCATTGATCGTGAAACGACACCGTTCACCATCGATTATTCGCCAGTATTGTGGCGCATCGATATTCTGTTCCTGTAACCATTGCCAGCCATCGGACAGCCATAACAAGGGTGCCTGGTATCCCCCGTCTTCCATAAATTCCAGCCACTGTCCTGCCGTTACCAGGTGCTTTGAAATTTTGAATGGAGTCAGATGAACCTGGTGGACAGCCAGCTCGTTATCAAAGCAAAAACCATGGCCTGCGTAGCCAATTGATACCAATCCGCCTTCGTGGCTTAACCATCCGGAATGATCGCCAGTAGTATTTTCGGCCTTGGATTTTGTGAAGCAGTTGTCAGGTGCCGACTGGTACAGGCCGTGCTTGATATCTGTAACGATCAGTTCCTGGTGTTGTTGCTCATGGTTCAGGCCCAACACCAGGGTCGGTGCCAACTGCTCAAATTGCCTGTCGTCACAAGTGGTAATCAACCTGACCATTTCATGGTCGACAGCATTTCGATAATTCCAAACACCTTCAAGATCCGGGTTAGTCATCAATCCGCGTTCCGGGCGAGGATACTGCTTGCCGATCGCGTTGTAATAGGAATTGAAGAGGTAGCAAAAATGCTTATCAAACCATACGAAATCTGGTTTGAAATGCTGAAGAATGAAGGTTTCGAAAAACCAGGTGGTGTGTGCCAGGTGCCATTTTGCAGGGCTGGCATCTGGCATTGACTGGATTTGATGTTCGGTTTCAGAAAATGGGTGGGTCAATTTTCTGCTATGAGCCCGCACTGCCTGAAAGGCCTGAAGCAGTTCTTGACGGTGCCCGGCATACTGCTCGGTTGGAATGACATTAAAGTCCGGCCAATTAATGGTTCCAGAGCACATTTCCCCTGGCGATGGGGCTGCCTGCGGTGTCATGACTTGAGAATGGGGTCTAACCCCGGCTCAACCGGTTCTGGCCTAGTCGATTCCATATTTTTTGAGCTTATAACGGAAAGAACGAAAGCTGATTCCCAGTAGTTCAGCCGCACGTGTCTTGTTATACCGTGCCTTGATCAGTGCTTCTTCCAGTTTCTTCTTCTCAATATCTTCAATGTAGGAATCCAGCGACTGGTCTTCATCTTTGTCAGGCGCAGGCGCATCGTCTTCCATTACTGGCTCCGTAGCCATTCCCTGCTGGAGCATCAGATCCTCGACTTCGATCTTGTCGTCTTCACTCATCGTAATTGCGCGCTGCAGTATGTTGATCAGTTCACGCACATTGCCAGTGTAAGTGTGGTTCTGCAGGGCTTCCATTGCCTCCGTCGTGAATTCAGGCGGTTCACGGTCATCCCATTGCTGGGTGATTTCAGCCAGAAAGCGTTCAGCAAGAATGGGAATATCCGATCGACGCTCGTTCAGGCTTGGTAAATGCAGCTCAATCACATTCAGGCGAAAATACAGGTCGCTTCGAAAATGGCCTGATTCCACCAGTGGTTTGAGAGGTTTGTTGGTGGCGCTGAGAATCCGCACATCAATCGACACTTCGCTGCGTGCTCCAATGGGCATCACTGCCTTTTCCTGGATGGCGCGAAGCAACTTTACCTGCATATGCAAGGGCAAATCTGCAACTTCATCAAGCATCAGGCTGCCGCCATCTGCGGCCTGGAACAATCCTTCCTTGTCGGCGGAGGCTCCGGTGAAACTGCCTTTCTTATGCCCGAAAAACTCACTCTCCATCAACTCAGTCGGAATGGCACCACAGTTGACCGGTATGAAGGGGCCATCAGCACGAGGTCCCAGTTCATGAATCAATTTTGCCGCGAGCTCTTTGCCCGAACCAGAGTCGCCGCTCACAAGCACCGGTGCCTGGCTGCGAGAAAGTTTGGCGATCATTTTCTTGCACTGTTGAATGGCCTTGGACTTGCCGGCCATCTTGTCCAATGGTCCCGATGGCAGGGAAACTGATTCGTCTTCCTCTTTGTCTTCCCTGGGTTCTTCCTGAACCAGTTTCAGTGCAGTGTTGACCAGCTTGCGAAGAACACTCAGGTCAACCGGTTTCGACACAAAATCAAAGGCGCCCATCTTCAGCGCATTTACCGCATCCTCGACCCTGCCGTGTGCCGTGATGACTGCTGTGGGTAGCTCGGGGTATTTGTCAGAGATTTCCTGGACGAGGTCAAGACCGTTGCCATCCGGCAGGCGCATGTCTGTCAGGCAGAAACTGAAGCTGCCATTACCCAGTTCGTGACGTGCTTCGCCAAGGTCCTCGACGGTGGTGACATCCAGGCCCATCCGGGTCAGGGTCAGGTCCAGGAGTTCGCGAATATCCGGCTCGTCATCGATCACGAGCACTCTTTGCTGTGCTTTAGTCATTTATAAGTTTCTATGTTGACGCTTGTTCTTCCAGCTCTTGTTCGGCATCGGTATCGGTTTCTAATTCAGATTCGGCCGGTTTACCCCGGGCCAACCCGACGCGGATATGAAAACGAGCGCCTTGCCCGGGTTCAGAGTCTACCGTAAGTTCAGACTGATTTGCTTCGCAAAGTTGACGGGCAATATAAAGCCCCAGCCCCGATCCCTCTTTCCTGGTTGAAAAGAATGGTTCGAAAATATGCTTGATCTGGGCTTTCTCTATACCTGGCCCGTTGTCTTCAAGCGTGATGACGCAATATCCCGCCTGTTCATCTTTTCGCATCCGCATTCGTAACCGTGCCACCTTGGTTCCGCTTGAATGATCGATGGCGTTATCCAGCAGCTTCCAGATGCATTGGCTGAGCTGGCTGCGATCGAAGACCACGTAGGACTCTCCGGGCGAAAAATGGGTTTTGAAATCCACATTTTTAGCTTTCTGGGTCGAGAGGAACTCCCCGACAAGCTCGGACAGGAACTCATGCAGCTCCACAGATTCCGGTTTTGATTGCTCGCGCCGCGACAACTGCAGGATATTTTCGACAATCCCATTCATGCGTTTGCATTGCTTCTGAATGATGTTGACCAGGCGCATCTCGCTCAGCTTGATGGTCGGCGATTCCTCAAGCAGTTGCGCGGCATGTGATGCCGCTGCCAGGGGGTTGCGAATTTCATGAGCAATACTGCTGGAGAGCTTGCCCAGGGTTGTGACCGATATTTGCATCGCCCGGCGGGTGATCAGGTTGTCATCAGCCAGAAAAATCAGGGTGCCTGTTTCTTCGTCCAGTGGCAATGAAACGAAACTGGGTACCACCTGGGCCTGGCTGGGTTCCAGCAAAATCTGTTTGTTGCTGAGAATGGAAGATGCCCGCCAGTTCGTCAGGGCACTGTTCAGTCTTGGAGACAGTTGATCGAGTTTTTGCTGCCTGACCGGTGGGCTGCCCATCAGGAACCAGGCAGATTCATTCATCACAGTGATGTTGCAGTCCTTATCCACCGCGATGACGCCGGTTCGCATCCTTCGAATGATGAGTTCATTGACCTGTTCCAGTTCACTGACGGTGGCCATGCTTTTTTCGGCGATCAGGCGGTAATCCCTGGCCCAATAGGCCACCTGGTGGCCCACCAGCGTCGATAGCATGGCTGTTACACCGTATAGCCCGGCACGGAGTATCGCTTCCATGCCCTCGAGGCTGTAAGCACGCAATACTGCCTCGGCAATAATCGATAGTGATGCCACAGCGGCCAGGAAAAGCGCAATCCGTATCGGCAGCAAGATTGCGCCAAGGCCGCAGGCAAAAATTAACAACACGCCAAGGCCGTTTTCCAGCCCGCCAAATGCAATCAACATCAGGGACAGGAAAAATATGTCAAATATCAACGAGATCATCGCCAGGCGATGAACGTCGTCGCGTGGCTTCAGTGCACTGAATAGATTGAAGGCAGCAAAAATAAGGTAGATCGTAAGGACGGCACCAGCGAACCCCGGATGTTCTGCGGTGACCGTTGTGCCAATCGCTCCGCTGAAATAGCCCAGTCCCAGCAGAACCGAAATCACCATTCGGTAGACGTTCAGGTAATGAAGGACACGCCGGGTCAGCGCTTCAGAGAGCGGAAAAGCACTGGCTTTCGACGAGTCGTTCATGATCATTTTTACCCGTTGCTGGGCACCATTCCGTTTGGCATAGCTCAACGAAATTCAGCACTGAAAATAGAAGAACACCATTATATCACCGGAGGTTGATGATCCAGACCCAAACTTCTTTGATTTGGAGCGTGGTTTCGGGAGAGAATAGCCGACCTCGCCGGCCAGTCGGGTAAGGTTGACCTCGCCAGTCTTTACCAACGATTCCGGATTTGCAGGCTATAACTGAATTCCATTCCTGAGGAAATGACATGAATTTTCACGAATACCAGGCCAAGGCATTGTTTGCCGAGTACCAGATTCCGGTGCCAGAGGGCATTGTCGCAGACACGGCAGAGAAGGCCGTGGAAGCGGCTCAAAGCCTGGGTGGTGATATGTGGGTTGTTAAGGCGCAGGTTCACGCAGGTGGGCGTGGCAAGGCCGGTGGCGTCAAGCTGGCTCGCAGCCTGGAAGAGGTTCGTGCAGAAGCACAACGCATGCTGGATATGAAGATCAGCACGTATCAGACCGGCGGGCTGGCACTGCCAGTGGACCTGGTTCTGATCGCAGAGGCCATTGACATTGAACAGGAGCTGTATCTTTCAGCCCTGGTTGACCGGGCAAATCGCTGCGTGACTTTCATGGCTTCAGCCGCAGGTGGTGTGGACATTGAGGAAGTCGCAAGGACAGCGCCTGAGAAAATCGTCAATATTCACGTGGACAATACTGCTGGCCTGCAGCCTTTCCAGGTGCGACAAATGGCCTTTGGACTGGGCTTGTCAGGCAAACAGGTCAAGCAGCTTGGCACCATCATGATGGGCCTTTATCGACTGTTTCGTGAAAAAGACCTGGGCCTGATCGAAGTCAACCCACTGATCATTACCAAAGAGCAGGATTTGCTGGCCCTGGATGCCAAGATCAATGCCGATGGAAACGCACTTTTCAGGCATCCGGATCTTGCCCAGATGCGTGATGTTGCCCAGGAAGATCCAACCGAGGCTGCAGCCAGTGAATTTGATCTCAATTATGTCACCCTCGATGGAAACATTGCCTGCATGGTCAATGGCGCAGGCCTGGCGATGGCAACCATGGATGTCATCAAGCTGAATGGTGGTGATCCGGCCAATTTCCTGGATGTGGGCGGCGGATCAAATGCCGAACGGGTCAAAGAAGCATTCAAGCTGATCCTTTCCAGTGACAGGGTCGAGGCAATCCTGGTGAACATTTTTGGTGGAATCGTTCGTTGCAATGAAATTGCCGAGGGAATCATCGCCGCGGTTCGTGAAGTGGGTGTTGAAGTCCCGGTGGTTGTTCGCCTGGAAGGAACCAACGTTGAGTTGGGCAAACAACTGCTGAGTGAAAGCGGTCTGGCAATCATTGCGGCCGATGATCTTGATGATGCTGCACAAAAAGTCGTGGCGGCTGCAGCCTGAAACCAAATAACAGAATTCTGACGGAGTTCATAAATGAGCGTACTGATTGACCGCAACACCCGCGTGATCTGCCAGGGGTTTACTGGCAACCAGGGTACATTTCACTCCCAGCAGGCGCTGGATTACGGCACAAAACTGGTGGGCGGGGTCACGCCTGGAAAAGGCGGACAGGAACATCTTGGCCTGCCGGTATTTAATACCGTCAGTGATGCTGTTGAGGCCACGGGTGCTGAGGCCAGTGTCATTTACGTGCCGCCACCCTTCGCAGCAGATGCAATTTTAGAGGCTGCCGATGCAGGAATTCGCGTCATTGTCGCCATCACCGAGGGCATTCCGGTGCTGGACATGATGACGGTGAAGGCTGTCATCGAAGACCTGGAAGACACCTGGCTGATCGGACCCAACTGCCCCGGGATCATTACCCCGGATGAATGCAAGATCGGCATCATGCCTGGCAGCATTCACAAGAGTGGTCGCGTCGGGGTGGTTTCCCGTTCAGGCACACTCACCTATGAAGCGGTCCACCAGACAACACTCGCCGGGCTGGGTCAGTCGACCTGCATCGGAATCGGGGGCGACCCGATCCAGGGGATGAATTTTGTCGATGTGCTAGGCCTTTTCCAGGACGACGACCAGACTGACGGAATCATCATGGTGGGTGAAATCGGCGGAACGGCTGAAGAGGAGGCTGCCGAATTCATAGCCGACCATGTGACCAAGCCCGTGGTGGCCTACATCGCAGGTGTAACAGCACCGCCAGGCAAGAGAATGGGGCACGCGGGAGCCATTATTGCCGGGGGCAAGGGAACCGCCGAGGACAAGTTTGCCGCGCTGGAGGAAGCCGGTGTGACAACGGTACGCTCTCCTGTTGATCTTGGCAGTGCGTTGGCTGAGCGTTTGCAGGGTTAAGCCCGGCAGCCGCGTTGCGGTAAATCCACATGATCCGATTTGCACTTGCCCAACACGACTTTCTGGTCGGCGATATCCTCGGCAATGACAGAAAAGCGAGACAGTGCATCGCTGAGGCAAAGTCCAGTGGTGTCCGGGTTCTCCTGTTTCCGGAACTGGCACTGACAGGCTATCCCCCGGAAGACCTGCTGCTTCGTCCCGGATTCCTGGCGCAGAATAAAGCCACACTCGAGGCGCTTGCTCCTGATGTTCGGGATATCGATGTCGTCATTGGGCATCCCTGGGTTGAGGGTGACAAGATTTACAATGCCGCCAGCTGGATCAGGGACGGCGCAGTCAAAGGCCGGTATTTCAAACACGAGCTTCCCAACTACGGTGTGTTTGATGAACGACGCTATTTTTCATCCGGCTCCGAACCCCTGGTCATTGATGTCGATGGCCTGAGTGTTGGGGTCATCATTTGCGAGGACTCCTGGGCGCCTGGTCCGGCAAAAAGGGCAAAAGCGGCGGGTGCTGAGCTGCTGCTGATGCCAAATGCTTCTCCCTATCACGAAGGCAAACTCACAGCGCGCAGCGAGATGTTCGCCAACAGATTTTCCGAAACCGGCCTGCCAGGAATTTACTGCAATACCGTTGGCGGGCAGGACGAACTGGTGTTTGATGGCAGAAGTATGCTGGTCAACGGGGATGGCAGCTTGCGCGGACCTGGACCGCTTTGCGCCGAGGCCCTGCTGCTTGCGGATTACGATCCGGATACCAGGATGTTTCAGGCAGACACCTGGCCCGACCCGCATCCTGACGGCCTGGCCGAAACTTACGAGGTGCTACGATTTGGTTTGCGTGAGTATGTTCGAAAAAATGGTTTTCGAGAGGTGGTTTTCGGGTTAAGCGGCGGAATTGATTCAGCCCTGTCACTGGCTCTGGCAGTGGATGCTCTGGGTGCCGAAAATGTGCACACGGTCATGATGCCAACCCGCTATACCTCGTCAGAAAGCCTCGAATTGGCGCAGGAACAGGCGGTGGGACTTGGCGTTGACCACCGGGTTATTTCCGTGGAGTCTGCCTTTGAAGGCATGCTTGAATGTCTCGAGCCGTCATTTGATAGCCGGGAACACGATTTGACCGAAGAGAACCTGCAGGCACGGATACGCGGTACCACGGTGATGGCGTTATCCAACAAGTTCGGCTGGTTACCCATCAGCACCAGCAACAAGAGCGAAGCCGCGGTGGGTTATTGCACCATCTATGGCGATATGTGCGGTGGATTCTCACCATTGCTGGATTGTTTCAAAACCCGGGTTTACGACCTTTCACGTTATCGAAACACCATATCACCAGCGATTCCCGAGGCGGTCATCACCCGCCCGCCATCTGCCGAATTGCGGCACGATCAGACCGACCAGGATTCATTGCCCCCTTACGACCAGCTGGATCTGATCCTGGAACGATACGTCGAACGTGATGAGTCAATCGCCAGTATTGTCGAGGCGGGGTTCAGCGAACGCGTCGTACGCAAAATTGCAGGCCTTGTTCTGCAAAACGAATACAAGCGCCGCCAGGCCCCTCCCGGTGTGCGCATCACAGCCCGTGCATTTGGCCGTGACCGCCGCTATCCCATCACCTCAGGATTTCGCGACAAAGCGGTGCGCAAATAAGCAGGAATGGGCCTTCCTGGCCCAATTTGATTGAGCCTCGCTCTGACGCTTAGCAGGGCGCTTCTCCAGACGAAATCATGACACTGTTTGAGGTTGCGATTGCTCTCCGGCGACGCTGGCAGGGTATGTAGCCATTCATTACCTTGGCAGCGCCGTGCACGGCAGACGCGACTGGACAATTCGGCAGGGAAGCCGAATTAGCGTATTCAGGCCATGGATGGCCTGTATACGCTTGTCCATCAAGCGGCAATGTGTGCGGGAAGACCGCAATTTTCAATTGCGGGCCGCGAACTCAGGTGATGAATGGCTACATGCCTGGAAAGCGTCAAATGACGCCTCAGTCAAAAGGCCAAAGCCTTTCTTTCCAGGTTCGAGGTTTTTTCTCGCCAAGCACGTAGTAGTGATCGGGATAGTTCAGCTGAAGCACTTCCCACGTATCATCAGCCAGTTCGGGCATGCTCAGCTCAGAGTACGCCTGATGCAACAACATCAGCGCATCTGCGTTATCTGGCGTACCGGGATAGTTTTCAAGAACGTATCGGGCGCGGTTCGTGACCGCAATGTATGCCTCACGGCGCATGTAATATTCGGCAACTGACACTTCGTAAGCTGCAAGGTTGTTTCGCAGGAAAACCATTCTCTGGCGGGCATCGCCCGCATAGCGGCTGTCGGGAAAACGCCTTAGCAATTCCTTGAAATCCGCGAATGAATCCAGTGCTGTGGTCTGGTCCCTGTCACGGACTCGTTCGGGCATGATCCTTTCAAGGAAGCCCAGGTTCTGGTCGTAATTAACCAGGCCTTTCAGGTAAAAGGCATAATCGATATTTGGGTGAGCCGGGTAGGTTCGAATAAACCGGTCCAGGGTTGAAAGCGCGCCCTCGGGCTGGTCCGACTTGTAGTATGCATAGGCCAGGTCAAGCATTGACTGCTCGGTAAAGCGACCAAATGGATATCGCACCTGGAGTTGTCGGTATTCCTGAACGGCCTTTCGCCAGTTGCTCTTGTCCAATGAATCCTTGGCGTCAGCGTATAATTCAGCCGCTGACCGGTTATCGATTAGTTGCTTGTTGCTGCTGCAGCCGCCAACAGCAATAGCGATCGATACCAGTACGATGGCCAGCAGTCTGAAACTGAATCCGGTGAAGTTTGCGCTGTTTTTCGTGGCGCTGTTGTTATTGGGCATGAAAAGACTCTTAAATGAGGTCGTAAACTTGCAGACCGGGCATGATATCGGAATCACAACCCTTCGAACAGTGGGAAGGGGAAAACTGGTTCCTGTAATCCACCAACCGAGAGTATCAATTTGACAAGTCGAATCCGTGAACAAGCCATTGCACCGGACAGCCTGGCCGGTAAGCGGTTTGACCAGGCAGCGGCCGCGTTGTTCCCGGAATACTCGCGAGCCAGGTTACAACAGTGGATACGCGAGGGTGCACTGACCATTGATGGGGCATCAGCAAAACCCACCCTTAAAATCAGGGGTGGAGAAGCATTGAACCTGGATGCGGAAACCGAAACCCAGGCAGAAGCATCGGCCCAGAACATCCCTCTCGACATTATTCACGCCGATCAGGACATCATCGTTCTGAACAAGCCGACCGGGCTGGTCGTGCATCCTGCTCCTGGTCACCGCGACAATACACTTCTCAACGGACTCCTTTATTACGACGAGAGCTTGTCAGAGCTGCCACGCGCCGGCGTGGTTCACCGGCTCGATATGGACACCAGCGGAGTGATGGTGGTGGCACGCAGCCTGCGTGCCCATACCAGCCTGGTAAGACAGTTGCAGTCCAGATCCATGAGCCGAATTTACCGTGCGATTACCATTGGCGTGCCGGTGGCGGGCGGGAAAATTGACCAGCCCATCGGACGTCATCCAAAAAACCGGAAGCGGATGGCCGTCGTATCAAACGGAAAACCGGCAGTGACTCGTTTTCGAGTTCTGGAGCGATTCCAGGGGTTTGCTTCCATAGAAGTTTCCCTGGAGACCGGCCGCACGCATCAAATCAGGGTACACATGACCCACCTGGGATTTTCACTTCTGGGCGATCCGGTGTACGGGCGCAGAATGCCGAAACTGAACAAGACCAGCTCCTTGCCTGATTCACTGGCCAGTCAATTGCGTGAATTTCCCCGGCAGGCCCTGCACGCGTTTCGCCTGCGACTGAAGCATCCCGAAAATGATCAGGAATGTGAATTTGAAGCGCCACTACCTGCGGACTTCCGTGAATTGCTGACATCATTGCGCGAACACGCACCTGCCATCAATCAACCATTCCAATGAACATTGACGACCTCATCATTCCGGACTGGCCTGCTCCGAAAGGCGTGAAAGCGTTGAGTACCACGCGAGTGGGTGGCGTCAGCACTGGCGCCTGGTCGAGTTTGAACCTGGGGGATCGTTGTGGCGACAGTTCTGAAAACGTCCGGAGAAACCGTCAACTGCTCCAGTCGGTTCTTCCAGCGAAGCCCCGCTGGATGCGCCAGGTTCATGGCATCACGGTGGCCGGGGCTGGTCACGATCAGCCAGATCCGGAAGCAGATGCTGCTGTATCTTCAAAACCGTGCCAGGTCCTGCCAATACTGACTGCCGATTGCCTGCCCGTACTTTTGTGTGATCAGGACGGGACTTGTGTGGGTGCAGCGCATGCTGGCTGGCGTGGCTTGTCAGGCGGCGTGATCGAGGCAACGGTGTCGCAGATGAAAGCGCCTGTTGATCGACTGATCGCATGGTTGGGGCCGGCTATTGGCCGGAAAGCATACGAGGTTGGAGATGACGTGCTGGAGGCATTTGAGAGTTTTCAGGGCCCTGTGGGGACAGGTCTCCTCAAATCATTTGCGCCCAGCGGGGATCGCTGGATGCTGCACCTTGCCGGAGCAGCCCGCATCATGCTTGAAGGTCTGGGCATACAAAGAGTGTACGGCGGCGATTTTTGTACCTATTCTGAACCAGATCGATTCTTTTCCTACAGAAGGGACGGAGACACCGGTCGCATGGCCAGCCTGATCTGGCTCGCGTCAAAGGAATAAAGGAAAACCATATGAACGACATACCTCAATTTGTAATCCGCGCTCTGGAAATTGCGTCCTTCCTTTTCCTTTTTGTTGTCGGCCTTGGCATCCTGGCGGTCATTGTCATGTACATCGTCGACCGGACCCAGAGTCATCATGCTGTACGTCGAAATTTCCCCGTCATCGGCCGTTTCAGATATTTGTTTGAACACCTTGGTGAATTCTTCAGGCAGTATTTCTTTGCCCAGGACCGGGAAGAGCTCCCGTTTAATCGCGCGCAGCGTTCCTGGGCATACAGGGCATCCAAAGACATCAACAACACGGCTGCGTTCGGGTCGACCAAGGATCTTCGCCCGGAAGGGACGGT
The DNA here is from genome assembly GCA_035267185.1 of Lysobacterales bacterium. GTDB lineage: Bacteria > Pseudomonadota > Gammaproteobacteria > Xanthomonadales > SZUA-36 > JAUIBE01. The sequence continues at coordinate 11,800 of DATFLY010000142.1, read as the reverse complement.
GATTTTCGCAAACTGTATGTTTCCTCAGCTCGAAGAGGAGATCAGTGAATTCAGCGAAATCGAGTTTGGTCCTTATTCCCGAAAGCCTTACAAAACCCGTTCGTTCTTCAATATTTCAGCAATGAGCTACGGTTCGCTTTCCAGGCCGGCCGTCCGGGCACTGTCGCATGGTGCAAAGGCCGGAGGATTCTGGCTCAACACGGGTGAAGGGGGAATCTCACCCTGGCACCTGGAGGGCGGTTGTGACGTGGTCTACCAGATCGGCACGGCGAAATACGGTGCGCGTGACGAACACGGAAACCTGAGCGATGAAAAACTCAGGGAAGTCGGCGAAATTCCGCAGGTAAAAATGATTGAGCTGAAGTTGTCACAGGGAGCAAAGCCGGGCAAGGGTGGAATTTTGCCTGCCATCAAGGTCACAGAAGAGATTTCAAAGATTCGAGGCATTCCTGTCGGTGTGGCATCCATCAGTCCCAACCGCCACCCGGAGCTGCACGATGTGGGAGATATTCTCGACATGGTAGGTCACATTCGTGAAGTCAGCGGCCTGCCCACTGGCATGAAGTGCGTGGTGGGCGCTTACGGCTGGCTGGATGAGTTTTGCACCCTGATCCACAAACGCGGTGTCGAGAGTGCGCCTGATTTCATCACGGTTGACAGCGGCGATGGCGGAACGGGTGCGGCACCCCTGCCATTGATGGATGAGATGGGCCTGCCGATTCGCGAGTCGCTGCCAAAAGTCGTCGACAAGCTCGAAGAATACGGTTTGAAAAAGAGGATCAGGGTGCTGGCATCCGGCAAGCGCGTCTCGCCCGGAGAAGTAGCCTGGGCTCTTTGTGCCGGGGCAGACGCTGTAAATTCAGCGCGCGGTTTCATGTTCGCCCTGGGTTGCATACAGGCGTTGCAATGCAACAAAAATACCTGTCCGACCGGAATCACCACGCACGACAAAAAACTTCAACGCGGCCTCGATCCTGAAAACAAGGCTGTCCGGGTCGCGAATTACCACAAGAACATGTCAAAAGAAGTGGCGATCATTGCGCACTCATGCGGCGTGCCTGAGCCGCGAAAGCTCAAGCGTCATCATGCAAGGGTGGTCAGTGCAAACGGCATCTCGCTATCGCTGAGCGAATTACATCCCCCTGTGGAAACCAGGCAGGAATTCGTAAACTGATTGCGGATTTCTGTTATTCGATCTCGAGAATTGCCTTGCAGAGTTTCTCGGTTGCTTTTTCGATGGTTGAATGGGCGAACACGAATCGCGCCAGGTCATTCCGACCCGGCCACATCAGGAACTGAACGCCTGCTTCTTCAAGGGTTTCAAAGCCCTTCTGGGTCCAGCGCACAAAAACCTCATTCGCCTGAACCGGAAATTCAAGATTGGCAGACTGGTGCGCCTCCACGGCCGCGGCAAACTTTGCAGCCTGGCCATTGGCATGGCCTGCCAGCGCCAACCACAGATCATCATCCAGACAGGCCAGCAACTGTGCTGAAACGTAACGCATTTTGCTCAGGAGGTGACCGGAGCGCTTGCGCAGACGCTCGGCTTTCTCCTGCAGGTGGTGACAGTCAAACAGGAGTAAAGCTTCGGCTGCCATGCAGCCGTTCTTGCTGGCGCCGAATGACATCAGGCTGACCCCGGCTCTCCAGCTCAGATCAGCTGGTGATTCTCCGGTAGAAGCCACCGCATTGGCAAATCGCGCGCCATCCAGATGCACGGGTATCTCGTGCGCCTTTGCAACTTCACAAATCGCCGCGATTTCGTCTGCCTGGTAGACCGTTCCGGACTCGGTTGACTGTGTGATGTTTACGGCCGCCGGCACATAGCTGTGTACACCATGACCTTCACTCGAAACGATGGCCGCCTCCAGCGCACGCCGGGGCAGTTTGCCGTCATTTCCCTCGACCGGCACCAGCCGCAATCCGTTCCCGAAAAACTCTGGCGCGCCGCTCTCATCGTTGTATATGTGTGCACTGCGATGACAAAAAACCGAACCCCAGGGTGGCGACACGCATGCAAGTGCAATGGCGTTGCAAACAGTTCCTGTAGCCATCGGAATGACGCAAACGTCGGTTTCGAAGCGTTCTGAAAAAGCTTCATCAAGACGCATCGACCACTGGTCTTCAGCATAGGCATGCGCAGAGCCGGAATTGGCTGCCTCGATGGCCTCCATCACGGCAGGTGCTGCAGGTGTTTCGTTGTCACTTCTGAAGTTTAATTCCATGGTTTATTGGTATCTTTTGGAGGCCGCTTGAGAGATTGGGCAAGGGCGCAATTATAGCGTGCAATCTCGTTGGTTCGGGAACGTTAGAATAGACCCATGTCCTCGCCAACCATCGTCCCGCAGTATGATCCTGCATTGCCGATCACTGCGCATCGGGAGTCAATCGTTGCGGCCATCCGTGAAAGCCAGGTCCTGATCGTTGCGGGCGAAACGGGATCGGGCAAGACCACGCAGATTCCGAAACTTTGCCTGGAGGCGGGTCGCGGACAAAAGGGCCTGATTGGCTGCACTCAGCCACGGAGAATTGCAGCAAGGGCGATGGCAGAGCGGGTTGCTGAAGAGCTTGGGGAGCCTTCTTCTCATCGTTTCCAGGGGCTGGTTGGATACCGTGTCAGGTTTCGTGACTTTACCTCCGGTAACAATCGCATTCGATTCATGACCGACGGCATCATGCTGGCAGAACTGAACAGTCAGCCGCAGTTGCGCCAGTACGACACCATCATCATTGATGAAGCCCACGAACGCAGTCTGAATATCGATTTTCTGCTTGGTCACCTGAAGCGCTTGTTGCCAAAACGTCCCGATCTGCGGGTGATCATTACCTCTGCCACCATTGATACTGCCAGGTTTTCAAAGCATTTCAATGATGCGCCGATCATCGAAGTGAGTGGGCGCGGATTTCCGGTTGACATCGTTTACAGACCACTGGGGGACGAGGCAGATGACTCTGAGCCTGCCGGCCGTGATCTGTACAAGGCCATCGCAGACGCGGTGAAAAGACTTAACCGGGAGGATTCACTGGGTGACGTGCTGGTTTTTCTTTCCGGAGAACGGGAAATCCGTGAGGCGAGTGAATACCTGACGCGGCAGGCGTTTCGTCACACGGAAATCCTGCCGTTGTTCGGACGCCTTTCCGCCAGCGAACAGCATCGTGTCTTTCATCCGGGGCCGCAACGCCGGATTATCCTGGCGACCAACATTGCTGAAACGTCCCTCACGGTACCCAGGATCAGGTTTGTGATCGATTCAGGGCTTGTCCGAATCAGTCGCTATTCTCATCGGAGTCGTATTCAGAGGTTGCCCATCGAGCCGGTATCACAGGCCAGTGCCAATCAGCGCGCCGGGCGCTGCGGTCGGTTGGGTCCGGGAATATGCGTGCGGCTTTACAGCGAGGAAGACTTTCAGGGGCGGCCGGAATACACCGAACCCGAGATTCTAAGGACATCACTGGCAACCGTGGTGTTGCAGATGCTCTGTATGAGTTTTGGTGATGTTGAGGATTTTCCTTTTGTGGACCCTCCCGCGCCCCGGATGATCAACGATGCTTATCACCTGCTTTTTGAGCTTGGCGCCCTGGATCAGTCGCGCAATGTGACGAAACTGGGACGCCAACTGGTGACATGGCCAATGGATGTTCGCCTGGGAAGAATGGTGCTGGCTGCAGATTCATTGGGTTGTATTGAAAACGTCATGGTTCTTGCAGCGGCATTGAGTATCCAGGATCCGCGTGAGCGACCCCTGGAAAAGCAACAGCAGGCGGATGAAAGTCATGCACGATTTGTCAATCCCAAATCGGACTTTGCCGGGCTTCTGCGCCTGTGGCGCTATCTTCACAAGGAACGAACCAAAAATTCAGCCAACCAGTTTCGCAAGCTCTGCCGGCGTGAATTTCTAAACTGGCAACGGGTGCTCGAGTGGTTCGATTTGTATCATCAGCTCAGGGTGCAGGCTCGTGAAGCAGGATTGAAGCTCAGGGGGCGCACTTCAGGTAAAAAGGGAGTGGATGCCCCGGTCCACAAAGCCCTGTTGTCCGGGCTGCTCAGCCAGGTGGGTTGTAAATTGCCGGAGAGCCATGCCTACCAGGGGGCACGTTCCCGCCAGTTTCATATCTTTCCGGGCTCCGGCCTGTTCAAAAGCGGGCCGCAATGGCTGATGTCCGCCGAGATCGTGGAGACTTCACGCCCCTATGCCCGAATCAATGCCGCCATCAAGCCGGAATGGCTGGAACAGCAGGGCGCACATTTACTCAAGAGACGCCATTTCGATCCCCATTGGTCCCGACGCACAGGGCGGGTCATGGCCTGGGAACAGGTGACGCTCTATGGCCTGGTGATCGTCGAAAAGCGGCGCGTTTCCTACGCTGAGAAAGCTCCGGAAGAGGCGCGTGAGATATTCATTTTGCATGCCCTGGTCCGTGGTGAACTCAACACACGCGCTGCGTTCATGGAGCGCAATGATGAGCTTCGCAGGGAAGTGGAAAAACTGGAGCACAAACGCCGTCGTCATGACGTGATGGCTGATGAGCACGCCCAGTTCGAATTTTTTGATGCCAGGATACCGGCCAATGTGAATTCAGCCCGCAGTTTCGAACAATGGTTTGATGAGTTGAAACAGGGGGAGCGCGAAGCACTGGTGCTGGGAATGGATGTGCTGATGCATGAAGGCGCCGGAGAGGCGCCTGAAGAACTGTTTCCAGACCACCTGGAGGTTTCGGGAAAGCAGTTTTCGCTCGACTACATATTCGAGCCCGGGCACCCGGCAGATGGGGTCACACTGACAGTACCGCTGGAATTTCTTAACACGCTGGAATCCGGTCAGCTTGCCTGGCTGGTTCCGGGGTTGAGGCGGGACAAGGTCATCGCCCTGATCAAGCAATTGCCCAAACCGCTCAGGCGTGCGCTGACACCAGCACCACAGTTTGCTGATGCCGCAATCGAAGCGATGGCTGAATCCACCCCGGTGCCTTTTGCAGAAGCGCTGGCAAAGCAATTCAGCCGAATCATTGGCGAGAAGATGGATCCGGGCCTGCTAAGTGATGAAGGCATCGAAGAACATCTCAGAATGCGCGTCTGTGTTGTAGACGACAGCGGGGCAGAGCTGGCCTCTGGTCGCGATCTTTCCGGCCTTCAGGAAAAACTGGGTGATTCGGCGCGGCGACGTTTTATGGACCGCCAGGGTGCGGATCACAACCTGGACAACGCCCGGGAATGGACCTTCGAAGACCTGCAAGAATCTGTTTTAACGGAAGCGGGAGTGACAGCCTGGCCAGCGTTGGTCGACCAGGGAGATGCAGTCGGCGTTCGTCTTTTTGATACCTACGAAGAAGCCTGGGCTGCCCACCAGGAGGGTGTTGTCCGCCTGCTGATGCTGGAGTTACCCGACAAAATTAAATACCTGCAAAAGCATCATGGTATTTCGCGCAAGGCATTGCTGGCATGGAGCGCCATTGGCAGTGCCGAAGGACTGGTCAGCGACCTGGTTCACTCCACGCTCCGCCATGTTGCAGGCGATGTTTCGAAGATTCGCAGCCAATCCGCATTTCAAAACCTCGCAGGAACCATGAGGCTTGAAATGGGCCGTGTGTGTACAAGCCGTGCGAAAGTGCTGAGCGAGACGCTGGAATCAATCGTTGAAGCAAGGAAGCAGGTCTCTGAACTCAGCGACAGGCTCCCGGAGGCCTTCGCCGACATGGACGGGCAACTCAACGACCTGGTGTACGAGGGATTCCTGGAAGACCTTGAACCGGGCCGCCTGGAACACTATCCAAGGTATCTAACAGCATTATTGCATCGAACAGAGAAGTTACAGGTCGATCCACAACAGGATCTTGCCAAAATGGCCCGTGTGGCGCCCTGGTTCGAGCGTTACCAGGATCTGATTCACTCGGGCCGCGAGTACGATCATGATCTGGACGCTTTTAGATGGTTGATTGAGGAGTACCGTGTGTCAGTTTTTGCGCAACATCTGGGAACCGTCGGGAAAGTTTCCGAGGCTCGTCTGCGCAGCGCTTTTGATTCTGTGAAGACCGGATGACCACCACTGACAAAAAAGTTTCGGGTGTTGGCGGTCTTCGTGACTGGATGGATGCCTACAAGGCTTCGGTAGGCGAGGGCGCGGAACTTTGCAGCCAGTTACTGGAAGCCCTGCTCAAAAAACCTCTCAGGAAGGGCGAAGACCAATCCCGCTTGCTGTCGCTTCTGCAAACGCTTTCTGCACTTGCTCCTGATCCACAGACACTCTCGTGCGCGATGATTTATGCCACCGAGGAGCTGGGAGGCGATTGTCAATCCGCACGAGAGCTGCTGACTCCGGATGTAATCTCCCGCCTCGAACAGCTGGAAAGGCTCCAGGCCTTCGAAAGTCAGCCAGGACAGGATGAGACAGAGCGCAGTGCGGAAGGACTAAGACGCCTTCTGCTGGCACTGGTTGAGGATGTCAGGGTGGTCCTGATCGACCTGGCCTGGCAACTGGTTCAGCTCAGGGAAGTGGACCCCAACAGTGACCAGGCAACAGCGCTTGCCCGGGAAACCAGGATCATTCATGCACCCCTGGCCAACCGCCTCGGTGTCTGGCAGCTCAAATGGGAGCTTGAAGATCTCGCTTTCAGGTATCTCGATCCTGATCAGTATCAGCGGATCGCCCGGCTTGTGGCCGAACGACGCGTTGAGAGAGAGCGATTCATCGGCAGGTTTATGGACAAGCTTTCTGATGCCCTCAAGGAATCAGGCATCACGGCAGAAGTGCGCGGAAGGCCCAAACATATTTTCAGTATCTGGAAAAAGATGCAGCGCAAGGGCATCGACTTTCACCAGCTGTTCGATGTGCGTGCCGTTCGAGTCCTGGTTGAGGATTTGCCGGATTGTTACAGCGCCCTGGGGCTTGTCCATACCCTGTGGCAACCCATTCCGGGCGAGTTTGACGATTACATCACGACGCCAAAGGGCAACAATTACCAGTCGCTTCACACCGCTGTCGCTGACCCGGAAGGCAGGGCAGTTGAGGTTCAGATTCGCACAACCAGCATGCATGAACATGCCGAGCTTGGTGTTGCTGCTCATTGGCGATACAAGGAGGGTGGTCCAACCGACCCGGCCTTCGACAACAAGATCGCAGTGATGAGGCAATTGCTCGAAAGCTCTGATGCAGGCCTTGACGATCAGAGTCTTCTGGACAGCTTTCAGTCCGCCACCACGGAAGACCGGGTTTATGCACTGACTCCACGTGGACAGGTGGTTGACCTTGCAGCTGGTTCAAGCGTGCTGGATTTTGCCTATCACGTTCATACCGAGGTTGGGCATCGATGCCGTGGCGCAAAAATTAATGGACGTATTGTGCCCCTGACCCAGGAGGTCAAAACCGGTAATCGTGTTGAAATCCTGACCGGCAAGCACCCCAGGCCGAGTCGTGACTGGCTCAACCCGCGCCTGGGCTACATCAATGGAGCGCGTGCCCGGGCAAAAGTCCGCCAGTGGTTTCGCAAGGAAAGCCATGATGACAATCTGAAGGCCGGTAAGGACGCTGTAGAAAGTGAAGCGAAGCGGATGGGCATGCCTTTGAATGATCTGAAGTCGCTTGCTGAGCGATTCGGTTTTAAGGGTGAAGATGATTTGTTCGTGGCGGTCGGAAACGGCGACCTGACTGTGAGCCAGGTGGTTCATGCTTTTGAACGCATGAGATCCGAACGCATCGAACCCCAGGCTGAAGACCTTCTGACACTCGCACCGGTACGTCAGCGCGGAAATAAGAAGCAGCAATCTGATGATGTGCGTATCGAAGGCGTTGGCAACCTGATGACGTCCATTGCGCGTTGTTGTCATCCGTTACCGGGTGATGCGGTCGTCGGTTATGTCACCCAGGGGCGTGGCGTCACCATTCACCGAGAGGACTGCCGGCAGGTTCTTGGCTGGCGAAGTGAAAATAACCCGCGGCTTCTGAAGGTAACCTGGGGTCGCCAGGCACGGACAGATTACACTGCGCGGGTGCAGGTCCGAGCTTTCGATCGCCGCGAGTTGATCAAGGATATTTCCAGTGTGCTCGCAACTTCAGAAGCCAATGTTGCGGAGATTTCGAGCCATCTTGACGAAATCACGGATGAGGTTACGATCCGCCTGAAGCTCAAAGTCAGGGACTACGAGCAACTCAGCGAACTGCTCAACAAGTTAGCGTCGGTTCCGAACGTGCTTGAGACCCGGCGTTTGGCGGACTAAAAACCAGTCTGGCCCCTAACGGGCAAGGCCCCATTTAAAAACCCGCTGTAAATACTTCCCTGTACGCTCGGATGATTCATCCATGAATCATACGGTTTTTAAATGGGGCCTTGCCCGCCAGGAGCTGAAGGCACAGGTGCCACCCGCGTAACCATCAACACAATATTGTTGGGCAAAACAGACTCCAATCTCGCACCCACCTATAAACCGGGCCGGGGAATGTCTTTCAAAAACCGTATGCGGCATGGAAGCAGGCCAAAGGCGACGTGATGAAAGACACGAAGTGTCGTAATTAGGAGCCGACGCCGTCGCGGCCGCATCCGAGTCTACAGGGATGTATTAACGACGAGTTTTTGAAACACATACTGGCCAGATGGGTCCACGAACTGAAATCACTGTCGTGATGTGTTCTTGCGCGCTGGCAACATGTCGGTGGCTGTGTTGATCCGCGAAAGTAATTTACCTGTGCGGTCTATGAATTTGCTGAACTGCCTACTTTGTTCCTAATTGTGCTCAAGAGACTTCAATACTGCTTCGAGATTGCGGCGCGCAGTGTCGAGGGAGAAGTATTCTTCAACGTTCTTGACGCAGTTTGCTGAAATCCGATTCCATAATCGGGCGTCCTGGTAGAGCCTGACGACAGCGTCGGCAAATTCCTGCGGTTCACTGGCAACCAGCACATCCTCGCCATCGTGGGCAAACAGTCCTTCAACAGCTGCAGGCGTGGCCACAACAGGTTGCCCGCGACTCATGCTCAGGTTGACCTTGCCCTTGACGCCAGCACCATATCGCAAGGGGGCAACGGACAGACGGCATCCATCCAGGAATGGCTCCAGACGGGGAACAAAGCCGTGAAAAATCACACCATTTCCGTGAAGTGACTTGATTTGCTCCGTTGCCTTACTGCCGATCAGGTGGAATTTAAGGTCCGGAAGTTTTTCCAGGATTAATGGCCAGACCGAGTTACAGAACCAGATGGCCGCATCAATATTCGGGGGGTGCTGGAAACCGCCGACAAAAAAGATATCCTCGCGAGCATTGAACGGGTTTTGGCTGCCCACGACCCTGTGGATGTTTGAAACCACGTGTACAGCCTCGCCTGGTGCGTCTTTCTGGAGCAACTCAACCTCGGTCGGGCTGACAACCAGCGTCGCATCGGCCTCGGCAATCACTGCCAGTTCAGATCGCCGGGTTTGCTCAGCGCTGCGCTTTAAAGGAAGGCTGTCCTCGAGATCAGCATGTCGCTGTTCCCGCAAATAGTGAAGGTCAATGGTGTCAAAAATAAATCGGGCATCAGGGCAATGACGACGAATCAGGTTGATATAGTTCACGGCCACGTAATGCCGACAGGCGATGACAAAGTCAAAACCTGAGCCATTGTCGCTGAACCAGCCGTGCAGCGAATCCAGCCACGGGTGATACCAGGCTTCGACTCCGGCCTGCTGAAGATCAGTTGTGTAACGCCGGGCATGAGACCGATTATCAGGGATAAATGACACCCCGTAACCAAGATCAAAAAGGCAATCCATCAGGTAGCGTAGCCGCAGGCTTCCTGAGTCCTGGTCCGGCTCAGGGGTGTAAGCATCAATGATCAGTACACGCCCCTTCAAGCGGTGATCACAGGCTTTGCGCACCTCGTTCCGGTCATCCGGATTTTTTATGGGTGCCGGGTAGCTGGCAAGCTGTTCTTTCCAGCGCTCCTGGAATTTCTCCCGGTTGATCGCCTGGTAGCGCTTGGTCCCGGACTGGATGTCGGTGCCTGAGCTGATGCCCTCGTGATGGACAACGGTTGCTGCCGGCTGAACACGAACTTTCAATCCCATTTCGCGAACACGAAAAGCCAGGTCGGTGTCCTCGTAGTACGCCGGGGCAAAATGACGGTCGAAGCCTTCCAGTTCCCTGAACAGATCATGCCGAAGCATGATGCAGGCGCCGGAGCAGTAATCGACCTCGCGCACGAACTGATACTCGGGGCGGTCCGGGTCATCGCCGCGCCCATAGTTCCAGCCTGAACCATCGCTGAAAATGATGCCGCCGCACTCCTGGAGCGTACCGTCCGGATAGATAAGGCGGGCTCCGGCGACACCGGTATCCGGAAACCGGGTAAACGTCTGCAGCAGCAGGTCGAGCCAGCCATCGAGTACCTGGGTGTCATTGTTGAGGAAAACGATGAAGTCGCCATTGGCGCGTGCGGCACCCCGGTTGCAGCTTCCGATAAAACCGAGATTTTCGGGATTGGTTGCGGCATCCAGATCCTTGATGCCGCCCAGTCGTTCAGCGGTTTCATCATCGGAAGCATCGTTAATTACAATGACTTCGAATCCCGCCCTGCATTCAGCTTCTGCAATGCTTCGCAGACATGCGGCGGTATAAGTCCAGTTGTTGTGAACCGGGATAACAACGGAAACCAGCGGTTGTTGGGCACGTGGCATCCTTGCAGGTGGCTGAGGATCACCAACCGATTCAAAATCGGAAACCTCGATGCCACGGGGCGTTTCCACCAGTTGCGCATTCTGGAAGCGCATCAGGGCATCTTTCCAGCCCAGTGTGCTGACCGTCCGGGTGAACTGGGAGATCAGCAACGGCCAGCGAAGAGGGTTCCATGCGCGCGCTCGCATGAAATTGCCCAGCAGGCGGCGAGCCACGCGCAGTGGCTTTGTAATCTGCCAGGATGAGCTTGCCAGGACCGCATCATGCTGGCTGCGAAGTTCTCCCAGCGACTCACGGGTATGATTGTGAGCTTCCTGTTCGTGCTTCAGCGCGCCGATCTGAGTGGCCAGGTCACGTTCCAGTTGTGCAACCCAGTGCGCAGCATCCTTGCGCTCTTTTTGCAGCACCCGATCACGCTCCCGGGCCCAGCGGGTCCTTTCCTCGACATTTGCCTGGCTGTTTTCGAGATCGTGTGCCAGTTGCCTGTTGGCTCGCTGCTGGCGGGCAGACAGGGAGGCCAGGGCACCCGTTTGTCCTCGCGAGGGGATCTGGAGGATGAACTGATCGGAGACGGAATCGGCAGGGGCGCATAACTGAGCATAATCCGCAACCATTTCGCTGGCACTGCGATTGGACTGGTTGCCAAGGTTTTGACGCATCAGGTCAAGCTGATCACGGTTTTTTGCCAGCCACGCGGTTTTTTCAACCAGGGATTCCGGATCGGGCTCGATCAGCCAGCCATCGGAGCCATCTTCAATTCTTTCTGCAAAACTCCCTACGCGCGTGGCGATTACGGGAACGTTCAGTTCGTTAAGCTCAGAGAGCATATAACTGAACGTTTCCGGCACGGTCGAAATCAGTCCTGCAACGTCCGGGGCGATTCGTGCAATGATCTCTGGTAATTCCTCCCGTTTGTAGTTCAGCACCACGTCAACACCGTTCAGCCCAAAGAAGTCTTCACCTTCTTTCCCGCACCCGAGTAAACAGATTCGGGCGTGCTGCGTGAGTTCCGGGATGGCTTTGAGGAGAAGCGACTTGCCTTTGCCTTTTTGAATGCGCCCGGGAATCAGGAGTTTCAGTTTTCCGTCGTCGCGGGGCCGGGGTTGCCAGTGCACGTTTGTCCAGTTTTCAGTGATTCCGTGTGGAATCACGCTGGCC
>DATFLY010000141.1:0-3143 GCA_035267185.1 Lysobacterales bacterium | reverse complement strand
AAAGGGGAAACTCACAGGCAGCAGGTTGGAAACAGGGAAACCACCCAGGGAAAGGGGAGTACACGGAAGTGTTCAATCAAGCACCAAATCGCGTTGCGAAGAAACTTCGCGCAAAATCACGCCAGGGGATCACTCGCTCAGAAGTCATGTTTGTAATCGTCATCCTGGCGATATTTGCATTATTGGCAATACCTGCCTACCTCAAACAGGTCGAGAAATACCGCTTCTCCGAAGTGGATTCTTCATACGATCGCCATTCAATCGAGTATCTGGCTCAGACGGCTACCGAGCCCAATGGTGAATTCGGCCCGGGTTCGAACAGTTAGGGCCATGGCCATTTACATTGGCAAAAACAGCAGAAATTTCATGAAGGGAATTATTGTGAAATCAGAACATTCAGAAATTCAAACCGTAAGCAGGGCAGATCGTGGATTCACGCTGCTGGAGCTCATGGTCGTTATGGCCATTATGGCAGCATTACTTGCCTGGGCCCTGCCAAACCTGAATCAGAGCATTCAGAACAATCGCACGGCTTCGCAGAACATGATGATGCTGGCCATGCTGAATTTCACCAAGAGTGAAGCAGTCAGGCGCAGCACCACAGTCGATATGGTGCTGACACTTGAAGATGGTGCCTGGAGCGCGATTGTTGAAGACCCGACCAACGAGGCAGATGTTCAGGGATGTGTACCCGGGCAACTCCGCTGCACAAGCAGCACTGGCGCCACGCTGGTCGTGGCATCTCAGGAAGCTGAAGAAGCATCGGAAGCCGGATTTCCGGGTGACGCTGTCGGTATTGAGCCCAATCCTATTGAGATCGACCCTAATCCTATTGAGATCAATCCCCAGCCGACCGCTCAGACGTTCGAGATTTCATACAACAACCGAGGGTATATCCGAGGTTCTGATGATGCCTGGGCACCAGAAACTTTCTTCCTCCAACACGAGGATTGCGCCGGATTAAATCAGCGGTATCGAATCGACATCACACCCACGGGGCAGGTCAGTTCCTGCACCCTGGCCTGTGACAGCACGGAGGCTTGCCAATGAAAAGGCTCACACGAAGGGAAGACGGATTCTCGATGATGGAGGTCCTGATTGCACTCGCAGTTTTGTCCATTGGGCTGACAGGCGTGGCAGTCATGCAGCTGAGTACATTGAAGTACGTCCATTCATCACACTATCGTTCGATGGCCTCAACCATCGCACTGGATTTTGAAGAACGGGTTTGGTGGGAGCTTGCTGATAACACCATGACCGGGTGCCCGGATCTGACAGGTGCAGATGGATCTGCCCTGGACAACCTGCTGACGCACTGGAACAGGGAATATGTTGGTGGTGAAGGCGATGGTGCCTGGGGCTGGTCAGATGCACGCATGTTGAAAGTGCCAGGCCTTCAGATCACAGCAGGAACAGCAACGACAAATGAATTCATTTCAGAAGTGCCTATCACGCTGACCTGGGCTGAAAGCCGATTCGACGAGGAATTTCCCGAAGGTGAGACCAGCGCGACGGAGTCTTTCACCTACAACGTCCGGGTTGTTTGCCGTAAGGCGGAAGAGGAGGAAGAGGTATGAATGCGCGTCGGATCACAGTGGCCTTGCGCGGTCCGCGACTTCAGCATGGAATGACGGCAGTCGAACTGTTGATTGCAGCGACTCTTGCCATCTTCATGGTTGGCAGTGTTTTGCTGATGCATTTGTCAGGTCGCGCTGCCTATCTCGATATTGAGAGGCTGTCGCGCATCCAGGAAAACGTTCGATTTGCCAGTGATTACATGATTCGCGACATCAGGAATGCAGGTTTCAGGGACGAAGCCGTTTTGCGGGCAGGGCATGAACAACAGATTCGTACACAGGTTGCCTGGCTCAACGACGATGAAGATGTCCTGCGGATTCGTTATGCCGGTCGCGGGCATTGCACGGAAGCATTTGACGAGTTTCGACTGGTTGAAAATGAATATTCAGTTGACAGCACGACAGGCGAACTTGTCTGTCGTGGCCGCACCATTCCACGTGACGCAGCTGGCAATACGTTGATTACCGCACAGGATTTTTCTACTCCGGTTGGGCTGGTTGGCGGCTTGTCCGGAATTGGTTTTCAGATGATCTGCCCGGATGGCAGTTCGTCATGCAGCTGCGACATTGCCAATGATCTTGACAATGCCTGCATAGGTGTCCAGGTGGCGCTGCAATTCGAGGGGATGAGAGAAATGACGGGAGACCAGGCGTTTTCCGACCGATCCATTGAGCTTTCTGCGTTGTTTCGTAACGTGATTCTCAACCGCGTCAATTCATCAGTCGCGGTAGCCAGCGCAGAATAGGAGAGAAAGATGAAGACACGAAATTTTAGAAATCATCAAAGGGGTGTGGCGTTGATGTTAAGTCTCGTCATTCTCATGGTTTTAACCATCCTTGGGGTTTCGGCTTTTCATAACTCCCATATGCAGGAGCGTAGCGCGGGTAACATGAGGCTGCAGTCAGAGGTTTTTGAAGCAGCGGCAGCTGGCGCCAATAATGCGATTGCGTTCTATGATACATACAAGGATTCGGCGCCTGATGAACTTTGCGGTACTTTGGGTCATGATGGCTGGGATAGTGCCACCGACTGGGTTGAAGTTTCCGGGGGTTTCGGCAACGCCAGTCTGAAGCAACGCATGTATTGCCTGGCTGACGAATACCCAAGTGAGGGTGTGTGTGAGGAAGAGGATCTGGATTGCCGTCCAGCTCGTTCGCAATTATTCGTACTGAGTCGTGGTGAAATTTTTTCAGGTGGAAACCTGGTGGCACAAAGGGACATCGAGGTTCGTTTGGACATCGGTGGCTGGAGTGACTCGGGGCTTGGCGATGGTTGTGGCACCATTTGTTTTCCCGGATGCAATCCGGGCACTTTCAATTTTCCGGAGTCCAACGCATTTATCGTCGATGGTGATGGTGGGCCAGCCATGACTGGCGGCTGCCAGGCGATGACCGATGGCATTTTGGATGGCGTTCGAGACAATCGAATTGGAAACTACGTTGGTGGTATCCAAACTTCTGACACAGGCGCGCCATGGAACAGCCCTGCGCTGACAGAAGTATTCAGGATGCACGTTGCAGCTGCTGCGGCAGCGGCTCAGGCGGGAGGAGGGTGTCAGGCCTATT
>DATFLY010000140.1:0-7400 GCA_035267185.1 Lysobacterales bacterium | reverse complement strand
CTGGTCCTTACCCGGATCCCTGCCTCGAAGGAGCATGGACCTGCCATCCCTGTCAGCACGCCTGACATAGTGGCCAGTAGCGATCGATTTTGCACCGAGGTCTTCGGCATGTTCGATAAAGGTCTTAAACTTTATTTCGCGATTACAAAGAATATCCGGGTTTGGGGTGCGACCAGCACGATATTCATCCAGGAATTCTTCAAAAACGTAATCCCAGTATTCCGCTGCGAAATTACGATGGTGAATGGAAATTCCAATTTTCTCGGCGACTGCGGATGCATCTGCGGCGTCCTCTTGCGCCGTGCAGGCACCTCCATGACGGTCATCTTCTTCCCAGTTTTTCATGAAAAGGCCTTCCACGAGAAATCCCTGCTGGCGTAACAGCCAGGCGCTCACGGAAGAATCGACGCCGCCGGACATGGCGACCATGACAAGCTGAGTCCCATTCATTCTGGGAAGATGGGGTCTTTCTGGCAAAGAAAAAGCCCGTTGAAATTTTCGAATTAAATGCAAAGTATAGGTGGGAACCGGTGATTATAGCAGAACGAAAACCCTTCATTGGCGGACAAAGCTGAGATAAAATTACGGCATGGGACAGGATCTCGAATCACACAAAGAGCATGGGCTCGCACTGGAAGAAGCACGGCCGGAGGTCGAGCTTCCGCCCATGTATCGTGTCGTCCTCCTGAACGATGATTACACTCCGATGGATTTCGTAATTGAAATCCTCAAGCTATTCTTCGACATGAATCACGACAGGGCCACCCAGGTCATGTTGCACGTGCACACGAAGGGCAAAGGCGTTTGCGGTGTTTTCACTTTTGAAATCGCAGAGACCAAGGTTGTGCAGGTGAACGAATTTTCACGACAGAATGAGCACCCCCTCAAGTGCACCATGGAAAAAGCCTGAAAGCGCTCAACTTTTCCGTCGTGGTGATGAAACCGCCGCTGCATTTTGCGGGTCTTAAGTACTAACGGATACACCGGGGAGCCACAGATGTTCAGCAAAGAACTCGAAATTTCCATCAGCCAGGCCTACCAGGAAGCACGCACCCAGAGGCATGAATTTCTCACGGTCGAACATATGCTGCTTGCGCTGCTGGACAACGCATCAGCACTTGGAATACTGAGCGGCTGTGGCGCCAATGCAGAAGATCTTGAAAAAGACATACGCAAAGCGCTGGAGGATACGGTGCCCACCCTGGGTGATGATGATTCGCGTGACACGCAACCGACCATCGGTTTCCAAAGGGTGTTGCAACGTGCGCTTTACCATGTTCAGTCTGCAGGAAAGGAAGAAGTACTGGGTTCCAACGTCCTGGTCGCTATTTTTAGCGAAAAAGACTCGTATGCCTGTTACCTGCTGAACCGACATGATGTGACCCGACTGGATGTCGTGAATTTTCTATCTCATGGTTTGAGCAAAGTCGAAGAGGAGTCATCCGGCAAACCAGAAGCGTCAATACTGGATTCCGGTGAACCGGAGAGCGAGAAGAAACTGACGGCGCTCGACCGTTTTACAACCAACCTGAACGAACGTGCGCGCCTGGACCAGATCGATCCGCTGATCGGCCGGGATTCTGAAATCGAGCGCACCATCCAGGTGCTTTGCAGGCGGCGCAAGAACAATCCCTTGTATGTCGGAGAAGCCGGCGTCGGCAAAACCGCAATGGCCGAAGGTCTGGCGAGGCGAATCGTTCGTAATGAGGTGCCTGCAGTACTGGAAGACGCGACGATCTATGCCCTGGACCTGGGTTCCCTGCTTGCGGGGACCAAGTACCGGGGCGATTTCGAGAAACGCCTCAAGGCCGTTTTGTCTGAACTCGATGGCGAGCCGGGTGCTGTCCTATTCATTGATGAAATCCACACCATCATCGGAGCCGGAGCGGCTTCTGGCGGAGTGATGGATGCTTCCAACCTGATCAAGCCAGTACTGGCATCCGGAGAATTGCGTTGCATCGGATCCACGACGTTCCAGGAATTCAGGGGTGTGTTTGAAAAGGACAGGGCGCTTGCACGTCGTTTCCAGAAAATCGATATCGTCGAGCCAACCGTGGAAGAGACTGTCGATATTCTGCGCGGCCTGAAAACCCGGTTTGAAGCGCACCATGGGGTTGAATATTCGGACGATGCCCTGGAGGCAGCCGCGACCTTGTCCGCTCGTCACATCAATGACCGGCATCTTCCTGACAAGGCCATCGATGTTATCGACGAAGCTGGCGCTCGTCAGAGAATGTTGCCCGAGGATGCGCGCAAAACCCTTCTCGATGAAAAAGACATCGAATTGATCGTGGCACGCATGGCGCGAATTCCGGCAAAACAGGTCACGCGTTCTGATCGTGATGCTTTGAAGAACCTTGCACGTGACCTCAAGCTGGTTGTTTTCGGCCAGGATGAAGCCATACAGGCGCTCACAGCTGCCATCAAGATGTCACGCTCCGGGCTGGGTGAAGAAGACAAACCGATTGGCTCATTTCTCTTCGCCGGCCCGACAGGTGTTGGTAAAACGGAAGTCACACGCCAACTGGCCATGACCATGGGCATTGAGCTGATGCGTTTCGATATGTCGGAATACATGGAAGCGCATTCGGTATCGCGCCTGGTTGGAGCGCCTCCGGGCTATGTTGGATTCGACCAGGGCGGATTGCTGACGGAGGGTGTCACCAAGAATCCGCATTCGGTCATCCTGCTGGATGAAATCGAAAAAGCGCATCCGGACGTCTACAACATACTGCTGCAGGTGATGGACCACGGAAAACTCACCGATGCCAATGGACGGGAAGCAGATTTCCGGAATGTGATCATGGTCATGACCACCAACGCAGGCGCCCAGGTGAGTTCCAGGCGCTCCATCGGATTTTCGGACCAGGACAACTCGTCCGATGCCATGGAAGCCATTCGCAAGAAATTCGCACCCGAATTCCGTAACCGCCTGGATGCCATCATTAACTTCAAGGCGCTGGAATTCCCGATCATTCTTCGGGTGGTCGACAAGTTCATCCTCGAACTGGAAGAACAACTGGCCCTGCGAAACGTCACCATTACAGTGACAAGAAAAGCCCGCGACTGGCTGGCCGAAGAAGGCTTCGACCCAAGGATGGGTGCACGCCCGATGAAACGGGTCATCCAGGAACAGATTAAACGTCCATTGGCAGACGACCTGCTGTTCGGTGATCTTTCAGAAGGCGGAATCGTTAAAGTTAAAGCACCGCTGAAGAACGGAAAGGGCTTGCGACTGGATGTGAGCGCCGGTTCTGACGAAAAAGTCCCGGCGAAAACAAAATAGGAATTACTTTGTTCTGTAGGTAATTCTGCCCTTGGTCAGGTCGTAAGGTGTCAGTTCCACCTTGACCTTGTCACCGGTCAGAATCCTGATGTAGTGCTTGCGCATACGGCCTGAAATGTGGGCCGTTACAACGTGTCCGTTCTCGAGTTCAACCCGGAACATCGTGTTGGGCAGTGTTTCCAAAACCACACCGTCCATTTCAATTACGTCTTCTTTAGCCATATTCTCCTTACCATTTTTTGAGGAGGCGGTATTGTGCCACTGACGCGTGGATATTGACAGCCCGATTTAAAGCCTTACAATACGCTGCCCCGGCAAGAATAATTAAGCGGGAATAGCTCAGTGGTAGAGCACAACCTTGCCAAGGTTGGGGTCGCGAGTTCGAATCTCGTTTCCCGCTCCATTCTTTTTTTGCCTATTCAGGAACAGTCGCAGGTCTGCCGCGCAGTTCAATCAGTTGTTCAAGTTCGTCGTCAATATCCAGGTATTCCCACCTTTGCAGTGCGATTGGCACATGGGCGTTCAATAACAACCTGTCATTGAATTCCTGCAGAGAGAATTCCTCGCCCATTTGTCTTAGCGCATCGGAAACAAACCGCACTGCTTGTTGATATGCAGCAAATTCGGCGCTTGCCGCACCAGGACGGGCAATCAGGCGCCAGACGTCATTCAACGCGTCCGAAGCAGGGCGTTCAAGGGTTTCGATGATGAACCGGACCGCGTCTTTGGCTGACCACTCGCCACGCGCCAGGCGAATGTCGGTGTGCGCCAGGACCGCTTTCAGCTCGATGATCTCAAGAGCGAGCTGGAAGCTGGCCGGTTTTAACGAATACAGGCCGGACTCGGTGAGTTGTTCATGAAAATACAGGGAGAGGCCGTTTGACAGGGTCTCACCACTCGCCTGGCGTCGAATTTCCCGGGGATGATCTGATGCTCGCGATACCTGTCGCTGAAGACCAGGATATCCATACCACGTCAGCAAAAGACGCGGATCGGTCCATGCCGAACTTTCCAGTAAATCAGCAGAACCCTGCTCAGGAACGAGGAAACGATATCCGGCTCGATTTCCGCTGATTGATACCCATTGGGGTTCGCCGTGACTGCGGATCGCATTCACAGTCTGCGGCAGGATCAATAACTCAAAACCGGGGCTATTCTCATCAGGTGAGGCCAGTGCGTTGAGTTGCATATAGTTAGAGATCTCACCCTGGATGATTCCCGAAATCTGCACCAGGCGACTGACGTTGTCGTAAGGGCTGTTGCTCACAGACTGGGACGCAAGCTGCTTGTTCAACGCCAATTGGGCGCCAATTCGCGCCATGGTCATTTCAGTTTCCACCAGGATTGCTTCTGGTGATCTTGGAATCATGGAGACGTGTCCAAGGTACCAACGCAGGCGTGGCTCCCCGATGGCTGGAGATTCTGTAAAACGAGGTAGGCTTGCTGTCAGCCAGTCTTTGTATGATGCAAGCGATTGCCTCGCTGCTCTAAGCCCCAGTGCGAAATCTTCTTCCAGTTCAGCAACCAGGAATGGCGTGAGTGATTCCTCGAGCAGATCAACGGTTTCATCCGTATCACCAAGCCGTTCAACTGCGGCTTGCGCCAGCTCCGGTACAGTGTGATCCAGCATCAGCTTGGCGGAATTGAAAAGCGTTGGAAACAGAAGCAGCCGTCCAGTCAGCGCTTCCATCCTCGACTGGTCAGGCTCGGGTGTTTCAATCAGGATTTCATAGACCGAACCCAGGGTTTGCTCAATGTAAAAACCCGGATTGCGCCTGGGAATGCCCAGGATTTCCAATTGCCAGTGAATCCGCTCCATCGCTGCGCCCAGCAAAACCTGGTCAACGCGATCAGCAGTGGTATAACCCAGTGTATTGAGAGATTTTTGCCTGCTTTGTAACTGGCGGTATTCGGATTTTCTTTGGACCAGCGCAGACTGGGTCCAATCAGAATTCCAATCGGCCGGACGATTGATTCTCAGAATTGCAGAAGGAGTGACTGGCTGATTGATGGCCCGCCATGTTTCAAATTCGTTGGCGAGTGCGGCAAGTTCCCGGTTGGTAGAAGAACCCTGGTTCTGCGCAACGGCGAGCGCGGGAAAAAACCCCACGATGATCGCCAGAATTAATCCTGGCAGATGCTGTTTAACCTGACGCCACACGATGGCCAATATAACAAAGAAAACCGGCCTGCTCCGTGAGGAGAGGCCGGTTCCTGGAAAAACAACTAATTTGTTACTTCAGCGTAATTTCCCGAACACGATATTCACCGGTGATTTCACGCATTGCCGGATAGTTCTTGGTGATTTCACGGGTTTGATCCTGCATCTCCGTACCCCAGGCTGCCATGAACTTGTCATATTCGGCCTTGTTGGGCTCGAGCTGGCTGCTGTCGGTGAATTTCACCACGAGGAACAGGTTGAAATCTCCGCTCTCTGGAAGCTCGCTGCGGTAGATGGCGTAGTCTTCGATCTGACCCAGTTCCTTGGCTACTTCGTTTGAAGCTGCCCAGGTCTGGCTGATGCCTTCCAGGTAGTCATCACCCAGGTTCGGATGAACTTTTACAGTGGTAATGCTCCATAAGCTATCACTGACATCATAATCAGTGAAAGGCTCGAGCTGTGCATGAGCCGCCTGAGTAAAAAACAGTGCGAGAATGGCAACAATCATGAAACGTTTTAACATTAAGAACTCCTCAATTTAATGGTTCGCCCCTCAAAGGGCCGCGCAACTATATCCTACGATCTGTAATATTCCGTTAAGACCCAAAACCGGCACCTGATATTGAACAACAAGAACCTGATCGCGCAGTATCTGGCGCAGCAGAACCCACTGATCATCGATGGTGGATTGGCCACTGAACTGGAAAACAGGGGTGTTGAACTGGACACTGCACTTTGGTCCGCGCACCTGCTGATCGAAAATCCCTCACTCATTCGCGATGTGCATCTTGCTTACCTGGAAGCAGGAGCCGATGTCATTATTACTGCGAGCTACCAGGCCAGCATTCCCGGATTTCGGAATTTCAGTCTGACGACAGAAGAAGCGACCAGTCTCATCGGCCTGAGTGCCGATCTGGCATGCCTGGCTCGCGATGTATTTTGTGTTTCCTTATCCGGAGATAAACGGCTTCGACCCCTGGTTGCCGCCTCGGTCGGGCCATATGGCGCCAGTCTTGCTGATGGCTCGGAGTACCATGGCGATTATGGAATCAGTCGGCAGGAACTGGCTGATTTCCACTGGCCAAGGATAGAAATTCTCGCCAGGTCAAACGCAGATCTTCTTGCTATTGAAACCATTCCCAGCCGGATGGAAGCGCAGGTTCTTTGCGATTTGCTTCAGGAATTTGATGACGTGTATGCCTGGATGAGTTTCAGTTGTAAAGATGAACGCCATATTTCGGATGGCACGCTGTTCCGGGAAATCGCAGTGATTGCTGACGACAATCCCCGGATCGCTGCTGTGGGTGTCAATTGCACCAACCCTGAATATGTATCTGGTTTGCTGGATGAAGCCGGGAGCATCGAAACGCCTTTGCTCGCTTACCCGAACTCGGGCGAAGCATGGGATGTGGGCACCAGGGAATGGGTAGGGAAGGGGAGCGATTTATCAATTGCCCATGAATGGGTAAGAAACGGAGCGTCACTGGTTGGCGGTTGCTGCAGGGTTGGACCACAAGCGATTTCTGATCTCCGAAAACTGTTGGTGAAATAATCGCAGGAATTGGCATGGCAAAGGTGGGCAGGGGATAGTAGAATACCGCGCTTGATCACGCATGTCCCCGAGGCTAGGTGGCAGAGTGGTTATGCAGCGGCCTGCAAAGCCGTGGACGCCGGTTCGATTCCGACCCTAGCCTCCAATTTTCCCGCCTTAAAAGGCGGGCAAATTGATGGTAGGGGAAATCACGGCGGGAAACGTTTCTACTCCAGATTGGCGACATCCATCAAATCGGATAAACGTGTGTTCTACTTGTCTGGGATAGTCTGCCGATTTGCCGGTTAGATTGATTCGCCACATCCCTGTGGCTCACCCCTGCGGGGCGCTACGCGTCCGAAATTTGCTCCCGGCAAATTTGTCCGACCCTGGCCTAAATTCAACGCTTTCAATTCGCATAC
>DATFLY010000139.1:0-11700 GCA_035267185.1 Lysobacterales bacterium | reverse complement strand
ATCACAGCAACAAAACTGATTCAGATCAACATCAGCACTCATCCGCTCCGTTTCTTGTCGCTCATTTGTGACGGTTGCCTGTTAGAATTGGCCCTTACCCTGTATCGACAAAACTTCAATGACCAAAACCTCCCGCCTCTTAGTCGTCTTTATTTCATTCACCCTGCTGACTGGCTTTGGCCCGTTTCGCGACAAGCGGACCAAGGAACAGGAACAGCAGGATATTCAAGATATGCGGAGTGAGGTTCTTAAAGACCTTTACGAGGAAGCACCTGAAGCTGAACAAAAAATCGCCGAAAGTGCTGGCTATGCGGTATTCAGTAACCTCGGAATCAATCTTTTGGTTCTGTCCACCGGCAATGGTTACGGAGTCGCACACAATAATTCAACCGGTAAGGATACCTACATGAAAATGTACTCAGCGGGAGTCGGAATTGGTTATGGCGTCAAGGATTTCCGGGCAGTATTCATATTTGATACCTTGAACGCGATGAACTACTTCATTGAGCAGGGATGGCAGGCAACCGCTCAAACCGATGCTGCTGCCGTTTCGGGAGAAAAAGGCGACGCAATGAATTATGAAATCGAAATTGCCCCAAACGTCAAGCTCTACCAGATGACTGAAAACGGGTTGGCGCTCCAGGCCACGCTGCAGGGTACGAAATACGTGCTCGACAAGGATTTGAATTAAGCCTGAACTGCCTGGTAAGAAACCAGTTACCAGGGAATCTCGGTACCATCCCAGTTCAGAAAACAGCCTGATTTGCCAGCATCGACATTAGACAGGACCTTCAACAGTCGTCGGGCAGTCTGTTCTTTCGAATACAGTTTTTCCGGATCAATATTTTTCTGGAATGGTTTCGACAGGCATGTATCGGTCGTCCCGGGATGAAGCGCAACGACGGACGCCTTTGGAAACCGCATACGGCACTCAATCGCCAGCGTCCGTATGAATTGATTGAGCGCTGCTTTAGAGGCCCGGTAACCATACCAACCACCCCTGCGGTTATCACCAATACTTCCAACCATTGCAGAGAGCGCGGCAAATGTAAAAATACTTTTCCGCGACTGCAAAGGAAGCAAAGCCCGGGCAATCATAAGCGGCGCCACACTGTTGACCTGGAAGTAACGCATCAGACGTTCGGGAGCACACTGATCCAGTGATTTTTCAGGAGTTATCGCTTGCTCGTGCAAAATCCCTGCTGCGTGAATGACCGTGCCAATCTCCTCATCCAGACCCGCAACTTTTCGCGCAAATGAGTCAATGCTTTCGTTGTCGGTCACATCCAGGGGTAATGTCAGCAGCCGTTCCGGGTGGATCAGGGCCAATCGCCTGAGAACCTCTGGCACCCCTGGTTGGCGGTGCGTAGCGATCACTGGAGTGGTGGAAGAACTTCTGAGCTTCTCAGCAACCAGGGCCAGGCCAATCCCTCGTGACGCACCTACAACGAGCAAGCCCTGATCGTTCATGTTTCAGCCAGGTCTGACAGACTGGTTATTGCTTTTGCATCCCACCAGGGAGGATCAGGACGCCGGGTCCACTTCGCAAAACGTGACTTTTCCCCGAGATAAAAATTCCTGTATGCACTCACTGCATCGCCTGGAACCTTGAACCGATCCGGCATCGCCTGTACGAATTCGGTGCGCCCTTCGTTTGCAAACCGGGCGGATTCAATCTCTCTCAGAACGGCAATGGAGGCATGATCCCGCTCTCGTTGGTAGCGGTAACGATATTCGCTGTTCAGAGCCCTGGCGAGTTGAACAAGCCAGGAAAAGTTATCGTACGACTTTCCGGCCCACAGAACGCATGGGTGTCGTTTATGAGTTGACTTGTACGGTGTTTCGATGCCGCGGGTGTTGAGCGCAGTGCAAAGAATCTGAACGCTTTCAAGGATCATTTTCGAGACATGTGCATCACAGTGGTAGCGGGCACAGGTTTCAATGTCTGTATCAAGAATGAAAATATTCATATCGATATAAGTTGTTCCGGCACTGCATCGCCGCCATGAAGAAGCGATGCAGACCGGAACGTATCAGCCCCTGTGTGAGGAGGGAGAAAGGGGGTCAGGGGCTAAACCTAAAAAATCAGCTGCCGGGAAGAATGACCGTATCCACGACA
Source organism: Lysobacterales bacterium (assembly GCA_035267185.1). Classification (GTDB taxonomy): domain Bacteria; phylum Pseudomonadota; class Gammaproteobacteria; order Xanthomonadales; family SZUA-36; genus JAUIBE01. Next base: position 9,581 of record DATFLY010000139.1, on the reverse strand, counting down.
TGGATTACGCCATTGCTTGCCATCACGTCGGTGGCGATGACTTCAGCGTTGTTGACGAATACAGCGCCGTCTTCAACATTGATTGAGAGTTCCATTCCATTGACAGCTTCAGCAGATGTGATTTTCACCACCTGGGCTGCGGTTACTTCTCCGGCAACAACGTGATAAGTCAGTATTTCAACCAGCTGATCCTTATTTTCAGGAAGAAGCAGCGAATCGATGGTTCCTGCCGGCAACTTGGCGAAGGCCGCGTCGGTTGGTGCAAAAACTGTGAACGGCCCATCAGACTTGAGTGTGCCAATCAGGTCGCCCGCCTGAAGTGCAGCAGCCAGCGTGCTGAAATCTCCATTGGCAACGGCTGTGTCAACGATGTCCGACTTCTTCTTGTCGTACCCGCCGGCAATAGCCATTGAGCCAATTAGCATTGCTGCAGTGAAAACTGCAGTCAGGGAAAAACTTTTATTGCGCTTGATACTCATTTTGAGAAATCTCCATTTGATGTTCATTTATGTATAGGTAAAGTATACTTATTGCAAGGTTTAGACAATCTTTTAATATACATTACCTGTACATTATGAAGACCGCCTTGTGAATTTGACGTGAACGTTCAAGCTGAAAGCGATTAGCCAAAATGGAATATTTTAAAAAAAAGCGGAGGCCACTGGCCTCCGCTTTTTGCGTCTGAAACGACGTTTTATTCAATTACTGTAGGTCAGGACTTATCCTCCGTTCGCTTTCTGCCTTGCATCGTTACCCACCAGTGCAAATCCTACTGAATTAAAGTTAAAGTCTGCCACCTGCTGATAAAGCTGCCTGGCTTCTGCCACCTGCCCTGCCCCTTCCATTGCTTCAGCGAGTTGAAAACGGATATACATGTTGTTGGCATGATCAGCCTGGCTGAGATTTTCAACTGCACTTGCATATTCACCAGCTTTCAGTGCGGCTACGCCAAGCACCCAGTGAACCGGTTCCATCTTGCGCGGGTTGTCGTCATTAGCAACCATCATGGAAATTTCGGCCGCGTCTTCTTCCGCGGCAACACCCTCACCTTTGTAAGCCGCCAGCAAACCATCCCAAAGGAGATTGTTTGCAGATTGCAGGCGCAAGGCATCTTCGGTGCCTACATCCCCGGCGATGGCGAGATTAATCTCATTTCTGCGCTTGATGATTTCGGCAGCTCTTGCGAATAATCCACCATGCAAGGCTGCCTGGGCCGCACTGGTTAATGCAAAGACCTGCAGTCCTTTAACCTGATCATCGGGCGTACCCATTTCCGAAACATGATCAGCCAGGTAAACCAGCTCATCGATTGAGGCATTGATGTCTCCCTCGTGAATTCGAGTGAAACACTTGTAAACAGCGTATCCGGCCTTGCTCTCCGGTGGTGCAACCTCAATCGCAGCGTCATAGGAAGACCTGGCCTCTTCAATATTTCCCAGAAAAGAGTTGATATGCCCCTGCTTATGCAGAGCCAGTTCCAGGGTCGGATCTGTCTGCGCTGCTTTTTGGTAGGCCCCTAATGCAGCTTCGAGATCTCCCTGGGCACGGTATATGTCACCCAACACTTCATAACCCCTGGCCTCATCGGGATAAACTGCGCTGAAACGGCGCGCCACCTCTTCTGCTTTTGCAAAGTCCTTGGGTTCTCCAAACAGGTAATTACCTGCCAGCCCCAGCAGCGCTCCCGCCGAATCCGAGTCAATGGTCAATGCCCTGTTGAATGATTCCCGCGCCGCCTCATTTTCATTTTGAGCCGCCTGCATACCGGCAAGAACGATATGTGCCCTGGCGCTTTCCGGATATTCAGCAACCAGTTGTTCTGCAACCACCTCGCCTTGTGAGGGATCATTGGTCAGAAAACTTGCATTGATATCAACCAGTGCTTTATCGCTGGCCGAAGCATCTCCGAGATTTTGTCGGGCGGTGTCCAGCAATTCCTGAAATTCGTTAAATGACAATGCCACGTTAGAAGCACCCCAGTAAGCGCGGGCAAAACCCGGGTCCGCGGCGATTGCCTCTCTGAATTTAACGCGAGCCTGCACGCCTCGGCCAACGTCGCTCAGATACTCTCCGGAAACATAAGCGTCACGAGCCTCGGAAGAATCGGTGTTGATCGGCAGTTCACCGGAGTCTTCATCGTTAGACCCGGCATTCATGTCGTCGGTCTCAGTCGCTGCGATCGCATCATCAGAACCAGTTTCAACGGCAACTGCAGACGAGCTGTCATTGTCGCCACCAGAGCATGCAGTAAGGAAAAGCAGCGACGCGTACAACAACAGTGAAATGACTGATTTTTTCATGGGGTTACCTCAGAGTCAGAAAACAAGGACCCTTGTCGCAAGGGCTGTTCTCAGTATAGACACAGAATCGTTGTTGGTTTGAAACCTCGACACACGCGCGCCGGAAGGTGCGCCTCACAGGACAAACAGACCGATTCAGTAGCCGGAATGTTATTCCTTGGGATTAACTTCCCAGGAACCGTACATGGGATTGGGCAGCACGAAGAACCTGTCGCCAAAATCAGACAGCGGACCTTCCGAATTGCGAATACTTTGATCCTGGCCGGGAAAATCACCAATGTTATCGCCAACCCACATCAGGACATCCAATGGTCGCCTTGCTGCATCGCCATTAAATTGTGCATCCAGCCATTGATCCGCAGTACCGTTGGCAAGCGCATCAAATCGAAGCTCTTTCTCGCCGCCATCAACCCGACACAAGGCAACATCAAATGTAATCCCGACCTCAAGCATATTTTCAGCTGTAAGCGCGCACTGGTAATGCCGCCGGTTGGTCACCACTGCCACAACACCGCCCAGGGACTTCACCAGTCGCGTAAACTCAACTGCACCAGGCATTGGAGGAGCTGATTTCCGCTGAATCCACTCATTCCAGCTGACCGGACCGTAAGATTCTCCACGCGAGGCAATTTCAACCTGGTAAAGCGAGTTGTCGATCAGGGTCTCATCAGCATCGAGTGAAACGGCCCAGCTACCTGCTTCAAGACCATCTGACAACACTCTTATCCTCTCCCCCGCGAATTTATAAGTCTGCTCATAGATAGCCCGATGCTCAGCTGAATTACGACTCCAATGTGTCGCATGATTATAAATTTCGTCCAGGGTTGGTTCCGACTCTGACTTTGAAGATGAATCAGGTCTTGACGTGGCAGAAGAACAACCAGCCAGCAAAAGAATGAGGCACGCCAGCATCAGTGCAGACAGCGATATTGGATTGAAACAAAAACCGGCGTTTAAGGTTGGCTTTGGCATGAAAGGATTTCCTGGTATACAAAAGACCGCCTCGGCGGAAGCTGGAAGAGAATAACCCGAATGCTTGCCAGCAGACCAGTCTGACCCTATGTTTCTCTCCGGAAACAACGTCAATCGCAGGAGCAACATCATGCCCGCCCACAACGTCACCCGTCGTTCTATTGTGCTCACAGTACTCACAATATCTGCCATCGTGCTACTCACCTCCTGCTCAAATGAGTCAAATGCGCCTGCCGGGATTATGGCAGAAGCAGACTCGACAGAAGATGAGTCACCTGCTGAGACCGTGTCTTCGAATGCTGAAAACATCCTTCTTTCTGAATGGGAGGGTCCGTATGGTGGTGTGCCCGCTTTTGATCAAATGAACCTGGAGGATCTCAAGCCTGCAATTGAAGCTGGCATGGCGGAAGAACTCGCCGAGGTGAATGCCATTGCAAACAATATCGAGCCACCCAACTTTGCCAACACCATTGAGGCCATGCAGCGCAGAGGGCGCACCCTGGATCGGGTTCTGGAGTACTACTCAATCTGGGGTTCAAATCTATCGTCTCCGGAGTTTCGTGAGATCCAGGAAGAAATGTCTGCAAAACTGGCTGATTTTCGCAACAGGATCATTCAGAACACTGCCCTTTTTGATCGTGTTCGAACCGTATACGAGAGCGAGGAAATGCAATCCCTGCGACCTGACCAGCAGCGCCTGGTGACGCTGACTTATGAGGATTTCATACTCAAGGGTGCTGCGCTTGAGGGTGAAGCCAAACAGCGCTATGCGGAAATCGCTCAGCAACTGGCTACATTGCAAACCGAATTCTCCAACAACGTGCTGGCAGATGAGGAAGACTACGTTGTCTATCTTGGCGAGAACCAGCTCGCAGGACTGCCGGACTCGGTGATTTCAGCCGCTGCTGCCGCAGCTGATGAACGAGGTCAGCCCGGCAAGTTTGCAATCACAAACACCCGCTCTTCCATGGATCCGTTTCTGACCTACTCCGAAGACAGGGATCTTCGCGAGAAAGTCTGGACCAACTATTATTCGCGCGGCGACAACGGTGATGAAAAAGACAATAACGAAATCATCACCAAAATCCTGCAGCTACGCAAAGAACGCGTGAATCTCCTGGGATTTGATACTTTTGCGGAGTGGCAGCTATCCAATCGCATGGCCAAAGACCCTTACAACGCCTTCGAGTTAATGCTTGGTGTCTGGCCGGCTGCGACAACCCGTGTCGAGGAGGAGGTTGCCGACATGCAGGCCATCGCTGACCAGGACGGAATCATCATTGAACCCTGGGACTACCGTTACTACACAGAAAAGGTTCGCCAGGCGAAGTACGATCTCAATTCCGAGGAAGTAAAACAATACCTGCAATTGGAGAAACTTCGCGAGGCCATGTTCTATGTCGCAGGCGAACTGTTTGATTTTCAGTTCACACCCGTTGCGGAAGGGTCTGTGCCTGTGTTTCACCCTGATGTTCGGGTCTGGGAAGTGACACGCAAGTCCACAGGTGACCATATCGGTTTGTGGTACCTGGACCCTTATTCCCGGCCAGGCAAACGCTCCGGCGCCTGGGCAACGACGTATCGCGCCTATGAGACTTTCGATGGCAAGACCAATGTTCTGGCTGCCAATAATTCCAATTTTGTCAAAGGCGCACCGGGAGAATCAGTATTGATCTCGTGGGATGATGCCGAGACCCTGTTTCATGAATTCGGACACTCCCTGCATTACCTGTCCTCCAACATCGCTTATCCGGGCCTTGATTCCGGTGTTCGGGATTACACTGAATTCCAGTCCCAGTTGCTTGAACGATGGATTTTTACTGATCCTGTAATCGATAACTACCTTGTTCATGTCGAAACCGGCGAACCCATTCCGGATGAACTGATCGCTAAAATTAAGGAAACAACCAACTTCAACCAGGGATTTGCAACCACGGAATACCTGGCTTCTGCCCTGATGGATATGTATTTTCACACCGTGGACCCGGAAGGTCTCGATGCTGATGAATTTGAACGTCGCATGCTCTCAGAGCTTGATATGCCCGAGGAATTGACAATGCGTCATCGCAGCCCTCATTTCCGACACATCTTCGGTGGAGAGAGTTATGCGGCCGGCTACTATGGCTACATGTGGGCCGATGTCCTGACAGCTGATGCAGCAGAGGCCTTTGAAGCAGCGCCGGGCGGTTACTATGACCCGGAAATGTCTGAGAAGCTTGTGAAATACCTGTTTGCACCCCGCAACGAAATGGACCCGGCAGATGCTTACAGGGCATTTCGCGGTCGTGATGCTGACGTGGAAGCCATCATGCGTGATCGAGGATTTACAGTACCTGCCGAATAGCACCCAGGAGCAGCTTCATCTGCCGAAACGCTGAATGGCCCACGCAGCGAGCATGGCCACAAACATTGCGACCGGTGCAAAAAACACCGGTCCAATAAACAACTCCAGGCCATGCGGAAATCCTGGTGAAATACGCTGAGGCAGGAACACCCGCCAGAATTCTTGGTTGGCCCATATAAGAACCAAAATCAGGGCAAACATCGAGGCTCGAAAAAGGTACTTTCGTGTTCGGGCGGCGCCTTTTTGTCGACGATGAACCCATAAAACCAGGCCCATCGCTCCCAGCGGTAGCAGACCTATGGCACCGGTTATCAATAAATTTGGACGTCCGGTATATTGCGCCAGCATGGCATTGAAAACTTCCACGAGTGACATTGATTTGCCAAGTCCGGTCAGGACAAAAACCACCGGGGGAACCAGCATGACTGAAGCCAGCGAAGTCACGATGGTTTTGAATGGACCTGCTGTTTCCTGGCTCACCTGCTGCCCCCCTGTACGCTCGTCCTGTGCTGTTCATGCTATCACGGCATATTCGTTTTACCCCAGGTCTTCACACCTGGTTTCGCAAGCAACAGATCCTTCCGGTACGATCGGCAACAGATCAACCAGGATCTGAATCCGGAACGACTGAAAAATGACTCAAATCAGAGCGGGCTTTGCCCAAATCGCCCCGGCATGGCTTGACGGCGCTGCAACGCTGGAAAAAGTATCCGACCATGTAAGCCAGGCAGCAGATCAATCAATACAGCTCCTGGCATTCGGTGAAGCGCTGGTACCCGGATATCCCTTTTGGCCCGAACTCACTGGTGGTGCGGTTTTTGACTCGGAACGACAAAAAGAAATGTTTGCCCTCTACGCGCGAGAGGCTGTGGATATTTCTGGTGGAGATTTGGATCAACTCCGCCAGATTTGTAAGCAGCGGAATATTGCTGTGTACCTGGGCACCATCGAACGCGCTGCTGACCGCGGCGGTCACAGCCTGTACGCCAGCCTGGTGTATATCGACCCTCACGGCGACATCGGCTCGGTTCATCGAAAACTGATGCCAACCTACGAGGAACGGCTGACATGGTCTCCCGGTGATGGACACGGACTCAGAACGCACCCGCTCCATGGCTTTACCGTTGGCGGCCTCAATTGCTGGGAAAACTGGATGCCACTGCCACGTGCGAGCCTCTATGCCCAGGGTGAAAACCTGCACGTTGCTGCCTGGCCGGGGTCGAAACGTAATACCGAGGACATCACACGATTCATTGCCAGGGAGAGCCGAAGTTTTGTGATTTCTGCCAGTGGCCTGATGAACGCTGACTGGATTACCGATGAAGTCCCAGGCGCCAGGGAAATTCGAACCGCGGCTCATGCCGGCGGAAGAAGCTGGCTGGCAGGTGGCGGCTCCTGCATTGCTGGTCCTGACGGGCAATGGATCATCGAGCCGCAAAACGAAGTCGAAACCATAATGTACGCAGAACTGGATCTGGAATTCGTGTACCGGGAGCGCCAGAATTTTGACCCGGTGGGTCACTACTCGCGACCTGATGTCACCCATCTGAAAGTTGATCGTCGACGTCAGTCGACGGCCAGTTTCAGGGACGACTAAGGGCAATGATCCCGATTAATAGCGGGTTTGCCTTTTAATCCAACTGAATCCCGGGGGATGCAGCGATCACAACATTTCCCCGCCAGTTCGAGCGATCAGAATTCTTAGGGCGCTGAGTGCCAGGCAGCCAGAACCTCCGCTTCCCTTTCAGCTGAAATCCCTGCACGAACGGTTTCACGCCTTTCTTCTGGCTGTGCGTCATACCACTCAAGTAAGTCTCTGGTGGTGTCAGCAAGTGGCCGGCACTCCAGGCCAGCAGCCAGTGCCCTGTCCAACCGTACATTCATGACTGCATGCCCGGGTATCCAGCACGGCATGTCACCCCAGGGAGTGACGCTCTGTTCTTCCAGAAACCCGGCAGCAACCCAGGTGAATTTCACCGGCACATTGGTCAGGGCACGAATCCCATACAACATCTCAGCCATTGAAAGTCGTGACTCTGGCCCGGTTGCATTAAAAACACCGGACTGGTCATTTTCAGCCAGCGTGACAATAAACCGCACAAGATCACGCGCATCGATGATTTGTGTTGAATCTCGTCCACTTCCCGGCGACAGCACTTCGCCGCCACGCCGAATCCGCAATGGCCAATAAGTGAACCGATCGGTCGGATCTCCCGGGCCGATGATTAACCCGGGTCGAACAATGGTGGCTTTGCCCGGAAATGCTTTTTCTGCTTCCGCTTCAGCCTGCCATTTAAAGGGGCCATAGGTCGCCCCGGTTACGTCTTCAGAACCATCCCAGTCTTCCGGCAACTGGGCCAGGGATGCGTCTTCGTCAAGTCGCAGTTTCTCTTCCTCATCCGGATCATCCGGCAGGGTGAAATCGGGTTCTGCATAAACAGAAATGGTCGACACATGGATATAGCGCCCCACCGATCCCTGCAATAACTCAGCAGTCTGCCTGACCCATCGTGGAAGCGTGGCATGGTTGTCGAACACAACATCCCATTCCCTGCCTTTGAGGGCCTCAAGGTCATCATTTCGGTCTCCAACCAGCTTCTCGACGTCAGGAAACAGATCAGTATTTGATTGTCCCCGGTTAAAAATCGTCACCTTGTGCCCGCGAGCCAGGAGATATTCAACCATCGGTGGCCCGATAAATCCGGTGCCGCCAAGAACCAGCACGTTCATCGGTCTGGATGCGACGGTAATGGGGCCTGCAGCGGCCAGTGAAAAAGCAGGGCCGGAAAGGCCAAGGGCTGCTCCGGCCAGGGCGGAATTGCGGATAAAATTTCGACGATCCATGGACATGGCTGTTCCTGATTATGATTGTTAGAAAGGTCGTTTATCCGGCCAAAACCGGACAGAGCCGGACAAACCGGTTCCAGCAATAGTAACGATCCACAAAATGGCCGGCAATAATAGTAAAAAACCGACATAAAGAAACCGTAAATAATTTCTGCCTGATCTGATGAGGTTCAACTCACACCCGTTCAGATCTGGCTGCGTTCAAATACCAACCCCCCCTTATCGCAGGCCGATATCTATCATGCTCAGGACCCTGTACAGCAGTGAAGACTGACTTCGACAGACTGCCCCGGCGCTGCGACAAAGGAATTCCAGGTGTTCAGGGCGTGGTCATCGGACCTTCAAATAACTTCGCGTCCTCAGGTACTTCTGACTTGTCGTACTCGAATGGCTGACTGACATCAAAATCAAGGATCACATGATTTCCAACGATCCGCTCATCTGGTCCGGGCATGGTTCTGAAAGCAGAGGGAAACACGAGTCCGTCCACTTCTTCATAGCGAGTGATCAACCGCCACAATGGTCCGAAAACCTCACGATCCTTGGGCTGTCCCATGACATCGAGCAAGGGTCTGTAGCCAACAGCATACTGGTAACCAACGAGGCGATGGCTGTCCGGGTCAATATACAGAACAAAATAATCCTTGCCCGACCGCCCGACGCCCGGAGCTCCAGCAAAAGTCATCTTTATTTCATAAAGGCTTTTTCCTGTACCTGGCCACTCAAATTGACCCACCTCACCCAATAGAACCCCATCGTCCTGGGTAATCCACGGAAGATTGATGAAATAGTAAAACATGTACACCTGGTTGGTCGGCGGGTTACCACGCTTCCAGTTGACTGACCAGACATCAGTCCCGTCATAGCCAATGTCGGCATCATCCATGGGCCAGTGCTGCCAGACCTGGCGTGTTTTCTGGTCGATCACCTCGTAGGCAATCCACCAGGCAAAGCTCTCTTTGCCGGCATAATTGTCGTGCATCACGTTGTAGTAGCGAATTGAAGGAACATCCTGCCAGCGTTTCAGCCCACCATGAGCCTCAACCATGGCCTCAATGACCTGCCTGCTTTCCTCGCTTGCATACTCCGGTTCCGCCTGGGCGCCAGACGACAACAAA
>DATFLY010000138.1:0-29266 GCA_035267185.1 Lysobacterales bacterium | reverse complement strand
GATTCCGGTGGATTCCAGGTCTGGAGCCTGGCCAAGCGGCGAAAGATCAGCGAAAAAGGCGTCGAGTTTGCTTCTCCGGTCAATGGTGACCGCGTATTTCTCGGCCCGGAAGAATCAATGGTGGTTCAGCGCTCACTTGGCTCCGATATCGTCATGATCTTCGATGAATGCACGCCTTATCCGGCCACTGAAAAGCAGGCACGAGATTCCATGGAGTTATCTTTGCGCTGGGCGGCTCGTTCGAAAACAGCCCATGAAGGTAATCCTTCGGCTTTATTCGGCATTGTGCAGGGCGGGGTATACGAGCCCTTGCGCCTTCATTCTGCAGCGGGTCTTGTCGATATCGGCTTTGACGGTTACGCGATAGGTGGTCTTGCGGTTGGCGAGCCGTTCGAAGAGCGTAACAAGGTGCTGGAATTCACCGTGCCCGCATTGCCCGAGAACAAACCCCGCTACCTGATGGGCGTTGGTAAGCCAGAAGATTTGATCGCTTCAGTACTCCGAGGCGTTGATATGTTCGACTGCGTCATGCCCACTCGTAATGCCCGCAATGGCTACCTGTTTACCCGACATGGCGTGATGAAAATCCGAAATGCCCGTTTTGAATCGGATACTTCCCCTATTGATCCCGAATGCGGCTGCAGTACCTGCAAGGGCGGCTTTTCACGTTCCTACCTGCGCCACCTGGATCGCTGCAACGAAATGCTCGGTCCGCAGCTCATGACGGCGCACAACCTCTACTTCTACCAGCAACTGATGCAGTCCATGCGCGATGCCATTTCTGAGGGCCGTCTTGCCCACTTTGCCGATTTATTTCTCGAAACGTACAACTCTGGAGTGAAATAACCCAGGCAGGCACCGGCATTTTCACTCCGGGCTGCTCAAATGGCCGCAAGGGCTCCCCTCATAATCCTGTTTGGGTCGTCGCAAGGAACGCGGAATGGGTCCACCATTAATGAGGCAGGCCCAGGTATTTCCACTCCGGGCTGCTCAAATGGCCACAAGGGCTCTCCCCTCATAACGTGTTTGGGTCGTAGCAAGGGACGCGGGATTTGGGCACGCCTTTCAAGACACGCATAAACACATCCCTGTGGCTCTTAGGCGACGTCCATGTCGCCTAAGGTCTTGAAAGGCAAACCCATATCCCGCGTCTTGCTGTCTGGTAGAGCTCTTGTTAATCGGCATTTGGCTTAATGCCGCGGAGTGAAAATACCCGTGCCTGCCCCATGAAACGCAGCGCGAGAACCACCTCCTGTGCTTGCGAGTCAGGCCACCCGTCTCGACGGCATTTATGGGCCCATGGCCCACGTTCAGCCATTCCGCCGAGCTTTGTTCAATCGGCAATTGGCTAGATGCTGCGGTGTGAAAATAGCGATGTCTGCTAAGCAAGCGCCTGTTGCAAATCTGCGATGGTGCCACTCTCAAGACATGGCTACGGCCTTTCAGGCCTCTCCGACCTGCAGGGTCGTGGAGGAGAATGCCTTTTCACGACCTTAGGCGACATGGACGTCGCCTCAGAGCTACAGGGAAGTACTTGCGCGTGTCGTGAAAAGGCATTCTCCTTCGCGACCACTCATCAGATGGTTCGGGTTTGGTTGTAATGCCGTATGACTTGTTAAGTCTTTCATATATAATGCCCCGCTTGCCGTTTTTACGTGAGTGGCTTGGATTGAATCACAGCCACTTACCCCCATATCGGCTGAATAACAGAACATAGAGGCTTTCCATGGATTTCCTTATTGCCAGCGCATACGCGCAGGATGCCGCGCCACAGGGCGGCGGCCTGATGAGCTTTCTGCCGCTCATCATCATTTTTGTCATCTTTTATTTCCTGTTGATCCGTCCGCAGATGAAGCGTGCCAAGGAACACCGTGCGCTGGTTGCCGGACTGGACAAGGGTGACGAGGTGGTCACCAACGGTGGCTTACTCGGCAAGATTACCGATGTTGGAGACACTTTTGTAAAGGTGAAGATCGCCGAAAACGTCGAGGTCAAGCTACAGAAGCACGCTGTTGCCAGCGTCATGCCCAAGGGCACTGTGAAGTCGTCAGAATAGACGACGCCCCCGAAAGTACCGCGATCTGCGGACGAATTCGAGTCTGAAGTATGAATCAATATCCTGCCTGGAAGTACATACTCATCACGATCATCCTCGTGTTGGGTGCCGTATACGCACTGCCGAACCTGTTTGGTAAGGACCCTGCAGTGCAGGTGACCTCGGCGCGCGGCTTTTCGATTCCTGCCGACCTGTCGACCACGGTTGACGATGCACTGGTTGTTGCGGGAGTTGACTATAAAAGCCGCGAACAAATCGACAACCGTTTGCTGTATCGCTTCAATAATTCGGATGCCCAATTGCAGGCATCAGAGGCGATCAAGGAAGCCCTGGGAGAGCAATATGTCGTAGCGCTGAACCTTGCGCATGCAACGCCTCCATCCTTGCGCGCATTCGGTGGCAAGCCCATGACGCTGGGTCTGGACCTCCAGGGCGGAGTTCACTTCCTGATGCAGGTCGATATGGATACCGCCCGTGGCCAGCAACTGGATCGCTTCGTTGACGATATTCGGACAGCCCTGCGTGAAGAAGGAATTCGCTATATCTCGGTAAGGCGCGAAGGTAATGGCCTTTTGATGATGTTGCGTTCTGAAGAAGATCGCGCCCGCACGGAAGAAATTCTGGACACCAATGAAAGCCTTGTGGGTCTGAATGTTCGCGAGATTGACCAGGGTGAAAATTTTGGTCTGTCGGCCACGGTCGAGGAGCAGCAGCTGCTGGAACTTCAGCAAACCGCATTGCGCCAGAACATCACCACGCTGCGCAATCGCGTCAATGAACTGGGTGTTGCAGAACCAGTCATTCAGCAACAGGGTGCCGAACGAGTCGTGGTCCAGTTGCCGGGTGTTCAGGACACGGTTGAGGCCAAGAAGATTATTGGTGCGACCGCCACCCTGGAGTACCGCGCTGTTGATGAGGGGCATGATGCTTACACAGCTGCGCAAACCGGCAGGGTGCCTCCGGAGTCACGCCTTTATTCGGACAATGAAGGTCAGCCAGTCCTGCTCAAGAAGCGCCTGATTGTCTCTGGTGACCAGCTGATTGGTGCATCCAGCGGATTTGACCAGCGCACCGGGCAGCCGCAGGTGAGCGTTACGCTTGATGGTGTGGGTGCCGGACGCATGCTCGATTTCACACGTGAAAACGTGGGCAACCGAATGGCGGTTGTATACATCGAACAAAAACCGGGGGGCAGAAAAACTGAAGAAGTGATCAGTGTTGCTGTGGTTCGCGAGCCGTTTGGCAAGCGATTCCAGACCACGGGCCTTGATTCTATCGATGAAGCCAGCCAATTGGCGCTCCTTCTGCGTGCCGGTGCTCTCGCGGCGCCCATGGAAATCGTAGAAGAACGCACTGTCGGCCCGAGCCTGGGTAAGCTCAATGTAGAACAGGGTTTCAAATCCGTCGTTATTGGCTTCCTTTTGGTCCTGGTGTTTATGGCGCTGTATTACAGGGTCTTCGGACTGGTTGCTGACATAGCGCTGTTCGTCAACCTTATCCTGTTGATTTCTCTGCTTTCTATGCTGGGCGCCACGCTGACCATGCCCGGTATCGCCGGTATCGTTCTGACCGTGGGTATGGCGGTAGACGCCAACGTTCTTATATTTGAGCGAATACGTGAAGAACTCCGCAACGGGAACACGCCACAGGCCAGTATTCGGGCCGGTTACGACAAGGCCTTCTCGACCATTGCTGATGCCAACATCACAACCCTGATTGCCGCATTCGTGCTGTTCCTGTTTGGAACCGGACCAATCAAGGGCTTCGCGATCACGCTTTCCCTGGGTATCGTGACCTCGATGTTCACTGCCATCATGGGTACACGTGCGGTGGTTAATCTGATTTACGGCGGTCGCAAACGCGTGGCCAAGCTACGTATCTAGCGGCCGGGGTAGAGAATCTTATGCAAATTCTGAAAGGCAATAGCAATTTTGACTTCATGGGGCGAAGCAATATCGCCCTGATACTTTCCGCTGTATTGATGGTGGTGAGTATTGGATCGCTGGTCACCCGGGGGCTGAACTTTGGCCTGGACTTCACCGGCGGAACGCTGATCGAGGTCACCTTCCCGGCTGCCGCCGATATTGAACAGGTTCGGACCAACCTGCAAGAGGCTGGTCTGAATGATGCCGTGGTGCAGACTTTTGGTGCTGCATCGGACATCGTTGTTCGTATTCCGCCAAGAAGCGAAGAGGAAAGCACTGCAGAAATTTCGACCGTCGTACTTGATGCGCTCCAGACGGGTGTTGAAGGCGAAGTCGAGATGTTGCGCGTTGAGTTTGTCGGCCCACAAGTGGGTGAAGAACTGACAGAGCAGGGCATACTGGCGGTTATCTACGCCCTGATCGGTATTTTCCTGTACGTGATGTTCCGGTTTCAGTGGCGATTCTCGGTAGGCGCCGTGATTGCCCTGATACATGACATCACCATATCCATGGGCATCATCTCGCTGGTCCAGATCCAGTTTGATCTGACCGTGGTCGCGGCGCTGCTCGCGGTGATCGGTTATTCGCTTAACGATACGATCGTGCTGTTTGACCGTATTCGCGAAAACTTCCCAAGGATGATCAAGTCCGATCCGATAACCGTGGTGAATACATCGGTGAACCAGACCCTGTCACGCACCGTGATGACATCGTTGACCACACTGCTGGTGCTGGTTGCATTGTTCGTGTTTGGCGGCGAAATCATTCATGCCTTTGCATTCACGCTTATCGTGGGTGTGATCATCGGTACGTATTCGTCCATCTACGTGGCGAGCACATCCCTGTTGCGACTGGGTGTCAGCAAATTCGACCTGTTGCAGGTTGAGAAAGAGGGCGAGAATCTCGATTCGATGCCCTGATCACCGACCAATCATTCCGGGAGGCCCTCTTTGGGCCTCCCAAGTAGTCTTCTCCGTCAGAAATCAAATTCTGATTTGAAATCCTCCTTCTGTCCCTGACCCCCAAAAGGGGTTGAACCATTCATTGCATTCAGTCAAACTGTATACAGTATGCAATTATTGGAAAGAAACAACATCAGTGTCGAACTGGCTGAAACCCTGCGATTCATGATCGCGGACGGGCGATTGGCAGCGAATTCGCGCATCAACGAGGTGCACTTGTCGGAGCAGATGGGTGTCAGCCGTACGCCATTACGAGAGGCGCTTGCGATGCTGGCGGCAGAAGGTGCTCTGGAAGCAAAACCCCGACGCGGCATGTTTGTACGGCCGCTGACGAGGGAAGAGTTTCTTGATGTCTACGCGGTCAGGCCCCTGCTTGATGTTGGTGCCCTGCGCCTTGCCGGTCTGCCCGGGGCAGCGACACTGGCAAAGCTCAGAAAACTCAACGAAAAGTTGTCCTCAGCAAAAGGGGCATTGCGAAGGATCCAGGTCGATGACGATTGGCATTTGCTGCTGGTCCAGGGATGCAACAACCCGGTTCTGCTCGGCCTGATCAAACAATCCATCATGCGCACCCGCCGTTACGAAATTGCCTACCTGCGCGAGCAGGTGCACACCGCAACAGCCGTTGATGAGCACCTGGCCATCATGGATGCACTCGATGCAGGCGACCTGGAAATGGCTTGTGCCGCGCTGAATACCAACCTGACAAGCGGCACAGAGCCGATCCTGCGTTGGCTGGAAACAAAAAAGGAATCTCAGGATGTATAGAACTCTGGTCACCCTGCTACTGGTCGGGCTGTGGCTTCCTGCCTGCGCTCAGGAAGCATCATCGCTGGAAGGCCTGTGGAAAGCGCATAAGCGCTTCGATGGCTACATGGAAGGTCCTGTACTGCTTGATTTTGAATCAGGAGCGGCCGAGCTCGCCGGGCACCGCGCGGCCATCGTTTCGAAAGGTGAGCGCTTCTCAGTTGAGTTTCCGGAAGATATTGGCAGTTTTCATGGCCGACGCGTTGACGAAGTAATCAAGGCTCATTGGCGTCAACCAGGCCCGATGCAACTTGGAATGCCCATGGCCACGCCGGTCATGTTTTCAAAACTGTCCGACGGACGCTGGTCGGGCACGATGACACCCATGCCAGGCCAGTTCACATTTTTCCTCCCCATCACGCGCGATCAGGATGGAGTATTGCGAACATTTATGCGAAACCCGGAGCGCAACCTTGGGGTATTCATGCAGATCGAACGTATCGAGAAAGTCGGAAGTGATCTGAATTTCATCGGTAAATTTCGTGGTTCTGACACCGAGGAAGTGCTGACCACGGGGGTCTACAACGCCGAATTCGACCGTTTCACGCTGGAAATGCCGCCCTGGCGGGGTGGGGTATACGAATTTACCCGTGAAGACCCTGAAGGCGAAAGCGAGTACTTTGCCCGACCGGTAACAGCAGATTCCTGGCAATACCAGCCGCCTACTGCCACCGATGATGGCTGGCCGGTTGGCACGCTGGATGAGGCGAGGATTGATGAAGCACCGATCGAAAGAATGATTTCCGAAGAAATTGCTGCTCAGTTACAGGATGTCCACGGTCTTTATGTGCATGGTGTACTGATTGCGCGTGGTGGCAAGTTGGTCCTGGAGGAGTATTTTCATGGCTTCCACCGCGATATGCCGCACGACACCCGCTCTGCCGGCAAAAGCCTTGCCTCTGTTCTGGCTGGTGCTGTTATCCAGCAGGGCGCGAACCTGTCGCTCGACACTCCGGTTTATCAGGCGCTAGGTGAGGATTTGGAAGGACTGGACGAGCGCAAGCAGGCCATGACGCTGGAGCATTTGCTGACCATGTCTTCAGGGTTTTATTGTGATGACAACGATGGCGATGCACCAGGTAACGAAGACACCATGCAGTCGCAGGAAACGCAGCCTGACTGGTATCGTTTTACGCTTGATTTGCCCATGGTGGATGATCCGGGCACTAACCCGGTCTATTGCAGTGCCGTTTCGAACCTGACTGGCGCGGTTATTTCAGCCACGACCGGGCAACCCCTGACGGAACTGGTTCAGGACCTGGTGGCTGGTCCCCTGGGTATAGAAAAGTACTGGCTGGACCTTCAACCCACAGGTGAATTCTATCTTGGTGGTGGTTCATACTGGTTGCCGCGTGATTACATGAAGCTGGCCCAGTTAATACTCAATGGCGGCACCTGGAACGGCCAGCGCATCATATCGGAAGAATGGGCCAGGACCTCCACCAGTGAATCGGTTCGTTTGCGGGATCGCGCCTACGCATGGCAATGGTGGGTGAACGAATATGACTGGCACGGCGAAACCGTCAAAGCCTATTTCGCGGCGGGGAACGGCGGGCAGATTTTTATGGGAATCCCGGCTGCAGACCTGGTGATCGCTTTCTGGGGCGGCAACTACAGCGACCGAACCCTGTACCGCGCACAGGAAGTGCTGATTCCGAAATATATCCTGCCGGCCGTTAAACCGTAAAGTGACGATCTGGTCATCCCGGAAATGCGAGCGCAGGTGGAATCGAGGGTACGGTTTGGCCAAAGGCCAAGAAGTGCCCGAGGGCAGGCGAAAGTGAGGTTACGATTTTGGTGAAGCCAAAGAAGTGGCCGAATGAAGCCGCTGCCCGTGGAACCGCGGCGCGTAGCATTATCCGGGACCCACCCGCAGGCAGCGAGGGTCCAAAATTAGATTCGGTTGATCGGGCTTATGCGCTTGGCCGCTTCCAGCGGTTGGCGATGATTTTCTGCAGGGGTGTCATGAGTTTGTAGGGTGCAGCGATGATGCTTCTGGCTTCTTCGACATTGTCATTTCCATCAAAATCCATCACAACACCACCAGCCTCTCTAACCAACAGCGCGCCTGCTGCTACATCCCAGGCGTCCAGCCCGACCTCGTAGTAGCCGTCGAGGCGGCCACTGGCGACATAAGCCAGATCGAGACTGGCTGTTCCCATTCGACGAAAATCCTCGGTCTTTTCCATCACACCCTGAAAAACCCGGCCGAAACGTGCCATCGTGTCGCGCCTGCGGAATGGAAAGGCTGTGGCCAGGACCGCAGTTTCAAGTTCTATACGGGGGGATACACGAATTCTCTTCTGGTTCATAAACGCGCCGCGTCCACGAACCGCGGTAAAGAGCTCATCACGCATGGGGTCGAACACAACGCCGATCTCGGTCCTGCCCTTGATCTGTTGGGCAATCGAAACCGCAAAATGAGGAACGCCATGCAGATAGTTGCTGGTGCCATCGAGTGGGTCGATGATCCATACAGTGTCGCTGTCGCCACTGGCGCCACCTTCCTCGGCAAGGAACGCATGCTCAGGGTAGTAGTGGGAAATTTCCCGTACAATTGCGGCCTCGCAGGCATGGTCGACTTCGCTTACATAGTCGTGCCGCGCTTTACGGGTCACCGGGATGCCGCTGACCTGGTCGAAACGGCGGCGCATTTGTTCGCCTGCGGCGTGCGCAGCGGAAACGGCAACATTGAGTACGGCTTGCGACATATTTTTCTACTTGTTTGACTGAGTCAGGTTTAATAATGGGCGAGAAGGCGGCACAGGATACCAGAAGCAGCAAGGTGGACCAATGCGACACGCTGGCGCTTGAAGATCGATTGGCACAGATTCGGATTGTGCTGATCAATACAACCCACCCGGGAAACATTGGCGCCACGGCCCGTGCCATGAAAGTCATGGGCCTGAAACAGCTTCACCTGGTGTCTCCAAAGATCTATCCCAGTGCTGAAGCCACCGCTCGTGCATCTGGCGCAGACGACATTCTGCAGCAGGCGCAGGTTCATGACACCCTTGAACCAGCCCTGTCGGGTTGTGGCCTGGTGTTGGGAACCAGCGCGCGCCTGCGCAGCCTGTCGATGCCGATGCTGGATGCCCATGCGGCCGCCAGGCAAGCCATTGCCGAGTCTGAAGGACATGAAATCGCCCTGTTATTCGGACGCGAGCGTCATGGCCTGACCAATGAAGAGATGCAGCGCTGCAATTTCCTGGTCAACATTCCAACCAATCCCGAATATGGTTCCCTGAATATCTCCCAGGCTGTCCAGATCATGGCCTACGAGCTCAGAATCTCCGCGATGATTGCAGCAGGTGGTGAAGTCGGTGTTGCGCTGCCCCCGGCAGACTGGGAGCCGGTTGATGGTGCCCAGATGGATATGCTTTTCGAGCACCTGGAACAAACCCTTCTTGACCTGAAGTTTCTCAATCCCGACCAGCCCAAAAAACTGATGATGCGTTTGCGTCGCCTTTTCAACAGGGCGCGTCCCGACCAGAACGAAATGAACATCCTTCGCGGCATCCTTCGCGCCGCTCAGGACGCGACACAAAAGCCGCCGGAGTGATGTGCTCGTCATTACGGGCGCAGTTCGAGCCCTCACCAATCCAGTGCATGTGTAGCTGCATTCACCGTCTGTCAAAGACCTGAACCTGCTCTTGCTGTGCCAAAAATCCGGCACTGGGAGTGGGCTGTGCGATACTGCTATTCCTGATCCTCGATAAGGAACATTTCCTTTCCTTTTTCGGGCTCTTGTTCGAGGAAAGACCATGAATCCAACTGAATTATTCCAGGGCCTGTCGACCCATCCGGAGATAGCAGCTCTCATCGTTCTGATCCTGGGCGTGGTACTGGCCCGCTTGTTGAGCAGTGCTGCTGGTTACCTGCTGGATTTGGTTGACCAGCGAACTGCCCGCTACACCACTTCCGATAGCGGCGTTGTCACGCCCGAGTTTGTTCGGTTTTGCAAGGCCCTGGTGTTCTGGATTGTGGTGCTTGCTTCCGTCGCAGGGGCATTGAGCCTTGTTGGTACGGACCGAATGTCCGGCGCGGTCGACACTGTTTTCGGGTTCATTCCCAGGCTGGTCATTGGTATTGCCATTATTGCCAGTGGGCATTTGTTGGGTCTGTTGCTGCGCAATGTGATTGCGCAGATGAGTGAATCCGTTGACACCGATGCACTCAGCCTGCGTTTGCTTCACGGTGCCATTTTGCTGATAGCGATTGTTATGGGCTTGCAGCAAATGCACATCGATATCACCTTCATTACCCAGCTGTCGCTGGTGCTGATCCTGGTGGTCCTGGGTGGCTTGGGCCTGGCATTTGCGCTGGGCGCGCGACAGTTTGTTTCTAACCTGATCGCCCAGCCTGAACTGCAGCGATACACGATCGGCGAAAAAATCTCGATTGGTGACTACCAGGGAACAATCGTCAGTATTCATCGCACTGGCGTTGAGCTGGACTGCCAACAGGGCATTGTTTCAATCCCGGCGGCGCTTTTTGCGAGCGAGCCTGTTCTCCGGGTTCGCCGGGTGAATGAAGATGAATAAACTCGATTCTTTCAGCCTGCAGTTTGCGCGTGATTTTCCGAATGCTTTCGCCAGGACCATTGCTCGATTTGACGTTGCGCAGGTAGCCGGCCTGCTCGACAGTATGCCGAGCGATGTTGCAGCTGCGGTGGCTGCGCGACTGTCGGCAAATCGCATCAAAACAATTGTTGCCACGGGCCTGGTCAAGCCGAATGACTGGCTGGAGGCAGCCTCTTTTGATGATGCAGTGGTCATACTTGGCTCAATGCCGCGCGAACAATGCATGACGTTGGTCGGTAGCATCGAAAACCGCAAGATGCGTCGGCGCTTGCGCCAGTTTCTGAATTATCCAGCTCACTGTGTCGGTGCCGTGGTGTCAGATTCCCTGGTGCGTTTTCCTCATGATCTTCCTTTGACCGAAATGCTTGGCGAGCTGCAGTCACAAAAGTCACGAGCCAGGCCGCCGGCAATTGTGATTGAACAACAAGGTAAATACCTCGGGCTTCTCGGGTTGTGGCAGATCACTTTGCGAAGTGCAGGCAAGGCGGTAGCAAAGGACTTTGCTGAGCGGGTCGAACCGATGCGGCCCGAGTCTCCTTTGACCAATGCAGTGCATGCGGAACAATGGCGCCACCATCACTGGTTGCCTGTGGTTGACCATGATCAAAGGGTCCTGGGCGTTGTTTCGCGCCATCAGATCATGGAATGCCTCGATCAGAAAGAGGCTGACAGATCAACCGTTCAATCCAGTGTTTCCATGCTGGGTGAGCAATACCTGAGCGTGATGAGTGCCTTCCTGGGTCAGTTGCTGGATACCAGGAGGCCAAAATGAACCTGAATGCTGCGATCAAGGAAACATACCTTCGGGAACAACCCGTGGCAGCGGCGAAGACCATTGAGAAAATGCCGAACAATGAACTTCCTGATGCTTTGCAGGGCCTTGATGGTAAATCTTTGGCGCAGTCGCTTGAGGTTCTGACCACCAGTCGTCTCGAGCCTGTATTCAAATCGCTGGAAGACCAGCAGCGCGTGGCAGTGCTCGAAGCCGCCTCTCCACGACTGGCACTGGTGCTCCTGAAACAGATGGACGAGCAGGCCCGCCTGACATTGCTTGACTCGCTTCCCGCGGGCATCCGTGCCGACCTGGAGCGCCTGGCTAAATTCGAGGAAAACACCGCAGGCAGATTGATGGATCGTCCTTTCGAGACGATACGGGCTGATATGAACGTTTCCCAGGTGCTGGGGATTATCCGGCAGTCCGGAGTCAGCCGAGCGCGTTCTTTTTACGTGGTAAACGATGAAAATGTCCTGGTCGGAAAAGTGGACATGCAAACGCTTGCGCTGGCCGATTCGAAACAGCCATTGCAGGATCTGCTGGCAGGGCTTGAAGGTAGCGTGCTTCCCACAGCGGGGCGCGAGGAAATTGTCGAACAGCTTGATCGCTACCGTGTGGACTCGGTGCCGGTCGTGGATGTCCAGGGACGACTGATGGGAATTGTGCGCTACCACCGCCTGTTCGAAGCGGTCGAATCCCTGGCGACCGCCGATCTTCAGAAAATGGTGGGCGCCAGCGCAGACGAGCGGGCACTTTCGCCGCCGATGTTTGCAATCAAGCGACGTTTGCCCTGGCTGCACATCAATTTGTTGACGGCTTTCCTCGCTGCTGCCGTGGTGGGGTTGTTTGAAAACCTGATTGCACAGTTCACAGCCCTCGCTGTATTGCTGCCGGTGGTGGCCGGACAATCCGGAAATGCAGGCTCACAGGCACTGGCTGTCACGATGCGTGGTCTGGCATTACGGGAAATCGGCACCCGCGAATGGAACAAGGTGCTTAACAAGGAAGTACAGGTGGGTCTGATCGACGGCCTTGCCCTGGCGGTAACCTGCGGCCTGGGAGTATTTGCCTGGAGCCGGTCCTTTGGGCTGGCACTGGTGATTGCGGTGGCCATGGTCCTTTCAATGGTGGCGGCAGGCATCTCCGGAGCGCTGGTACCCATTGTCCTGACCCGGCTGGGGCAGGACCCTGCCACGGCTGCCTCCATAATCCTGACAACAGTGACCGACGTCGTGGGTTTCTTTGCCTTCCTGGGTACTGCAACCCTTCTGTCTTTTATGCTCTAGGGAAAAGGAAATGCATTTGTGATGAGTGAAGTAAATGTTGAGACCCTGACCTGGGTTGGGATCGTTTTTTGCCTGACCCAATCGGCCATGTTTTCAGGTTTGAACCTTGCCTTTTTCGGTCTTAGTCGATTGCGGCTGGAGGTCGAGGCCAAGAGCGACCGCAGGGCGCGGCGAATCCTTGAGATGCGCAAAGACTCCAATTTCCTCCTGACCACGATTTTATGGGGGAACGTGGGAATCAATGTCTTACTGACGTTGCTCACTGATTCCTTGCTCACTGGATTACTGGCGTTTTTGTTTTCCACTTTTGCAATTACGCTGTTCGGTGAAATCCTGCCGCAAGCCTATTTCTCCCGAAATGCCACAAAAATGGCTTCATTGCTGTCGCCCGTGCTGCGGATGTATCAATTCCTGTTGTGGCCGGTTGCCAAACCTGCGGCCAAACTCCTGGACCTGTGGTTGGGTAAGGAAGCGCCACAGTTCATGCGTGAGCACGTGGTTCATGAGATGTTGCTGCAGCACATCGATTCGGAGGACAGCGAACTCGATGCTGTCGAAGGGACCGGTGCCGCCAATTTCCTGGCCATCGACGACATTACAACCTGGGATGAAGGCGAACCGCTGGCGGATGGAAGTATTTTGCAGTTGCCCGTCGATGTCGATCTGCCACGCTTTCCCGAGTTCAGTCACACACGCGACGACCCATTTCTGCAGAAAATCAATGCCTCGGGAAAGAAATGGGTGGTTCTGACCGATGAAGCGGATGAACCGTGTCTGTTACTGGATGCCGATGGCTTTTTGCGCGCAGCTCTGCTTGGGGAACCTGATTTCAATCCTTACGAATACTGTCACCGTCCCGTGGTTGTCCTCAATGAAACCCGATCATTGGGTTGGGTGATTCAACGCCTGGCCCAGGGCAGGGACAAGGATGGAAGCAGGGGGCTGGCTAAAAACGATGTGGTACTGGTGTGGGGAGGCAATCGAAGGATTATCACCGGAACTGACATATTGGGACGACTTTTGGAAGGGATCTAGGGATGGACTTCATCTCGATTGCTCTGCTGGTTTCGGGTCTGGTTCTGCTAATTGGCGGTGGCGAGGCGCTGGTGAGAGGATCGGTCGCCACGGGTATTCGCGTGGGTTTGTCACCACTGGCAGCGGGTTTGACAATCGTCGCGTTTGGTACCAGTTCACCAGAATTAATTGTCAATCTGCGCGCTGCCAGCATCGGTGAGGGCGGTCTTGCTGTCGGGAACATCGTGGGTTCAAACATCGCGAACATTGGGCTTATCATGGGTTTGTCTGTTCTGATCCGGCCGGTAAAACTCGACGTACGGATGGTTCGTAATGATGTCTACATCATGGTGGCCGCAACTGCTTTGGGTGTCGTCAGTTTGCTGGACGGACACTTGTCCCGGATTGAGGGGATGGTCATGTTTGCCGGGATCGTATGGTACATCGCCTATAACCTTCAACGCGCCCGCAAGGCACGTGAGACATCACGGGAACAGTTTGCAGAATCTCTAACCGTGTCGGAGGCGCCGTTGTGGAAAAGCCTGTTGCTGATCGTTGTCAGCCTGCTGGTATTGTCGGGCGGTGGTTTTTTGGCCGTCAAAGGAGCAGTCAGCCTGGCGGAAGCGCTCGGCGCTTCACCTGCCGTCATTGGCCTGACCGTGGTTGCCATTGGTACCAGTCTCCCTGAACTGGCAACTTCGGCAGTGGCTGCGTATCGCAATCATGGAGACATGTCGATTGGTAACGTGGTCGGTTCCAACACCTTCAATCTCCTGTTTGTTCTGGGCCTGACTGCTTGCCTCATGCCCCTGGAAATCGGAGCGGTGAGCAAAATCGACCTGGCAGTCACGGTGGTCTTTTCGCTCTACTTCATCCGACTGATGCATGTTGGGGCACTCATGGCACGCTGGGAGGGCGTGGTACTGCTGGCCGGATTCGTCGGCTATATGGGCTATCTGGCTGCCTAGACAGTGCATCCGGGCCCGGCCCGGGATTTTTTGTAGAACACCTGCAAACAAAATAATTTAATCTAACGCCTGTATTAATGAGAGACTGTGCCCAGACTTTCCTGAGTGTTACCCACTTCTTTGACATTGACCCCGGATACATCAAAATCGCTTATCACGCTTGGCTGGCGTGAATGGGTTGGATTGCCTGATCTGGGTATCAAGAGAATCAAGGCGAAAGTGGATACCGGCGCGCGCACTTCAGCATTGCACGCCTTCGAAGTGGAAGATTTTGAGCGTGAGGGGAAGCAATTCGTGCGCTTCAGGATTCATCCTGTTCAACGCAATACGGATTCAATAGTCGAATGTGTCGCAGCAGTAAGCGACAGGCGCGTCGTCACAGACTCCGGCGGACATAAAGAGCAACGGTGGGTGATTGAATCGAATGTGCACATCGGAGACAGGATCTGGCCGATTGAAATAAACCTGACTTCGCGTGACGACATGATGTTTCGGATGTTGCTGGGTCGTACGGCACTCCTGAACAGGGCAACGGTCGACCCGACATGCTCCTACCTTCAGGGCAAACGACGCAAATGAGCAAAAATAAAGCAATCACAATTGCTGGTGAAACCGTTCAACCTGGCACACGAACAAATTTTGATATCCCTGTGGCAGATCTTTATACGGCACACAAGATATCCATGCCGGTCCAGGTTATTCATGGGCGACTGGCTGGTCCTCGCCTGTTCATTTGCGCGGCCGTTCATGGCGACGAACTCAATGGTGTACAAATTATCAGGCGCCTGATGAAGCGCAAGGCCCTTGCTTCACTTAAAGGCACACTGATCACGGTGCCGGTGGTCAATGTTCATGGATTTCTCAACCAGTCTCGCTATCTGCCGGATCGGCGGGACCTGAATCGGTCGTTCCCGGGCAGCCCAAAAGGCTCCATCGCTTCCCGGCTGGCCCACAAATTTCTAAATGAAGTTGTGTTGGGCTCTGACTATGGAATTGACCTTCATACCGGGGCCATAGATCGCTCGAATTTGCCCCAGATCCGGGCCAGTCTTGATGAGTCCGGAGTGCTTGAGCTGGCAGAGGCATTCGGAGCGCCGGTGATCATCAATGCAAAGACTCGCGACGGCTCTCTGCGCGCTTGTGCCTCAGAAAGCGATATCCCGATCCTGGTTTACGAATCGGGCGAGGCCCTGCGGTTTGATGAGTTTTGCATACGCGCCGGCATTCGTGGTGTCCTCAACGTCATGTCCAAAATCGGCATGATCCGAACTTCCCGACGGGCAACTCGTCGCCAGCCGGTCATCGCACAATCAACCCGGTGGGCACGGGCACCGGTCAGTGGCATTGTCAGTGACAAGGCCGAACTGGGTGACGCCGTGTCTAAAGGAGCAAAGCTGGCGCTGCTGAGTGATCCACTTGGCGAGTCTGAAGAGCCTGTTTTAGCTCCGCATGACGGCATTGTAATTGGCAGAAGCAACCTGCCGCTGGCCCATGAAGGAGATGCCCTCTTCAATATAGCTGCATTTTCAAGTGTAGATAAGGCTGAAAACGTGGTCGAGGAATTTGCGGCCATCCATGATCCTGCGCTGGGCCGCGCAGTCGAATCCGATCTGATAGGAACCTGAATATGAAAATAGCCGTGCTTTCCACCAACCCTAAACTGTATTCAACCAAGCGGCTTGTCGAGGCAGGAGAAAAACGGGGCCACGAAATTCTCGTGGTCAACCATCGTCGCTGTTACATGAACATCACTTCCCACCGACCCAGCATTCATTACAAGGGTGAAGCAATTAAAGGCGTTGATGCCATCATTCCTCGAATCGGCGCATCGGTTTCCTTTTATGGTACGGCGGTGGTGCGGCAATTCGAGATGATGGGGGTTTACTCGGTGAACGAGTCGACCGCCATCACGAGAGCCCGTGACAAATTACGTGCTCTCCAATTGCTGGCCAGAAAGGGGATCGGCCTGCCAGTCACCGGTTTCGCGAATTCCCCCGATGATACCGACGACTTGCTCAGCTTCGTTGGTGGCGCACCAGTGGTGATTAAGCTGCTTGAAGGCACCCAGGGTGTGGGTGTCGTACTGGGCGAAACCAGACAGGCCGCGGAAAGTGTGATCGAGGCTTTTCGTGGGCTTGGCGCCAATTTCATGGTGCAGGAATTCATCAAGGAGGCCGGTGGCACCGACATCCGTTGTTTTGTCGTGGGTGGGAAGGTTGTCGCTGCCATGAAGCGCACCGGTAAGGAAGGTGAGTTTCGTTCTAACCTGCATCGTGGCGGTAAGGCTAAACTGACCAAGATTACTCCGGAAGAGCGATCAACCGCAGTTCGTTCGGCCAAGACCATGGGACTCAATGTTGCAGGTGTTGATTTGCTGCGATCCAATCACGGCCCGGTGGTCATGGAGGTTAATGCCAGCCCGGGTCTTGAAGGTATTGAAACCTCTACCGGCAAGGACATTGCCGGGTTGATCATCGAGTTCATGGAAAAAAATGCCCGCCCTGGTAACACTCGAACACGGGGTAAAGGGTAAGAAAGTGTTGTAGTGGCGCTGTCTTCAACGTGACCGTTGTGGCACGACGCAGTTTGTGCTTATTTCTTTCTCAGGTAATCCGGGATTTTGATGCCTTCAGCCAGGTCTGGTGCGTCTTCGGGGTTGCCTTCCGTAAGCGAAATTGGAACTACGCCAGCCCACACTGGCAGGTCAATGTCGTAGGAAGCATCACTGGGCGGGCCACTTCGCGATTTGATGCTGAATGTTTCAATCGGTAGCTTCAGTATCAGGGTGGCATTGACTTCTTTTTTACTTGAGGGGCGAAGCTCAGCAGTGCGTCCTGGAGCAAGGTGCTCCACCAGGGCATCAAACGCTGCAAGCTTTTCATCAGAATCTTCAATAGCCTTCGCATTGCCGAATACCATGATCGAACGATAATTCATGGAGGAGTGAAATGAGGAGCGCGCCAGCACCAATCCGTCAAGATGCGTCACCGTGACACAGCACGGCAGGCCATCAGCCAGGTTGGTGATCAGTCGACTGACCACAGATCCGTGCAGCAGGAGATCTGATCCTTGTCGGCCAAGCGCCATGGGCACCACGTAAGGCTGGTCATCCAGTGTGAAACCCACGTGGCAGATTCTTGATTCATCAATGATCGCGCAGGCCAGCTCAAAGTCTTTGCTGCCGCGTTCTGGCAGGCGTCTTAGTCGGGTATCGGCCCGGGAGGTGGATTCTGTCATGGACGTGGTCGCTTCTGATTGTATATTGCACAAATGTACCCAGATGATACCGTTGAGTCATACATTTCACCTCGCACAGAAACCGTTAAATGCAGCCTGAACAAGAAAAGCCCGATTTCGTGCGAAACGTCTGGAAAGTTGTGGGTGGGATACCCGAGGGTCATGTGCTGACCTACGGTGAAGTGGCCCGGTTGGCGGGCAGGCCCAATGGTGCCCGCCATGTCAGCCAGGCGATGAGACTCGCTCCCCGCAAGCTCAAAATACCCTGGCATCGCGTGATCAATGCCCAGGGGAAAATTGCGATTCCCAAGGACAGCGCTGGCTATAGTCGACAAAAAGACATGCTTGAAGATGAGGGCGTTGTATTTCTGAACGGACAAATTGACCTGGTTCGCTATGGCTACCAGGGTGTGATTGACCGGATTATCTGGGGTGAAGATTTAGGACCAGAGTAATGCATTGCAGCTGATTTTTTCTGATGTCGTCCCGGCTTGGCAAAGCGAAGACCGGGACCCACCAGTTTACCCAGGCGTCGAAATAAATAATCGGGTTCCGGACAAACCCGCCCCGTCATCCCGGCCTCCGAGCCGGGATCCACCGGGCGAAGCACCTGTACCACGATGAGGGTCCGGGATGACCTCCTGAGAGGTCATTTTCCTGGCTCCTATTCAGGCGCATTCACATGCTGGTCAATCAGAATCATATTCCCGTCAGGGTCTGCCAGTACAAAACTGGCTGGGCCATCTGAATCTGGTGCAGCCTCACTCTGGAATTCCACTCCACTGGATTTGAGCTTTGCCTGGATTTCACGCACATCGGTAAACGTTGCGAGTTCTTCAGCCTGGGCATCCCAGCCCGGATTGAACGTCATGATGTTGTTTTCAAACATGCCCTGGAAAAGCCCGATGGTGGTCTGGTCATTGCGTAAGATCAACCAGTTCTGGCCAATGTCACCACCCGCTTCAGTGAAGCCGAGTTTTTCGTAGAAAGCCTTCGATGCATGAATGTCCTGGACGGCCAGGCTGATGGAAAAAGCGCCGAGTTGCATTGTATCGTTCTCCTTTGTGTCGCTGGCAATGGCTGCTGGCGTGTTCAGTAACAGCAGACATCCAATCATTATGCCGATATGGCTGTAATTTCGGTTCATTTCCTGTTCCTTCTTTTGTGCTAGATTTTGCAGTACTCCTGCTAGTATTTCCCTTTTAATCAATTCAATCTTGTCAAATCTTGCTTAATCAGTCTTCCAGCCCTGTAACCATTCCACTCGACTACGTTGATCGTATCAATCGTGCCATTGACCATATCGTCAGCAATCTGGGTTCACCTTTGAAACTGGATGACGTGGCCCGGGCTGCATGCCTCTCGCCATTTCACTTTCACCGTGTCTTTCGAAATGTGCTTGGCGAAACGTTGAATGATTTCGTCAAGCGGATTCGGTTGGAGCGTGCACTTCAGCTGATGTCCCATGCGCCGTCGCGTTCACTCACTGAGATCGCCCTGGATTGCGGGTTTTCTACATCATCCGATTTCTCTCGCAGCTTCAAAAAGCGCTTCGGAGTTCCACCCAGTGTTTTTGATATTCGCCTGATGCGCGATTCACGACGCAGGGAGTTTGATGACCACGCAACGAAGGGTGACTTGCAACTGTCCCGCCTGCCCCAGGGAGAAAACCCCGATGGCTTTGAAGTGCGAATGGTCGACCTGCCGCCAAGAACCGTGGCCTATATCCGTGTTCTGGATCCTTATCGTCCGGAAGCGGTGACAGGAGCATGCGAGCGACTTCTTGCGTGGGCTGAAGAACGCGAAATAGCGGACGGACAATGGCTGGGTTACATGTGGGAAGACCCGGAAATTGTCGAACTGAAAAACTGCCGTTATGATGCAGCCCTGGTGGTTGACGATGTAAAGCCCGGGGGTGAAATAGGCCGTTTTGATTTTCCGGAGATGCTGGTAGCCGAAGTGGCTGTACGCGGGGATATCCAGCTGGAACAGCGAGCTCTGGACTGGCTGTATGGCACCTGGTTACCTTCAAGTGAATACGAGCCAGCAGATCATCCCTGTTTCGAATCGTGGATTGGCAAGCCCTTTGAGCATGGTTTCGAGCATTTTGAATTGAAGTTGCAACTGCCGGTCAAGCGTGCTTCGGCGTGAGACCCGCTAAAAAGTAACCCTGATCAAGATTTCGCAAAGCGCAGGCAGTGACGGAGTTGCGGTTTCCGGTGATGCCCGGAGAATTGTCTGCACAATGCCGTTGCGCATGAAGACAGGGGATCAGAGTTCAATTTTAAAGAGGTATTACAACAATTCCACTCCGTAGACGTCAGAATTCAAATTCAAGCAAAAACCTCAGGGTGGTATCCGGACTATCGCTGTCAATTCCGAATATTGCACCAGCTTCCCAGCCCAGCTGCTTTCGGCCACCCAGGGGAACCCGGCCCATGATCGCGGGACCTATGCCCGTGGTGTCTTCACCGCTATAAAACTCAAGGGCTGGTTCAAGGGAACGAGAGTGACGATAACGGAACTGAAGGTTCAGTTTCGTCTCAGTCTCATCAGCAATTTCATCGCCCCACTCATAAGCCAGGAACAGGTTGGCCGTTCCGCTCCAGCGACCCCATTCCTTTTCCACCAGCAAACCCGTTGAGAACTCCCAGGCATCCAGGTCACGTTCCTTCTCCAACTCCAGCAGCAAGCCCCAGTCCGCCCAGAACTCACCCTGTTCCGTCAGCTGTCGCTGTAGCTCGAATTCATAGGCTTCAACTTCAAAACTGCCCTCTGATGAGTTCTCACCAATCAGGTAAACCTCTGCAAACCAACGGTCGCCAATCGCCTGACCATAGGCCAGCTGATAAAGCTGAAGGTCATCGGGGCGACCCGGCTGCTGGTTTTGCCAGATTGCACGCCACTCCAGTTCCCGCTCAAGTGGTTGCACATATGGATGATAGATTTTATCGATCACAACACCATCCGCTTGAGCGATTCCTCCGTGGATGACCAGGGCAATAACCCCCGGGTAAAACCACTTTTTGGCCGATCTCATGCGTATTTCCTTCCTGCAAGCGCTGCACCCACAACTGCCAGCGTACCCACGGCATAACTCACAGCCTGGACTGCTGAAGGGCTGCTCTCGTAACCCACCAATGCATACAGCAAGCGACCGGTGACGCTTTGTTCAGGTAGCCAGGCGGAACTGTCCCACAGCGCAGGTCCGGATTGAAGCCAATCCGCCTGTATCAGGTGGAGTGTCGCCTGTGACATCATGTTGCCGCCGTACAATGCCAGCAAAACCAACGGGATCCAGCGGGTAAGCGGCCCACGTAGCGGCAATTGGGCGTAGAACAACAAGAGACCCACGCTGAGTCCAATCCCAAAACCGATTGCACTACCAATCGCCACTGGCCTGGCCTGGTCTGACTGCCCCAGGAACCCCTGCAGGAACACCAGGATTTCAGAGCCTTCACGCGTCACTGCCAACGCCACGGCCATTGCACAAAGCACGCCCCAGGAACTCTTTCGAGGTGTCCGGGCATCACGAGAAACCTTTTCGCCAATTTCAAAGGCCTTGCCCAACATCCATGCCAGCGGTAAAAGCACCAGGGCAATGGCTGTCTGCAAAGAGGCGTTCGTCAGTTCCTGCCCGACATACTCAAACCACCCTGAAACAGTCTCCATGTTTTCCGCGTAGAGCAGCGCCATTACCATTCCAACCATGAAACCCGGAATCAGCCACAACATCCGGTAACCATTTTGCAGGGACAACACGGCAAGAATGCTGATCAGGAGCGCCGCTTCAAGCGTTTCCTGCAGGATCAGAAGCACGGAGGTTAATAACATCGCATCTGCCCTTAATTCACCACGACCTTGCCCTGCGCCGTTTTGGGATTGAATTCGCCGAAGAAAGGATATTCGCCGGGAGGCAGCGGTCCTATGAAAATCACGGCCTTGCTGTTGCCACTGATGACTTTTTCCCGATTCAGCTCATAACTTTCGAATTCCTCGGGGGTGGGATCGAGGTTTTTTACCACCAGCTTGACCTTTGTATCTGCCGGAATCTCGACTTGTGATGGAATGAACAAGTGGTCGCGTATTTCGATTTCAATAATGGGCGTTGCAGCCAGCAGAGTCTTCGTGGCAATGGTCAGCAAAAGCCCCGACCACAACCGTGTCGATATGCTGTGCCGCGGGCCAGAGCGCATACCATTTATCATCATTTGTGTGCCCCGCATATTACTCCGCCTTTGGTAAACGGACTTCAAAACATGCACCACTTTCAAAACGCGAATGGCCCACACTGATGTGACCGCAATGTAATTCAACCAGGCGCCTGACAATGGCCAGTCCCAGACCACAGCCAGGCTGGCCTGATGGATGACGGTCACGGCCTATGCGATAAAACCGATCGAAAATTTGCCCACGCAGCTCGTCCGGAATGCCAGGTCCGGAGTCCTCTACAGCGATGGTTACCTCATCATCACCCGGGGAAACCGTGACCATGATTTGACCGCCCGCTGGCGTGTATTTATTGGCGTTCGTCAGCAAATTACGTAAAAGGGTTTTCATCGCGAAGTGATCACTTGAAATGATGCAGGCCTCACCGCGAAATTCGACCTGTTGTTGTTTTTCGTCAAATGCCGGGAATTCTTCTGCCAGAACTTCCCGTGCCAGGCTGCTGATATCCAGTCGTTCAAATTGCGCGTTGTATTGATCCGGTGAACTCCGGTACAGATCAAGGATCTGCTCGACAATATGTTCCAGGCGCTCCACGGTCATCTGAAGATCGTTGACCAACGCTGTCGCCGTACCCGTCTCCTGAGTCAGATTATAGGACTGGAGTTTGAGCGCGCTGATGGGGGTTCTCAGTTCATGCGCAGCATCAGAAGCAAATTGCCGTTCGCGAAGTAATGTAGTTTCAAGGCGCCTTAAAAGACCGTTTGTGGAATCAACGATCTGTTTCAGTTCAGCTTTCGGTGTCTCCACGGTGAGCGGGCTCAGATCTTCGGGCTGCTTGTCTCCAAGTTCATGTGCAAGCGCCCGTAATGGTCGCAAACCACCGCTGACGATCAGCCAGATCAGGACGCCCACGAGCGGCAGGCCGACCAGCGTTGGAAATAATGACTGCAGCACGACATTCTCAGCCAGGGCAGAACGCAGATCGGTCCTGTCGGCTGCCAGGATCCAGTTTGCTGTCGCTTGATCGTAATAAGCCGTGGTTCGCCAGCGATATCCGGCGAAATTTTTGTAGTCAAAGCCCGGCTCCAGCTCGCCAATCGGTGTTTGCGGTGCATTACGGGAAGATGCAAGCAGTTCAGTGCCTTTCCAGACCTGGAATGCAAGGCTCGCATCGACACCAATGTTGCGAGCCGTATCCTCGGTATGAATATTGGCGATCAAACGCGCTGTATCCAGCAATTGCTTGTCAAACAACCTGTCGGCCTCAAGCATACTGGACTGGTATCCACGCAATGCAGCGATAAAATAGAACAGCGTAATCACCGCCATGATCACGACTACCAGGAACACCCGGATGGAATTCACGAGGCGTCTATCCGGTAGCCTACTCCGCGCACGGTCTTGATCAACTTGCTGCCAAGTTTCTTTCGCAGATGGTGAACGTGAACTTCCAGTGCATTACTGGCAACTTCCTCACCCCAGCCGTAAAGGCGACTTTCCAGCACATTCCGGGTCTGCACGCGCCCGGCATGCTCCATCAGGCTTTTGAGCAACATGAATTCCCGGCGCGACAACTCAACCGGCTCATCATTGACGGCCACACTATTGTGGTTGATGTTTAAACAAACATTGCCGATCCTGATTTCTGCCGTTCGCGTGGTGGTTAGCCGGCGCTCCATCACGCGAAGCCGGGCCAGCAATTCAGTCATTTCGAATGGCTTGGACAGGTAGTCGTCTGCACCACTATCAAGGCCGATAACGCGGTCGTTTAATCCGGCCCGGGCTGTCAACAACAGGATTGGAAGCTCGACGTCCTTTGAACGAATGCTTTTGAGAACATCGATGCCATCCATGTCGGGCAGACCGAGGTCCAATATGACCATGTCCGGCCGTTCGGTGCCAACTGCATGCCGGGCTGCGGAACCATTGCCGACCGTGTTAACGCTGTAGCCCTGCTTGCGCAGGGCCAGTTCCAGGGCTTGGGCGATCGAATGATCATCTTCGACCAGTAAAATCAGCATCAGGCAAATACCAGTGACTCATTTTTTAAGTTTCTTTCTCACCGTCAATAATGCCAGCTGGATTTCTTCCTGTCTGCCTGCATCGGCCAATGGGCGCTCCGGCCGGGCAGGGGCCTGTTGTGCTTTTAGCAAGGCCTTTTCCGCTTCCGCATAGCGTTTCTGTTCCAGGAGATAGTCACCGTAAAAATAATTTGGATCGATACCTTCCGGATTCACCACCAAAGCCTTATTCAACAGTTCCTCGGCTTTGTCATCGTCGCCAAATCCAACCGGCCAGCCTGGCACTTTGAAATAAAGCGTACCAAGTGATGTATAGGCGGAACCCTGCAGTGCGTCGGGGTCAATTTCCATGGCTTTTTCAAGGTCTGAACGTGAAGCCTTGGCCAGTTTCATGGCGCCCAGCCCACCCCTGGCGCCTGCAAAAGAAGACTTGATGATGCCACTCCATATCCAGACCGGAGCGGAGTCAGGGTTGCTCTGTGTCAGTCGATTGGCCTCATCGACAAGCTCCTCAAAAGCGGTCAACTGGGTTTTTCCTTCAAGCTGGTAGTTCACTTCAGCCCAGCGCTTTTGTAATTGACGAACCTGCTCGCTTGTGTCGTCAGCAGCGAATGCGCTGGTTGATGAAATCTGCCAGGACATTGCTGTCACCAGCATCAGGGATATTACATATGTAATTTTGTTCATGAGTATTTCCTTGGTGTTAACTAGGTTTCGATATCGCGTCTTGGAGCATGTTGACGAATGACCGGTAATTTGCGGGTTAGCGCATCGTGTACCAGTCCCGGCAAAAGTCCATTGACGCGAACATAAAGACTTTCCGGCCAGCCCATGTAACGATGACGGTGTTTTCCTTCCAGGATCTTGATCAACTCCGCAGCGACCTGCTCGGGTTCATCGGTAGTGTTTCCCAGCGCCAGGTTCAATTCAGTGACGGCAGAGGAATTCAGATCTGTTCGGGTAGCACGCGGTGCCAGGTAAGAAACACTTACCGGTGTATCGGCCAACTCCCTTTGCAGGGCCTCGGTAAATCCACGAAGTCCGAACTTGGTCGCGCAGTAAGCAGTGAAGCCGGGATGGCCGATGCTTCCAAAAATAGATCCAATATTGACGATGGCTGATTTGGGCCGTGACATCAGGCAGGGAAGCAAATGCTGACAGAGCAACATCGGCGAGAGCAGGTTGGTATGGACCATTCGCTCGATGGCTGCCGGATCCTGGCTGTCGAAAATGTGAAAATCCATCACGCCAACGGCGTTGATTAAAACATCGAGTCCGTGCTGTTGGCAGTGTTGCAGCACGGCACGACTTTGCGTCTGGTCGTTCAGATCAGCAATCAATCGCTTGTGTTTGCCTGAGAGTTTTTCCTCGAGAGCCTCGAGTTTCTCGGGGCAGCGCCCGAGGATCGTCAGGTTGGCTCCGGCCCGGTCCAGTTCAATGGCGCTGGCCTGACCGATTCCACCGGTCGCACCGGTTAACAGGACCTGTTTACCATGCAGGTCCATTATGCAGCCATTGCCGGCGTCTCAGCGCTATCCAGAGCACGAAAAATATTTCCGTACAGTCCATAAAACACGTTTGCTGCGTGAACAATCTGTGCCTGATCAGCCGGATCCTCGATTCGATTCATCAGGGTCTTGAAAAACTCTATGTGCTCGAGATCAAGAGCACCATGTGAATACAGGTATGAAAAGGCTTTCTTTGGAAGTGATAGTGACTCGCGAATGCTATCGGCCGCATGATCCGCAATGCTGACGCTGGTGCCCTCAAGCACATGAACCATCCCGAAAAAGCCCAGCGGGTTGACGCGATTGATCATGTCATATGCATAACTCACCATCAGTTCGGTCTGGACAGATGGGCGGCTGGATCGTGCCCGCTCCCTGTCAAATCCACACGCCTCAAGATCGTTGAGAATCCACTCCTCGTGTCCGATTTCTTCCTCGATATACTCTGCGACGGCTGATTGCATCCAGCTGTATCGCTCAGGCAATCGCGCGCCTGTAGCCATCAGCAGGGGAACCGTATGACGTACATGTTGATAGGCCTGGTTCAGAAACGCTGCATATTCAGGCAGGGTGATGCGCGCCGACAGGGCGCGCTGGATGATTGGCGATGAGACTAACTCGATGCGGGCGGACTCAGTCTGATCCTGCAAGGTATCAAAAAAATTCATGCAATTTTCTCGTATTGGGTAATGGGTTGTTTTGCATCACGGTATAAGGCAGCAATTTCGTCGTTATACCGGGACTCGATGACTCGCCTTTTAGGACGGCCGTTGTCGGTGAGTAGTCCTTGTTCCATGGCAAGTGGCCGGCTGAGACGCAACCACTGCTTTACCCGGGCGTAATCGGGCAGCCTTTCATTTGAGCGGTCAATACTGTCCTGGATGAAGCCATCACTGGCATTGGTTTCGCGTGGTGACAGCAGTGCCACGCAATAAGGCCGGGAATCGCCAAAGACCACGCAATCGGCCAAAAGGCCGTCAGCGAGCATTTCACTTTCCACCCATTCCGGACTGATATTGCGTCCATAACTGCTGATCAGGAGATTCTTGAGTCGTCCGTTGACGTGGATAAAGCCGTCTTCGTCAACTTCGCCAAGGTCCCCGGTGGCAATCAGCTCGCGACCCCAGCTATCGGGCTGACCTGCGTAGCCAAGCATGGCATTGCCCCTGACATGAATTTCGCCATGTCTGCATTCCACATTGACATGCGGTAGCGGACGTCCACAACTGCCTGGCCGGGCCGCGTCAGGCAGATTGAGACTGACCACCGAGGCGCACTCCGACAATCCATATCCCTCAAAAGCCGGGATGCCGAGATCATGTGCTGCTTCAAGCAATGCAGCGGGTACCCGCGCGCCGCCCACGGCCACGAACTGAAGCGATGTTGGCGGCACCCAGCCTGACCGGGCTGCAGCGACCAGGATTTGAAGCAGTTGCGGCGTCAGGATCAGGCTGTTGGGTTGCCAATGGGATAGCTGCCACAGCAGTTTCCTGGTGTCGAGCGAAGAACTGCCGTTGAAACCGATTTCTGTCAGCGATGGAACCACAACTTCGCCGCCGGTCAACATCGGCGCATAAACACCCGCAGTGTTCTCAAGCAAGGTGCTCAAAGGCAGCAAGCTCAGGTGGCGAGGGCTTTTCAGGCTAACGGCCTGGCTCAAAACTTCCGCCTGTTTCAGTAACTGTTGATTGGAAAGACAAACACCCCTGGGATTGCCCGTTGACCCTGACGTGAAAGTTACCTTGCCCGTTCCTGGTGGAAGGGTATCCGGGGATTCAGGCGGGTCAATGTGCAACAGTAGCCCGTTGCCAACCGCAAACTCCGGTCCATTGCGGAATCGACCGGCGCACAACGGCGAAAACAGGTCTGCCCGGTCAGTGAACACCGTATCAATCGGCATGGTATTCAGGACATGACTCAGCTGTCCGGCAGAGAAAAATGTAGGCAATGGAATCAGGCAGATTTCGGCGACCTGGCAGGCCAGGTCAATGATGATCCAGTCGGGGCCGTTATCCATGTGCAGGGCGACACCCCTGGGACCCATCGATCTGAGCCATTCAGCCAGTGTAGCGACGCGCTCTGTCAGAACATCGGAAGACAAAGACCCACCTGCGCCACTCACGCTGGCAATTGCAGCGGAAGGAGACGAGCGCTCGGTTCGTTCAGGCAGCGAGTGTAAATGTTCCAATTCGGTTGCTCTCGCGCGCGATGATCGCAGCCATTTCTTCAATTTGCGGTCGGAAAATGGACAAAATACCCGCATAAAGCACGCGGTTTTCCAACACGGCCATGGCATCATTCACCTTGCCGGTGACCACCTGCGGATGACTTGCATAATATTGGCCCCAGTCATCTGCCGATCCCGGGGCCAGGCGGGCTGGATCCGCCTTGCACAGAACATCAGTTTGCAGGCCTAACGCTTTCAGAACCTTGCGAACCTGGGGCGTTGCAGTAAATACCACCCATTCGAATCCCGCGAGGTTGAGTGTTGCAGTCAGGACAAGGAAAAGGAGGTAACTTGATCCGCCCTGGCTGGCGACCAGGTTTCCGATCTCTGCAAGCTTAAACCGTTCCACCCGCTCTCCAGCTGACCGTGACACAGCCTGTTCCACCGGCTCCGTCAGGTATTGCTCGAGAAAAAGCGTTTGTTGCGCTGCGGCACGAACACCGGATGCAGCCGAAATGTGCCCGCCACAGCCCATGGTGAGCAGCGTTGGCATGAAGTCATGTACATGAGCGCCATGGATCGCGTGAAAGCGTTCTGCAATGTATTGCTCTATTTCTGCCCGGTTATTGTTTTCAGGCAGGTGAACCGCAAACGCCGGTACCGGGCTCAGCAACCGCGCCAGGCGGCGTGCTGCTTTTGCGTCCAGAACTTCGTTGGCAATCAGGTGCGCAAGTTGCATTGATTCCATCCATGTTGGAAAAGGATGGCGACAGAATAGAAGGGCTTGCTTAAGGCAACCTTAAGAGAGTGTTCACGAACAATAATTTTTTAGAGCTGTTGATAGTCGCTCAAACGAAATCTCTTGCGGGTAAAGATGAAATGAATCACAGACTCCGGTGACAGGCTGGTGACCTCTCCCGTCATGTTCTTCCTGTAAAAAGCCGGGCACCCGCCTGTTTGCCACACCGTCAGCTTTAATTTTTCCCTGACCCTGGCGACATATGCCTGTTGTACATCAGGCTTCACATCGATGGCTTTGATTTCCTTGCTCCGCCTTACCCTGGTGATTGCTTTCACGATGTAATCAACCATCGTCTGCATGTAGCTGATTTGCGAACTATGCCCCGTGCCTGTATTGGGGCCGTTGACCTTGAAATAGTTGGGATAACCCGAGACCGTAACGCCTTTGTAGGAAGCAATCTCGTGCTGCCATTCATTGTTCAGATTGCGACCATCGCGGCCATATACCTGAAATGTAAGCGCTTTTTCCATATCGGTGTAAGCATAAAACCCGGTGGCGTAAACGATGATGTCCAGCGGGATATCTTTACCGTCCCTGGTCAGAATCCCGGTGGGCGTGATGCGTTCGATCCCACTGATATCAACATCCACGTTTTCACGGGCCAGCGCGGGAAGGTATGTGTTGGTCGGAATCACACGCCTGCAGCCCAGTTCATAGTCCGGCATCATGTGCTGGCGCAGTTGGTCGTCGGCAATGTATTTATCAAGATTCTTTCTTAGATTTCGTGCATACAGGCCCTTGATCGACTTGCTGATTGCAGAAGTGAATGGATAACGCCGAAAGGCAATGAACCGTACCTCGTGATAGGCGAATATCATGAACCGCTTGATATGCCGAATACCGGGGAGATTGGAAACGAAACGCTCAACAGGACCGTAAGCACGATCTGAACGTGGAATAATCCACTGGGCCCTGCCCATAAACAGTGTCAGCCTCGCAACCTGGTCCGCGATCGCCGGAACGACCTGCGCCGCCGAACAACCCG
>DATFLY010000137.1:0-16587 GCA_035267185.1 Lysobacterales bacterium | reverse complement strand
GATCGACTTGCTGATTGCAGAAGTGAATGGATAACGCCGAAAGGCAATGAACCGTACCTCGTGGTAGGCGAATATCATGAACCGCTTGATATGCCGAATACCGGGGAGATTGGAAACGAATCGCTCTGCAGGCCCGTAAACGCGATCTGAACGTGGAATAATCCACTGGGCCCGGCCCATGAAAAGGGTGAGCCTCGAAACCTGGTCCGCGATCGCCGGAACGACCTGCGCCGCCGAACAACCCGAACCAATAACACCGACACGCTTTCCCTTATGGCTCACACTATGATCCCATTGTGCAGTATGAAATGCCGTACCCTCGAATGATTCCGCACCATCTATGTAAGGTATCTTCGGGTTGGCCAGCACGCCGCTGGTATCGATGACGAATCGCGCGATATAACGCTCACCTGATTCCACTTCAACCTGCCACAGGCGCTGACTCTCGTCGTAGGTCAGCACGGTGACTGCCTGGTTCGTCCTTATACGTTCTTTCAGATTGAACTTATCGACAATATGGTTGGTGTAAGCGAGCAGTTCGCTTTGGGGTGCGTAACGCTTGCTGAATGGATACGGAACGTCGGAAATTGAATACAGGCCGGTCGGGACATCAACCTCGGCGCCAGGATAAGCATTGTCCCGCCAGGTTCCACCCAATTCAGAGCTTCGTTCCAGCAAGACAAAATCGTCGGCTTTGTGTTTTTTTAATCGAATGGCAGCCAAAAGGCCTGAAAAGCCAGTGCCAATAATGATCGTTTCAAAATGCCTGGGCTTTGAATTCAAGTCATCAATATCCGTGTTGTGATATCAGCTGATTGTTACGTGCGCGAAATAACCTCAATCACGTCACGTTAATCAGATAGAGATTAATGGACTTAACTTAAGAGAGTCTTAAATGGTTGCTGGCCAGACTGCATGGGGCAAATGGAAAAAGACGCTGATTTTGTATCAGCCGGTCACGGATAATCCTGGATTGTCATCCCGGCCTCCGAGCCGGGATCCACCGGACGAAGCACCTGTGCCACGACGTGGGTTGATGGAGGCGGGGAAGGATTGTTCACACGGTAGTATGTCCCACGCTCTCCTGATCGTCATGGCACCCTCAGCCTTTTCCGCAGACCAGCAAACCATCAGGGTTTTTGCCAGCTAGAACCGTTCCATTGTGGCCGACACGTCCGGGCAGGAGCCAGCATCCACCTGCTCCGCCAACGTTTGGCATAACTCGGAAGTCGCCACAAGGACATCCTGGATATAGAAGGAAAAGATCGCCTGGTCTCTTAGGCCGGTTAACAGGAAGCTTCGAATTTCGTTTGTGTTGGTGAGTTTCTCCAAATCAAATGTGACGCGGCTGCGCTCTCGCTGCTCGGGCGCATAGGAACGGCCAATGCCCGCGGCAATCAGTCTTTCTTCCGAATAGTTCACGGTTGCGCCATCGCGGAAATACTCCAGTTGTTTTTGAATGAAACTCAATTCAGACAAATAGGCTGCCATCTTCTGACGAATAATGACCGAGGATATGACCCGAAGTCCCCCGTCTGCGGCCATTTCCGTTTGAACGGCGGTGCGCGGGGATATCGACGGATATCGCGACATCAGGGAAAGGCCTCTCAGGTCCTCAACGCTTGGTTCGCGGGCTGTTGGGGGGTCAACGATTAACTTAATGGAGTTTTCCAGGGCCTGTAACAGATCCAGTTTATCTTCGGCCTCCTCCTGAAAGTACAAGACATTTCCGACAATTTCGTCATGCAGGCGCACCAGGAGTTCGCCCTCATGCTTGCGCTCCAGGCGCTCTTCATTCCAATCGTTTACTTGCAGACCGATAAAGATACCCACGACCACAATCGCCACCTCGAGGACGACAACAAACCAGTCCTGTCGACGGACTGCTTCTGAAAGCCTGCGTAAAATCATGGCGTTGTATTATTTCCTTAAGAACGCTTCTGGTTGTTGGAAATTCAGGGACAGTTTACTTAATAGGCCTTAATTCGAATTGAGTAAACTGTCCCCCGATCCCATAACGAGTTATATTCCCATTCCTTTCGCGTGATGGCGCAGGTGGTCTTCAATGAAGGTCGCGATAAAGAAATAGCTATGGTCGTAACCGTCCTGGTAACGCAATTCCAGCGGGTAATGACTGGCAATAGCCCCCTGTTCCAATGCACCTGGTTTGAGCTCTTCGCCAAGAAACTCATCTTCAGTTCCCTGGTCAATCAGTATCGGCAATTTTTCCTGTGCATTGCCAATCAGGTGTGCAGCGTCATATTGTTGCCAGGTATCGCGGTCCTCACCAAGATAAGCACTGAATGCTTTTTGGCCCCACGGGCCATTGGAAGGATTGCTAATGGGTGCAAAGGCA
Source organism: Lysobacterales bacterium (assembly GCA_035267185.1). Lineage (GTDB taxonomy): Bacteria > Pseudomonadota > Gammaproteobacteria > Xanthomonadales > SZUA-36 > JAUIBE01. Next base: position 14,231 of record DATFLY010000137.1, on the reverse strand, counting down.
GACACCGAATGGTAAAAGCCCGGGTTTTTCAGATAACAAACCAATGCTCCATGTCCACCCATGGAATGACCACTGACCCCCCGCATGCCTGTGACCGGGAATTCTGATTCGACCAGTTTCGGTAACTCCTGGGTGACGTAGTCGTACATTTGGTAGTGGCCCGACCAGGGTTCCTGTGTTGCATTCACATAAAAACCTGCTCCGGAACCCAGGTCGTAACTATCATGTTCGCCAGGCAGATCGGTCCCTCTCGGGCTCGTATCCGGAGCAACAATGGCCATTCCGAGCTCGGCTGCAACACGCTGCACGCCGGACTTCTGCATAAAGTTCTCATCAGTACATGTCAGGCCGGATAGCCAGTACAACACTGGCACTGGACTATTTTGAGCCTGTGGCGGGAGGTAAATTGCGAATGTCATGACGCAATTGCATGATATCGAGGAATGTTTGAAGCGTTTTAGTTCGCCTTCGAACAAACGGCTTGTTGATATATGTTCCATTCAGAACAAAATTACAGAGCGGATGCTCTCACCATGATGCATCAGGTCAAAAGCCTTGTTGATGTCTTCCAGTCCCATGGTGTGCGTCACCATGTCATCGATATTGATGCCGCCATTCATGTACTTGTCCACGTAGCCGGGCAATTCTGTGCGGCCGCGCACGCCGCCAAAAGCGGTACCACGCCAGACCCGTCCGGTAACCAGCTGGAATGGGCGCGTTGCGATTTCCTGGCCAGCGCCTGCGACGCCGATGATGGTCGATTCACCCCAGCCCTTGTGGCAGCACTCCAGTGCAGCGCGCATCACTTCGACGTTGCCTGTGCAATCAAAAGAGTAATCAACGCCGCCATTGGTCAGGTTGACAATCACATCCTGGATGGGGTCGTCATGATCTTTCGGATTAACGAAGTCGGTGGCACCGAGATCCCTTGCCATGTCGAACTTCGAAGGGTTCAGGTCAATTGCAACAATTCGTGAAGCACCGACCATGACCGCACCCTGGATGACACTCAGTCCAATACCTCCAAGACCAAAAACAGCGACCGTTGAACCTGGTTCTACTTTCGCCGTGTTAAACACCGCTCCAATTCCGGTGGTGATGCCACAACCCAGCAGGCAAACCTTTTCGAGCGGTGCTTCCTTGTTTATTTTTGCGACTGATATTTCTGGCAGCACGGTGTACTCGGAAAATGTTGAAGTACCCATGTAGTGATAAAGTGGCTTGCCGTTTAGAGAGAATCTGCTGGTTTCATCAGGCATCAGACCTTGTCCCTGGGTGGCACGTATTGCCTGGCAGAGATTAGTCTTGCCCGAAGTGCAAAAGCTGCATTCGCGGCACTCTGGGGTGTAAAGTGGAATCACGTGATCGCCCGGTGCAACGCTGGTGACACCCTCTCCAACTTCTACAACGACTCCTGCACCCTCGTGACCCAGTATTGAAGGAAACAAGCCTTCAGGATCTTCACCGCTGAGCGTATATGCATCTGTATGACACACGCCGGTGGCAACAATTTTCACCATGACTTCGCCGGCATTGGGCGCTGCCACATCAATTTCTGCGATTTCAAGCGGTTTGCCTGCTTCAAAGGCGATCGCTGCACGAGACTTCATAATTTTCCTTCCAGGTAATGTGTTTGTTAACGACCGATAATATCAATTATTCAATGCTTGCTTCAGCTGGCCAGAACATCACGCCGTGAGCGGTTGCTTCACCGGTTTTGCCGTGTGGCCAGATTTCCCGGTCAGTAAAAAATCCGGGCAAGTCATCGTTTGGCTGGCCAAAGCCGGCAACGATTGAAAGGTGCTCGACGCGTTCATCCCAGTTCAGCAGGACAATCCGATCAGAAAGCGCCTGGTAACCAGTCAGCACGATACGTGTGCCATTGGGTTCAGCAGCCAGCCAGTGGGGCTGGAAGCCATCAGGCAGGGACAGCACGGTGGCCAGTTCAGGCGCAGACGGGTCTTCAATATCCAGCACCGCCAACTGGAAGTCACCACCCACAGCCTGTATCCAGTAGTTGCCAATCCTTAAAGGAATGGCACAGGCGTTTGAACTGAAATCCCATACCAAACGGGCATTGATCGAGTTACCGCCAATCCCGGTCAGATGATACAGGCCGCAGTTCCAGGTAATGACATAAGCTGAGCTGCCATCTCCAACCGGCCTGATTTCAAGTGGTATCTGGTGAATATTTCGGCGTTCACCTGGTGGGAGTGCGATGGTGTCGAGCAGCGTCAGGCTGGAAAGACGCCACAACTGAATATGCTCTGTTGCCTGGGTTTGCCACATATCGGCGCTGCTGCTGATGACACGATCAATATTCGGCATTAATTCGAGACTGTACGGCCGAATAAAATCAGTGGTCGACCGATCCTCAGCAGAGGATGCACGAACCAGTTCTCCATCCGGTGTCATTTCCAGGAGCCCGCCAGCCTGATCGTTTTCCTCACCACTGCTCTGGAACGTGATCAGGAAATTTCCATTGGGCAATTCGGCAAAAGAATGGGGATAACTATAGTCCTCAATCCGCTCAAATTCGTTTTTTAGCCTTGGCAAATGGGGTGTACTGACGTCGTAAATAAACGTCCGGCCATCACGAAAAGAATTGGCGAAAATGTGCCCGTTTGAAGGCAATTGATGCGGCGTGTGGTGAGCATCGGTCAGGGGTTCATTGGTTGGCGTGGTGGTGAGTAATTCCCCATATAAAGGTGATCCCGGGTCGGAATCAATAACGGCGAGAAAAGCAGGATCCTCGGCATCGTTATCCTTCATCCACGCATACAATAAAGAACCCGGCTGTGTTGTTGTGTTCGAAGCACCAGGATTTACCTGACCTTGTGCAACGGCAGGCATAGTTGCAAAGGTCAGGGCCACGATGATTAACCCTGCTACTCCCCTGTCAATCAAAACTCAGTCACTTGTTGATGAACGCAGTGACAATACCCAGGATCACCGTTGCTGGTACGTCATAGGCAATTTGCAGCATGGCCAGGGACTGCGGCGCATTTTGTACCGCATAGTAGATCAGGTACAACGGAATCGTGCTGACCACCGCGATTGCCAGGCCAAAATTAATGCCCTGCGCGAACCAGGGTTTGGTGGGCTTATGGCCCATCCTGTAGATCCAGGTCAGGCCAACAGCTATCAGAACATGACCTGCAATCATAAACCCAAAATAGCCCTGGGAGTCTTCCATCGACCGGTAAATATTGGGCAGCTGGGAATACTCATCGAACAACAGGGTGCCGTGCACCAAAAAGCCCAGCCCCATCGAAAGTATGAACAGGACAACAACCGAAATAATGGCTTTAGCGTTCATGGATGCTCTCTCCTTTTCTGGTTACAAAGAAGTATAGACGCCAGCCAGTTTTTCGCCCGTTTATCCTGAAGCAACCTTGTGCAGATGTACGTCTGTCTGCGGGTAAGGAATGTTCAGTCCTTCCGCATCCAGTTCGACCTTGATGGATTCCAGAAGATCGCCGTAGACAGCCCAGTAGTCGTCAGTGCGGCACCATGGGCGCACGTTGAAGTTGACCGAACTGTCAGCCAGTTCTGATACGAAAATAGCAAAGGCAGGCTCTTCAAGGACCTTGTCATGACTGGTGACAACCCTGGTGATCACGTCGCGCGCCAGTTTCAGATCATCGTCGTAACCAACGCCAATGACCAGGTCGACCCGGCGTTGATCCATTGCAGAGTAATTGGTGATGGCATCTGCATTGATCAGGGCGTTGGGAATCGTGATTTGCTTGTTGTCCGGCGTGGTCAGGACTGTGTTGAATATTCTGATTTCATCCACCTTGCCTGAAACACCGGCTGCTTCCACGAAATCACCTTTTGTGAAGGGGCGGAAGATGATCAGCATCACCCCGGCAGCGAAATTCCCGAGTGAATCCTTGAGTGCAAGGCCAATGGCCAGGCCTGCAGCACCAACAATCGCCAGCAGTGACGTGATGTTGACTCCCAGCGTGTCGAGCGATGCCAGGATGACCGAGACCATGAGGATGGCATAGAGAATATTTCCCAGGAAAGCTTCCAGCGCATCGTCAATCGACTCACGGTTAATCGCTTTGCGGAACGCCTTGGTGATCAGCTTGGCGATCAGGCGTCCGACGATGAATATCACCAGCGCCAGCACCAGTTTCAGACCCCAGTCGGTGATCATTGGAATAAATTCATCTGAAGTCACGTAGTTGATAATCTGATCGAACACTTTCCTCTCCTGTTTAATTCTGATTCATGTGCGGGCCTGAAAAGCTGTGCCCTGGTCAGGTTACGTCGTTGTCTGGTTCCAGCATCTGCTCGATCTGGTCTGCCAGTTTTGCGATGTGGGAAATGGTGTAGTCGAGCTCCTGTGCTTCCAGAAAAGCGTAAGGAAGGTTCTCGCATAATTTGATGTAAGGCACGCTGTCGAGGTCACCCACAGCCAGGTAGCCGACACGCAGCGTGAGATTCAAACGCAGGCATTTTTCGGCGCCGACCTCTGTAAGCGGTACCACAGGTGTTTCAACCCGCAGCACGCGCCTTCCGTCATTGGTTTTGAGTTCAGCCAGGAATACGCCCTGTTTGCGTCCCTGGTCACCCACGGGGTAATCGAAACTCACAATAAAGGGCTCATCGATGCCAAGACCATTGGACTGCATCACATGGTTTCGGACTTCTGCAAAAGTTTCCATGGTTTTCCTTCTTTTAAATTTCAGGGTGCCTGAACGAACCAGCTACTTGGGCGCCAGCCGTGTGGCACCATCAAGCCTGATGGTTGTGCCGTTAAGGTACACGTTTTCGACGATGTGGGCAGCCGTCGTGGCGAATTCTTCAGGCTGTCCCAGCCTGCTGGGGAAAGGAATCGATGCGGAAAGCGATTCCTGCACAGCATCGGGCATATTATCAACCATTGGCGTCCAGAATATGCCCGGGGCGATTGTCACCATGCGAATTCCGCAACGGGCCAGTTCCCTTGCAATTGGCAGCGTCATGCCAACCACGCCTCCCTTGGAAGCAGAGTATGCGGCCTGGCCGATCTGACCCTCGTAAGCGGCAACTGATGCGGTATTGATGATAACGCCACGTTCGCCATCTTCACCGGGCTCATTCTTTTCCATCAGGGCGGCAGCGGCCTTGGCGACATTGAATGTCCCCACCAGGTTGATCTGAATGACGGTCGAGAAAAAGTCGAGATCCATCGGGCCTTCGCGGCCCAGGACGCGTCCGGCACCGATGACACCAGCACAGCTGACGGCGACGTTGATGCCACCCATGCCTTCATGGGCTTGCTTGACTGCCTGCTTGACCTCCGATTCAGAGGTGACATCGGTACGAATGTACGTTGCGCCCAGTTCTTCGGACACCGCCTGGCCGGCGTTGTCGTTAATGTCCAGCAAAGTGACTGAACCACCATTTGAAACGAAGTGCCTGGCGGTTGCCAGGCCAAGTCCGGAGACTCCGCCGGTGATCACTGCTTTGACTTGATTCAATTTCATAAGTTACTCCATGTTTGCAAAGATATTTGGGGTCAGAGTAAAAATTCCAGATCAATTTTTACTCTGACCCCAAATATCTATTTTTTTCGTGCCAACGCGGAACCCGCTCGGCTATTGTTCGGTTTTCCCAGTTGATCTGAAATCCATTGTCCGGTGATTGCAAGATCTTCGAGATTCGCGCCTGTTCTCATGCCCAGTCCATCAAGCATGTAGGCGACATCTTCACTTGCCACATTTCCGGTGGCGCCGCGAGCGTAAGGGCAGCCTCCCAGTCCAGCCACCGAAGAATCCACGGTGCGCACGCCCGATTCCAGGCTGGCCAGGATGTTTGCCAGCGCCTGTCCATAAGTGTCGTGAAAGTGGACGGCCAGCCTTTCCATCGGGACTTCTGCCCCAACCAGTTCCAGCAGCTTGCGCGCCTTGCCGGGTGTGCCGGTACCAATGGTGTCGCCAAGGGAGATTTCGTAGCAACCCAGTTCGTCCAGTGCCACTGACACCAGCATCACGGCTTCCGGCTCAATCTCACCTTCATAAGGGCAACCCAGAACACATGAAACATATCCTCGCACAGACATGTTGTTCGCCAATGCCTTTTCCACCACCGGACGGATTCGTTCGAGGCTTTCTGCGATTGAACAGTTGGTGTTTTTCTGGCTGAAGCTTTCCGATGCGGCTGCGAATACTGCAATTTCCCTTGCCCCCGCCTGAATGGCACGTTCAAGGCCTTTCTCGTTAGGAACCAGGACCGGGTGCCTTGTTGCGCCTTCGAGATCAATTTGCTCCAGAACCTCTGCGGCATCGGCCAGTTGCGGGACCCACTTTGGGCTGACGAAACTGGTGGCTTCAACAACCGGCAGACCGCAGGCCGACAGGCGTTGGATCAGTTCTACCTTGATCGCCGTCGCGACGTTTTGTTTTTCATTTTGAAGGCCATCCCGGGGACCGACCTCGACCATGGTGACCATGTCGGCATGACTCTCAGTCATTGTCTTTGACTGTCCAGCCAGGAGCGCGCTTCTCAAGAAATGCAGCCAGGCCTTCCTGGCCTTCATCAGAAACACGCAACCGCGCAATCAGGCTTGCTGTGTGCTGGTCCAGCTCTTTTTGTTTCTCAATGCTCTGGCCGCAAACACTGAATATCAGGGATTTCGCTTCTGAAATCGCCCTGGGCCCACCTTGTGACAGCCAGCGAAGCTGTTGTTCGATCATGTTATCGAGCATTTCCGGCGTCGCGATTTCACGGATCAGGCCAACACGCATGGCACGGGCTGCATCGAAACGCTCTGCTGTCAGGAAAAATCGCCTGGCTTGTCGCTCCCCCATCCTGCGAATGACATATGGAGAAATGACCGCCGGCACCAGGCCGAGCCTGACCTCGGTCAGGGCAAAAACGGCATCTGCAACGGAGATTGCGATATCGCAACACGCAATCAAACCCAGTCCACCGCCAAAGGCGGCGCCATTGATGCGCGCGATGGTTGGCTTGGGGTGAAAATTCAGTGTGCGGAGCAGGGTGGCCAGGCGCAAGGCATCTTCACGATTATCAATTTCAGATGCCGCAGCCATGTTCCGCATCCAGTTCATGTCGGCCCCGGCAGAAAAAGTTTTGCCAGCGCCAGTCAGAACAATGGCGTGGACGTTGTCATCGGTCTCCGCGGCGATCAATGCCTCGGTCAGTTCAGCGATCAGCTGATCGCCAAAAGCGTTGTGAATCTCCGGTCGGTTAAGCGTTAACCACAAGGTGTTGCCACGCAGTTCTGCCAGCAATTGTAATTCGGAATTCAGGCCAGATGACATCGGTGATTACATCCGGAAGATGCCGAAATTTCCCTTCTTGATCGGCGCATTGGCACAGGCATCCAGGCCTTGTGCCAGCACCTTGCGTGTATCGACCGGATCGATGATGCCGTCGTCCCATAACCTGGAGGTGGCATGGTAGGGGTGACCCTCTTTTTCATACATGTCCAGGATGGGTTTCTTAAAATCTTTTTCTTCTTTCTCACTCATGCCCTGGCCCTGCTGTTCAAGACCTTCTTTCTTGACAGTGGCCAGCACGGATGCTGCTTGCTCGCCACCCATTACAGAGATTCGTGCATTGGGCCACATCCACAGGAAGCGGGGCTGGTAAGCACGACCACACATGGCGTAGTTTCCGGCACCAAATGAGCCACCAATCACCACGGTGAATTTCGGTACATGGCTGCTGGCGACGGCAGTCACCATCTTTGCGCCGTCTTTGGCAATACCGCCATGCTCATATTGTTTACCCACCATAAATCCAGTGATATTTTGAAGAAATATCAAAGGGATATCACGTTGATTACATAACTCTATGAAGTGTGTGCCCTTGAGGGCTGACTCGGAAAACAGGATGCCATTGTTGGCAACGATGCCCACCGGATAGCCTTCCAGGTGCGCGAAACCACACACCAGGGTCTTGCCATAGCGGGCTTTGAATTCATGAAATTCACTTCCGTCAACGATGCGGGCAATCACCTCCCGCACATCGAAGGGATAACGCTTGTCCACAGGGATCACACCATAGAGTTCATCGGCAGAATAGCGAGGCTCCTGTGGTGACTTCATGGCGAACTGTTCAGGTTTTCTGCGGTTTAGATGTTCAAACACCCGGCGGGCGATCAACAGTGCGTCCGAGTCACTTTCAGCCATATGATCGGTCACGCCGGACTTGGTGCTGTGAACCTTGGCACCACCCAGCGTTTCGGCATCAACCACTTCACCAGTAGCGGCACGGACCAGTGGCGGACCACCCAGGAAAATCGTGCCCTGTTCCTTGACGATAATCGATTCATCGCACATCGCAGGTACATACGCACCACCCGCGGTACAGGAGCCCATGACCACGGCAATTTGCGGAATGTTTTTTGAAGACAGTCGCGCCTGGTTGTAAAAGATCCGACCGAAGTGATCGCGATCAGGAAACACTTCATCCTGCATCGGCAAGAACGCACCGCCCGAATCAACCAGGTACACGCAGGGAAGGAGATTTTCTTCTGCGATTTCCTGTGCCCTGAGATGCTTTTTGACAGTCATTGGGAAATAGGTACCGCCTTTGACCGTTGGGTCGTTGGCAACCACCATGACTTCCTGCCCGTGAATTTTCCCGATGCCAGTCACGATTCCCGCGCAAGGTGCCATTCCATCGTAAAGATCCTGGGCAGCCATGGGTGACAGTTCGAGAAAATCACTACCAGGATCGACCAGTGCAGCAATTCTCTCTCGTGTCAGCAGCTTGCCGCGTTTCAGGTGACGAGTACGCGATTTCTCACTGCCGCCTGTACGGGCAATCGCAAGTTTTTCCTCGAGGTCAGCAACCTGCTCGCGCATATGCGCAGAACTGGCGGAAAACCCCGGTGAACCTGCATCAAGCTGACTTTCAATGACACTCATATCGGATCAGGTATCAGACCAGTTCTATGGCCATCGCGACCGCCTCACCGCCGCCAAGGCAAAGTGAGGCGACGCCGCGTTTCAAACCCCGTTTTCTAAGCGCATACAAAAGGGTCACCAGTATTCGTGCGCCTGAAGCACCGACGGGGTGTCCCAGCGCGCAAGCGCCGCCGTTGACGTTAACCTTGTCATGATCAAGATCGTTGTCACGCATGGCAGCCATGGTCACAGAAGCAAAGGCTTCATTGATCTCAAAAAGATCAACATCGTCTTTGGTCCAGCCCGCTTTTTCCATGACTGTTGCAACCGCTGTGGAAGGTGCCGTTGTGAACCACTCGGGTTCGTGTGAGTGCGTTGCATGGGCAACAATGCGGGCCATTGGTGTCAGGCCCAGCCGCTCAGCTGCTTCACCGCTTGCCACAACCGTGGCCGCACCACCGTCAGAGATCTTGGATGAGTTGGCAGCTGTCACACCGCCGTCTTTTCGAAAGGCAGGACGAAGATTCGGAATTTTTGATACATCACAGCGTGGTGGTTCTTCATCCTGGTCGAATACGGACTCGCCTCGTCTTGAGGTCACGGTGACGGGTGTAATTTCATCTTTGAAATGACCGTCTGACATGGCCGCCTGTGCACGTTCGACAGACGCGGTGGCAAAAGCATCCATCTCTTCACGAGTGAAGCTGTACTTGTCTGCACAGGTTTCACCGAATATGCCCATCATTTGCCCATCGTAGGGGCTTTGCAGGCCGTCCCAGAACATGTGATCAAGCACTTCGCCATGACCCATTCGCATACCGCCTCGCGCCTTGGGCAGGAGATAAGGTGCGTTGGTCATTGATTCCATTCCACCGGCAATGGCGACTTCCGAGGATCCGGCCTTGATTGAATCATGGGCCAGCATCACCGCCTTCAGGCCTGATCCGCAAACCTTGTTGATGGTCATGGATCCTGCTGAAACCGGAATGCCGGCTGCAATTGCCGCCAACCGGGCAGGCGCCTGGCCGACCCCTGCAGGCAACACGCAACCCATGATGGTTTCATCCACATCATTTGCATCAATGCCGGCATGTTCGACTGCTCCACGAATTGCGGTTGCGCCCAGGTCAACAGCTGTCACCGGAGCAAATTGCCCCTGGAAAGAACCGATCGGCGTGCGTTTGGCGCCGACAATGTATACGTTTGTCATTTTCAAACCTTTTTTTAATCGGTCGCGGCGAGGGCGCCGCACCTACATGATTACCATTTGATATTTATTCGCGGCGAGGACAGGCCACACAGCCCACCACTGGTGCATCTTTCAAAGAGCCAAAAGCCGCTGAAAGCCTTCGCTGCTCCTACAATTAAATTTTGGGTCGCGACCACAATTCCCACGTCCTTTTTTACTGTAGGAGCGGCGTCCTCGCCGCGACCAGGCACTATTCTGTGCCTCTGAAAAGCTCTCTGCCAATCAACATCTGCCGAATCTCATTGGTGCCCGCGCCAATCTCGTAAAGCTTTGCGTCGCGCATGATCCGTCCGGTCGGATACTCATTGATGTATCCATTGCCGCCCAGTATCTGGATGGCCTCGAGTGAAACCGCAACCGCGCTGCGGGACGCGTGCAGCAGGCAGGCTGCAGGATCAATCCTGGATTTCCGACCACCGTCATATTCCTTGGCCACGCTGTATGCAAAAGCCCTGGAAGACTGCATAGCGGTATACATGTCCGCTATTTTTGCCTGCATGGCACCGAAGTCGCCAATGGGTCTCTGAAATTGTTTGCGCTCCCGTGTATAAGGAAGCGCAACGTCCATGGCCGCCTGCATCAGACCAATCGGCCCACCTGATAGAACAAGTCGCTCAGTGTTGAGGCCGCTCATCAGGACTTTCGTGCCGCCACCCAATTCACCCAGAACATTTTCCTGCGGAATTTCGCAGTTGTCGAAAATCAATTCGCAGGTGTTGGAGCCGCGCATTCCAAACTTGTCGAGTTTCTGGGCTGTTGAAAAACCTGGCATGTCCTTCTCGACAATAAAGGCAGTCATGCCTTTTGATCTGTCATCGGGAGTGCCGGTGCGCATGTAAACAATGACAACACCAGCTTCCGGCCCGTTGGTGATCCACATCTTGTTGCCGTTGGCCACCCAGACACCGTCTTTGAGTGTGGCTGAGCAGCTCATCGAGCCAACAACATCAGAACCTGCACCTGGTTCAGACATTGCCAGGGCGCCGACCGATTCTCCGCTGCATAATGCCGGCAGATATTTGTTGCGTTGTTCCTCGCTGGCGTTGCGGTAGAGGTTGTCGATACACAGGTTGGAGCAGGCGCCATAACTCAACCCGACTGAACCCGAGGCGCGTGAGATTTCTTCAACAGCGATGAGGTGTGCGTGGTAGCCCATTTCAGAGCCGCCGAATTCGCTGGGGATGGTCATGCCCAGCAGACCCAACTCGCCCAGTTTGGGCCACAAGTCCTGCGGGAATTCATTGATTTCGTCAATTTCTGCCGCGCGTGGAGCGATTTCCGATTCGGCGAACCGCCGCACGGTGTCGCGCAGCAATTCCAGTTCTTCGGAATGCGATTCGGTTTGAGTCATATTCTGGGGTTCTGCAGCCATCTCCCCATTATATTGGGGCGAGCATACCTTTGGCCAACGTCTTTGCTGATGTTTTAATCGGGTTTGTGATGATGGTCGCGGCCAAAAGTCCGCTCCTACGACCGTGCTCTGCAGGAGCGGACCGCAAGTCGCGAATCATCTCTTCACGGACCCGCAGTGTGCGATTGCAGGAGCGGACCGAAAGTCGCGAATCATCTCTTCACGGACCCGCAGTATGCGATTGTAGGAGCGGACTTTTGGCCGCGAATCGGCCTTACAGCGGAAAACCCTCCTCATCCAGAAGCACGATATTCATGCCCAGTGGTTCAAGCTGCGGCATCAGCTCTTCCACATCTCCCACCATGATGATCGCGATGTTGTCGGGATGAATCATCTTCGCTGCAGTTCGATTGAGTTCCAGGCGGCTGGTTTCCTTTAACAACTGGTTTTGTTGTTTGCGATAGTCCAGGGGCAATCCATAGCGCAGGACGTTGCTCAGCAATCCCAGTTTCGCTCCGGGCGTTTCATAGCGCAAAGCGTCTCGCTGCCCGATTGCGTTTTGAAGGTATTCGTATTCATCCTCGGTCATGCCGTTTTCAACGAAATTCTCCATTTCCTCGAGCGTTGCCACGAGAGCCTCAACTGAGGCTTCCTTGTTGATCTCCGCCGAGAAGCGGTAACTGCCAAACTCCGGTCCACCGGAGAAGCTCGTAGAGGCGCCGTAGGTCCAACCCTTGTCCTCGCGAAGATTCAGGTTGATGCGGCTGTCAAATGTTCCCCCCAACGGGAAATTGGCCAGTATTGACTGGTGATATTCACCCAATGCGTCATATGGGATGGACGGATGTATCAGGCGCAGGCTGGTTTGAGCAGCATCGTCCTTATTTACAAGGTAAATGGTGCGCTCTTCCGGCTTGATGGGTTCACCCAGAGGTGCACGGTCATTCACCTCAAGCTCAAACTCACCAAGAGGGCTAATGGCCTCAGTCACGGTTTCAAGCGGCAGGCTGGTGCTGACAAGAACGCCCTTGAGGCTGCTGGGAATGTATTTGGCATAAAAAGCCTTCACATCTTCCAGGGTCAGATTTTCGACCGTGGAGGGCAGCCCTGCGCTTGGGTATGACAAGGGATGAGTGGGCCCAACAAACACCGAACTCGTCGCCCGGGAGGCAAGACTCGGCCCCGATTTCCTTGACTGGATGAGTGATTCAAATATCTGCGCTTGAACCCGGTCGAAATCCTCCTGGTTGAACGCAGGCTCAAGCAGTCTTTCCATCATGAGCGACACGGCTTCGTCCAGGTGGCGATCCAGGACCGCCATGGATATTGATGACTCGTAGGTGCCTGATGAAAATGACACTCGCGCGCCAATACGGTCAAGTGCGTCAGAGAATTCTGCAGCAGACCGCTTTTTCGTCGCTTCACTCATCAGTGCCGCGGTCAGGTTTGCCAGGCCGGCTTTTCCAGGTGGCTCATCGCGACGACCCATTTCAAACAAGGCCTGCACCGTCACAGTAGGCGTTTCAAGATTGTCAACCGCAAGCAGACGAACACCGTTGGCCAGTTCCTGGTCTGTTGCCGGTGGCAATTCGGCAACCGGGTTGTGGCCAGGCCTGGGCCGGACGCTGCGATCGAAATCATCGGTGAAGGTACGAAGGTCAGGCGAATTGTCTCCGGGCTCCGGGCTGCGTTGCAGGGGATCAGGAGATACGAAATTTGGTTCCCTGGCGGCCAGGTCGGTACGGCCTTCCGGCACAATGCTCAGCACCACCATCGGTTGATCCTGGATGTATTCCCTGAACGCCCGGGTCACATCCTCAGTGGTCACAGCATCATATCTTTGCAGGTCTTCAAGGGCGGTTTTAGGGTCACCGTTGAACATTTCCGAGAACGCCAGGCCGGTGACTTTACCGCCGACACTCTGCAATCCGAATACGCGACCCGACTCATAGCGGGCCTTGAACATGTCGAGGTCTTCCTGGGTCACACCTCGTTGTGCGAATTCATTCAGGGTTTCACGTATGGCAACTTCCATTTCTGCCAGCGTTTCTCCAGAGTTTGGATTCTGGACCACGATAAAAGACATTTCGCAGGCCAGCTCGCGACAAGGATGACTGACGAACACATTGACCGCACGGCCCGTCTGGACCAGTCGCTGATAGAGCAGGGAGGCCTGGCCCTGGCCCATGACACGCGCAGCCATGTCGAGAGGCGCTTCGTCCTCGTGGTAGTAATAAACCGTTGGAACCAGCATGGCGATGGCTGGCAGGTGAATGTTGTCTTCCAGCGTGACGTAGCGATCGTTCTCAATCCGTGCGGGGCTGGGAGCCATTTTCTCAACTTCTGGACCTCGCGGAATCGGCCCGAAATACTGCGCCACCATTTCCAGGGTCTGTTCCACATCAATATCACCGCCGATGGTCAGCTGGGCATTGTTCGGTCCGTACCACCTGAGAAAAAAGCGTTGCAAATCGCTCAGATCAGCGGCATCCAGATCCTCCATCCAACCGATTACCGGCCAGGAATAGGGGTGCCCCGCAGGATAGAGGGCTTTCATCATGGTTTCGCTGGTGCGGCCGTAAGGCACATTGTCTACGCGCTGGCCACGTTCGTTCTTGACTGTTTCGCGCTGAACTTCAAACTTTTCCTGGGTGACCGCGGGCAACAGCAATCCCATTCGATCAGCTTCCAGCCATAACGCCAGTTCGAGCTGGTTACGTGGAATGGTGGCGAAATAATTGGTGCGATCAGAGTTGGTTGT
>DATFLY010000136.1:0-3408 GCA_035267185.1 Lysobacterales bacterium | reverse complement strand
TGGATCAGGTCATCAGGGGCGGATCCCTGTCCCAGCCAGTCCGGGACGCGGTTTTATTCAACTTCACAATCGGGCTGGCAGATTTCGATGAAATCGATACTGAGATCATTGATCAGCTGCGCACAGTCGAACCCATGGTCTGGGTGTCTCATGAAGAGCGTGCAGATGTTGGTGTCCCATTGTTTAACATCGCTGGCGCAGCCGAGGGCATTTACCAGCTGCAGGCGCGGCGCTCTGCAGTGGATATGGCGAAGGCCAGGCTCGGCGAATCTCCCCGGGCGTGGGTAGAGGCCTTTCTGGGTGCGGACAGCGCCCAACGCAAAGGCTTTGTCGATTCCCTGGCAGATGCATCAAGTACCGAACTGGAAGGCGTGAAGAACCAAAGCCTGCAGCAACTGGCTGCAGCCAGTGAGCAGCTCACCCCGGTGGCGGGCAAATCTGCTTTACTCCTTGGTGATGTCGAGGCACTGCAGCAGGTCATTCAGGACGGAAGCGGCGCTGATCTTGCCCGAATCATTGAAGCTGCTGGTGCAACACTTTCCAGTCAGGATGCATTCGCCCTGCTGGAGCATGCGGTTGCGCATGCCTCTGCGGTTAATGCTTCACTGGCCATTAGCCAGTTGTTTAAGTCGGTTGAAACAATGCCGGAGGCGAACGAATTGCTTTTCAGCAAACTCGGCGATGCTGAACTTGGATCAACCGCTGCCCTGACACTGGCGGGAATTGATTCGATGGATATTCGAGCGCGGCTTCAGGAACTGGCACAGGAAAATGAAGGCCTGGCACCTGCCAGGGCACGCCTTGCGCTTGAGATGGCTTCAACCAGGGCGGGTGCGGAAAGATGAAAGCATCCACACTCATTCTCGCCGTGACCATCATCCTTGGCACAGGTAGTACACAGGCCCAACCAGCGCGCATCATCGATTGGGTTGAATCTGCGCCTGCCAGTGACCCGGACCAGATTGCGATCGGTTACCCCGTACCAATTCGCGTCAATACGCCCCTGCCGTTCGCGGGTTTTCGAACTTATGCAGGCCTGCACATGCGTAACCAGGACCTGGCAGCAACCACACCCTGGGTACACCCTCACGATATCGGAACGACGCGCGCAGGCCGAACAATCTGGGCCTATCGCCTTGGTGATGATGATCTGTTGACCGCTGACGGGTTCAGGGAACAAGCGATGCTCAGCAACGGCGGAATTCACGCCCGGGAATGGCAGTCTCCGGAGGTTACGACCGGGATTATCGAGCTGATCGCAGATTCGCCGGCTGATCATCACCTGATTTCATACCTGCGGGACAATGCAAACATCATCGTCATCCCGGTGTTAAACATCGACGGCAGCCTGCAAACCGAGCGCTATCCAACAAGAAGCTGGAGAGGCACTGATCCCAACGATCCCGAGGGTTCGGCACGAGACGGCCGTATGCGTCGCAAGAACATGCTGTCCGTCGACGAGGTTCTGAACACCCGGGCCGATCACCTCAATGGCGTTGACCTCAATCGCAATAACAATCCATTCTGGAGCACCGACCCGAATCGCTCTTCTCCTGATCTGAATAACATTGTCCATCATGGGGCAGGACCCGCATCCGAACCTGAAACGCGCGCGCTGGATGCCGCAGCACAACTGGGTCCGGCAGAACAGCTAAGCATGTACACCGATATTCATTCGTTCTCCCAGCTGCATTTCTGGGTCCGAAGCCCCAACGTGGACCTGTGGAAATACACTGAGGGTTTGCTCAGAAATTTCAGTGAATACCACGTGGCATTTCCAGCTCGACAGCGTTACGCCTTTACGGTTGGGGCAAATCTGCCAGTTGGGGTTGGCATTGGCAGTACTGATGAATATTTCACCTATACCTACGGAATACCTGCCTGGACCCTGGAGATAGAACCCCGCCGTGGCAGTGCTGATTACGGCGGTCTGGGACGTACATGGCAGGACGGGTTCATTCTTCCGGAGGCTGAAGTTCCGCGAGTCAGGACTGAATTGGCGAGAACATTTGCGATTTCCTACTATCAACAGTCGCGACCACCCGCAATCACCGCCATAACTGTCGTTGACCAGGCAACCGACGCAGTTGTTTTCGAGTCGGAGTGGCAACGTTTAAACGAATCTGAACGGTCGCTATACAGTTACCAGACCCAGGCCCTTCAGCTGGATCGGCTGTACCGGGTGTGGATGGCCCACGATAAACCCATGCGCTGGCGTGACAACGGCGAGGTCGTACCCTTGCCCGGGCAATCTGATGCATCACTGGATATAGAAGCCACCGGGCTGGTCGATGGACAGGAACTGAACGGATTTTCCGGTGACCTCGTCTGGCATGACGAGCCCGGTTTCGCACCTGATGGCTATGTGCGATACCGCGACGACGCTGTCTCATTCGACGCCACATTGGTCGCAGATGCGGATAACCTGGCGCTGATTGATGGAGAGACCCAAATGATGCTTTCCACCAGCATCAGGGATTTCACAAATCAACGTTCTGACGCGGATCCCTCGACGGTTTCGCATTGGTCCAATGGTTTGTGGATAGGCCATGAGAACGATGCCGGTGTCGACACCAATCGGGGCGGAAGCTCCAGGGTCCCGATGCAAATTACTGATGAAATCCTGCCTGATCCGTTTGTGGTTGAACCCGGAACATCCAGCGCCTGGTTCGACCCTGAACGAAACGGCGAGGGATTTGTGCTCGAAATCATACCTGATGATCGGGCAGTGCTTTACTGGTTTACCTACGACGGCGAAGGTAACCAGGACTGGTATATCGCCGTCGGAGAGGTTCGCGGTAATCGTGTCCTATTCCCTGCTGTGCTACAGGTCTCCGGCGGCGTTTTTGGTCCTGATTTTGATCCCGACCTGATCACCGAAACAACGGTTGGCTCTGCGACATTCATCTGGGAAGGGTGCGACAAGGGCGCGATGAAATGGAATATTGGCGATGAGAGTGGGCGCATGAATCTGCAGCGGCTTTCACGCGTGATGGGTGTCGATTGTGGCAATGTCCTGCTGCCACCGGTCGTTGAGCAGGCCTTGTTCAGCGGTTCCTGGTACGACCCCACTCACAACGGTGAAGGCTATACCCTGGAAGTTCTGGTCGACCAAAGAGTCTTGATCTACTGGTTTGGGTTTGGCCCGAATGGCGAACGACGATGGTTTTTCGGCATCGGTTCGATTAACGGCAACCTGCTTGAATTTCCGGAAATACTGACAACGCGGGGCGGTGTATTCGGAGCAGACTTCGACCCGGCCGAGGTCGAGAACCTGGACTGGGGATCGCTGGAACTGGAAATCACCTGTGAGGACGGTGGAGAAGCCCGTTTTACACCAACCGAAGAAGGTTTTCCTGCAGGCACACTGGATATCATCAACCTGACTTCCATCGATGGCCTCGATTG
>DATFLY010000135.1:0-6862 GCA_035267185.1 Lysobacterales bacterium | reverse complement strand
GACTTTCCCCGCCGCACCAGGAACGGAAGGAGAGTGGCTGGATGCCGCTGATTCGCTGCAATTGGAAGAAGCCGTTGATGGACTCAGGGCATATGCGCCTGATGGCGGCACCAGCCTGGCCAATGCCGTGATGGCCGTGATGGAATTCACGGACAAGCCGGATAACCTCTTTTTGTTGACTGACGGTTTGCCCACACAGGGCAAGAAGGCTGCAAACAACACCATGGTGACTGGTGAACAGCGCAGAAGAAATTTTCTGGAGGCAGTCACCCAGTTGCCGGTCGGGATACCGGTCAATACGATATTGTTTCCCATGGAGGGTGATCCGGAAGCGGCCGCACTCTTCTGGCAGTTCGCCTTGTCAACCAACGGTGCCTTCGTGGCACCATCGAGAGATTGGCCATGAGTAAAAGACGTCGTCGCGGATCACAGGAAGCCAGCCTGGCATTCCTGGATGTTATCAGCTGTGGATTTGGCGCGGTCGTGTTGTTGCTGATCATTGCCCGTCTTTCAAACCCGGCCACGTTGGAACAAGCCGAAGAAGACCTGATGGCCCAGGTCCAAAGCCTGACTGAACAGCTTTTCGAGGTGCGGGGCGAGACCGTGGTGCTGAATGAAGAACTGATTTCCCGCAAGGAACAATTGTCAGACCTGACAGAACGTGTTGCCCGTCTCAAGGCAACGCTGGCCAGCGTAGAGAAACAGCAGGATGACATTGCGCAGTCAAAGGCTGTCGAAATTGAACAGCTTGAGCTGGCTGTTCAGGTGCTGACCGAGGAAATGGAGCGCCTGGTTCCCCAGGATCAGTACGTCAACCAGTTGATCGGCGGTATTCCGGTCGACAGTGAATATATTATTTTTGTGATTGATACTTCAGGCAGCATGCAAATGGCCGCCTGGCGGCGGGTACAATCGGAAATGTTGAATATCCTCAACATTTATCCCGAGGTAAAGGGCCTGCAGGTGATGAATGACATGGGTCAGTACATGTTCCCGGACACCCGCAGGGCATGGATGCGGGACACAGCGGACACACGGCGCAAAATTATCTCTGAACTCAACACATGGGCACCGTTCAGTAATTCAAGCCCGGTGGAGGGAATACAGGCCGCCATACAGACTTTTTACCGGCCTGACCGTAAAATCAGTATCTATACCCTGGGTGACGATTTCTCTGGTCGTTCTATCCGCAAAGTGGTTAAAACCGTTGAGAACCTGAATGAAGCACATCGTGGCCAGGAGCGCCTGGTTCGGGTGCATACGATTGGTTTTCCGGTGCATTTTCCCCCAGGACGCACACCCAGCGAGTCAGCGGTCAAATTTGCAGCCCTGATGCGTGAGCTCAGCTATCACAATGGTGGTACTTTTATAGGCCTGACAGGGTTGTAAGTGTGAATTGGCAAAAATGAGGAAAAACATGACAGATTGGGCAGCAAAAGCCGGTCTACTGGTTATGGCAGCGATTAGCATGGTGGGATGCACCACGACGGCCCATGTTCAGGTGGAGCAGACTTTTCCAACGGTTGTTGCGGAACCGCGGCAGGTCAGTGCGGCGATTGTGATGGACCAGACGTTTCGTACCTACCAGGCATTTCCCCTTAAAAACACTGACATCGCTTTCGGGACGGCACAGGTTGATCTGTGGGGTAAGGCATTCAGAGGTTTGTTCCAGCAGGTCGAAGTGGTCAGTGCCCGGGAAGAAGTCAGTCCCGATACCGAACTGGTGATTATTCCGTCTGTTCAGGAAGTGCAATTGTCCACGCCCAGCCAGTCGTACCTGAACGTGTTTGAAGTCTGGATCAAGTTTCGGCTTGATATTGAAACACCGGACGGCGTGCCGATCGATAGCTGGTTCCTTCCAGCGTATGGAAAGACACCAGACTCGGCTTTGCTTTCACGGACACGTGCCATCGAGGGCGCCACCGTGGTCGCCCTGCGCGATGCCGGGGCCAAGCTGATTCTGGATTTCTATCGAATTCCGGCAGTCCATGTCTGGTTTGAACAGCGACTGGCAGCGGTGGACCCATGAAAAACACACTGATTTTATTGCTGCTGTCGGCAGGTATGCTCGGCGGCTGTGCCTCCACAACAACCATTGACGATTACCGGCCAACCACTGAGCTGATCCGGATATCTTCCGAAGAAAAGGTCGCGGTGCTGGGGCGACGTGATGCCGGGCACTATGAAACTGACGGCAAGTTTATCGAGTGCATTGGCAACCAGCTTGATGGTTCACACTTCGAGGTTGTGGGCGAGCAGGAGTTCGTCGATGCACTCTATCCCTGGTTTGAGCCACGCACAGCGCCAAAGGGAATCAAGAGGCTGCGCAAGCTGATGAACGATCCGTACATCAAGGCCCGGGTCAATGAAAGAAATATTCGTTACCTGGTCTGGCTTGACGGTGAGGTCGAGTCAGCCGGTCATACAGGAACAATGAGTTGCGGTATGGGTCCAACAGGTGCTGGATGTTTCGGATATGCATCGTGGGATAAAAACGTGTTTTTTGAAGCCGTGGTCTGGGATTTGATGGATGTGACTGAAGAAGCCCGGATACGAGTGGATGCCGAGGGAACATCTTATGTTATTGGCATTGTTGCGCCAATCCCGCTGATCAGTCCGGTTAAAAGCCAGGCCTGCCAGGGAATGGGCGACAAACTGAAAT
The DNA here is from genome assembly GCA_035267185.1 of Lysobacterales bacterium. GTDB lineage: Bacteria > Pseudomonadota > Gammaproteobacteria > Xanthomonadales > SZUA-36 > JAUIBE01. The sequence goes on along the minus strand of DATFLY010000135.1, from coordinate 4,200 downwards.
CATATTTTTCTGAAGCGACAGGTTAGTTATGCGTTGTTTTTTGCGGATTTCGATGGTGGCTTTGGCGCTGTTTGTCACTGCGCCTGCAATGGCATTGTCCAAAGCTGAAGAACTTCATATACAGATGCTGGCAAACCCCGGTATCTATGACGATCCCGAGCTCGCCGAATATATTGGCCGGCTGATCAGCCAGGTCGTTTCGGTTTCTGAAATGGCGGGCGACCATTTTACTTTCACACTGCTCGATTCCCCTGACGTCAATGCGTTCGTGACTGACGGGAATTTTGTTTACGTGAATCGTGGGCTTTTGAACTACGTTCAGAACGAGGCTCAGCTCGTATCTATTCTCGGACACGAGATTGCACATGTCACCCAGAATCACGTGTCATCCATGCCGATCAAGGCAGGGGGCGCAAAATTTGTCACCTGGCTGGCGGCTGCACTGTCAGGAAGTAACGAGGTGTACCAGGCAGGAATGGCTTACGCCAATTCATTGCTGAAAGGACACGGCCGGGATAATGAACTGGAAGCGGATGAGGCTGGTGCGAGATACATGGTGTCCTTGGGATATGACCCAGAAGAAATGCTGGACATGTTGACCACCATGAAGGACCTGGAGGTCTTACAGAAAGATCGGGCAGCTCAATCCGGCGCGCCCAGGGGTACGTACCATGGAATTTTCTCGTCACATCCACGCAGTGATATGCGTCTGCGCAGCGCGGTGGCGAAAGCTGAACGAATTGAAAAAGGTGAGCCAAGAGGCGATGGGGCTGATCGCTATCGAATCGCGACAAACAACCTTGTCTGGGGTGAAAATTTCAAGGAAAAGGAAACCGAACCAGAACGTTTTGTCGATATGGGCAAGAGAATCCGGTTTGATTTTCCTGAAGGCTGGCAGCATGGCCTGGAAGATGACGGCAAGACCGTCAGCGGAGAACCGGAAGGCGGCGGTTCGCGTTTGAGTATGGAGCCCAAGCCGCGTACCCCGCAGGAACCGGAAGAATATCTTTACAACTACCTGAACATACCACCGCTTCAGGATGGGCAGGAGATTGCACCAGCCCGGCTTAAGGGTTACACGGGCATTTTGCCTGGCAGTGATGGCGGTCCGGATCAGCGTATTGCGGTTATTTTCTACAAAATGAACGCATTCCTGTTTACCGGGGAGGTCAGTGATCAACAGATATTCAGTGAAAGAGACCAGCAGTTCCTGAAATCGATCAGCACTTTTCGCCCGGTTTCGAGTCGCGAGATGGAAGGAAAAAAGCCAACTGTCATGCGATGGGTTAAGGCAACCAGCGCCACGACTTTCGATGCCCTGGCTGCCGAACTTAACCTGAATCCGTATGAGTTACAGGATCTTAGACTGATCAATGGCTACTACCCTGATGGTGAGCCGGAGGCGGGTGAGTGGATCAAGATTTTTATAAGGGAATTTGAGCCTGATGAAGTGACCAGTGTTGAAGCGCCTTCAGGCTGATAAGATGAAACAGAAAATTTAGACTATACTGAAAGTACAGGAAAGTTCTCCCATGGATCGGGATTGTGCAATGCACATTCATCTGTTCAAAACACGTTTCGAAATAAGTGTTTCAAGGGGGAAGCTTGAGACGTAAAAACAAGTCCAAGACCAGGGGCAAGTGGCGGTATATTTTCTTGCTGCTACTCGGCATCATACTTTTCGGGCTTATTCGCCAGGACGAATACGGTCTGACTGCTTATAATCACGCACAGGACGTCCTCACAGAAAACGACTGGGTCAGCTGGGTTCACCCGTTGGGTGACGGGGTTGGCAGGGTCGTGCGACTCGGACCATTTGACAGCCTTTCTGAGTGCGAAAACCGTTCCTGGACTCACATGAATGAAAATTACGAGGGCTGGGAAGAGGCAGTCTATTATTGTGGCTATTCCTGTACAGAAACCGAGCATGCCCGAAGAGAGGAAACCTGCAGGGTTGTGCGTTAACCTTTGCACATGAACCCGAATCTGCCTCGAATTGAATAAGCCAAATGTCGTCTGGATTACCGGTGCTTCTTCCGGAATAGGGGAGGCGCTGGCCGTTCAGTACGCCAGTGCCGGGTCCAGCCTGGTGCTTTCCGCACGTCAGCAAACCGAGCTTGAGAGAGTCCGTGAAGTCTGCGTAGAGCAGGGTGCCTTCGCGGACAGCATCATGGTTTTGCCCTTGGATGTCACAAAGTTTGACAGCATGCCCGTTGCCGTTGACGCGGTTGTGAGGAAGTTCGGTTCTGTAGATATCCTGATTAACAATGCAGGTATCTCTCAAAGATCGCTATTTGTGGATACTGATATTTCAGTTTACCAGACGATTTTTGCAGTTGATGTCATGGGACCCATAGCACTGACCAAGCTTGTATTGCCCATCATGCTGAACAAGGGAAAAGGTCACATCGTGGTTACTTCATCCATTGCCGGAAAGATGGGTGTTCCTTACCGAACCGGGTACTGTGCAGCCAAGCATGCTGTGATCGGATTTTTCGATTCACTCAGGGCGGAACTTCACGATACCGGGGTTCAGGTCAGCTGTATTTTGCCGGGATTCGTGAGAACCGGGATTTCCGAGCAGGCTGTAACAGGTGATGGCAGCGTATTTGGTGTCACCGACGTCAACATCCAGGGTGGAATGGACCCGAATGAGTGCGCACGGCAGATCATCAGGAATCTCGACAAGGGAAAATCAGAATTTTCTGTCAGCCAGGGCATGGAAAAGCACGCGCTTTGGCTAAACCGCGCATTCCCCGGACTGATCAGAAAAATGTCTCACAAATTCGGTAAACCAGAATAGAAATCCCGGCATCAATTAAAACAGGTCGAGTTGTCTGTCGTGTGGAACACGAAACATCCGAGTGTTCAGCGCCTTGCTGTTCTTTTCCATGTCACATCGTTTTTTCGCCAGGCGAAACCTGCGGGCAATCATCCTTGCGATTAACCCTTCACCCCTCATTCGCTTGTAAAAGGTAGCGTCATAAGCTTTTCCGCCACGACATGATTCAATGGCACGCATCACCGCATTGGCCCTTTGCGGATAGTGCATATTGAGCCAGTTCCAAAACAGTGGTTCGACTTCAAGCGGGAGTCTCAGCAAGACATAGCTGGCATGACTTGCCCCGTTTTCACGGGAAGCTGCCAAAATATTTTCAATTTCATGGTCATTGATCCGAGGGATCACCGGTGCCAGCATGACGCTCACTGGTATTGCATGTTCAGAAAGCTTCCTGATGGTTTTTAGCCGTGAGGCTGAAGCAGAGGCCCTGGGTTCCATTCGACGCTTAAGGTCGTCATCGAGCGTCGTGATGCTGATCGATGTTCTGACCAGGTTGAGTTTCGCCATTTCACCGAGAATATCCAGGTCACGCAGAATCAGGTTGCTCTTGGTAATCAGGACAACCGGTTGCCGGTAACCCAGGCATGTTTCCAGGATTGCCCTTGTGATCTCCAGTTCGCGTTCTGCTGGTTGGTAGGCATCAGTATTAACACCGATTGCGATTGGCTCACAGCTGTAGGATTTGGCTGAGAGTTCCTTCTCAAGCAATTCTGCAGCATTGGTCTTGGCCATGATCCGGGTTTCGAAATCCAGGCCGGGCGAGAGGTCATGAAAAGCATGTGTCGGGCGGGCAAAACAATAAACACAACCGTGTTCGCACCCCTGGTAAGGATTGACAGACAGATTAAAGCCGACATCCGGAGAGTTATTACGGCTGATGATTGATCGTGCCGTGGTGGATCTGACTTCAGTGACTGGCTTTGGTGCGCACTCGGCAAACTCCGGATCCTGCACGATAGTTCTGTGCGCAAACCTGTGGTCAATATTTTCCGAAGTGCCGCGGCCCTTGATTGGTGCAGTATTCAATATACTGTTCATATATACAGTATAACCGAAATCAGTTTGAATAGCTGCTTTTCGGCGAGTCTGGGAGTTTCACAAACTGAAATGAGTCCAGGTGCGCCGGTTGGATGCAGTCACAGTTCTTAGCTGTAGTAGCAGAAACTGACCTTTCAAAATTTCCGAGATTTCAGCTGAGTGATCAATTGGTGTTTTACGATCTCTTCGAAATGACTCTTGCTATTCCTGCGCTTCGAAACTATGGTCGAAGAATTCTTCCGGAACCTGCATCACGCTGGTGGTCGCATCAATTCTGCCGTGCCCATAGGTATTGTTGGGGATCATGCTCCCTGCAACAC
>DATFLY010000134.1:0-7023 GCA_035267185.1 Lysobacterales bacterium | reverse complement strand
AATTTCCGGGATGACGGCTTAATCAGACTCCACGGGTTGTAAGTGCAGTTCCTTGAGTTGCTCATCGGATATTCCGGAAGGTGCACCCGTCATCAGGCATTGTGCAGCGGTTGTTTTCGGAAAGGCGATCACATCGCGAATGGAATCTTCACCCGCCATGATTGCGGCGATTCGATCCAGGCCAAAAGCGATTCCACCGTGAGGTGGACAGCCATAGCGAAGTGCTTCCAGCAGAAACCCAAACTTGTCCCTGGCACGTTCTTCGCTGATGTCCAGCAACCTGAAGACGGCCTTTTGCATTTCCTGGCGATGAATACGAATCGATCCACCGCCAATCTCGGCACCATTAAGCACCATGTCGTAGGCACGTGATATTGCTGAACCCGGTTGATCCAGAAGGGCCTGTGGATCATCTTCATTGGGCGCCGTGAAGGGATGATGCACCGCATTGAGCCTGCCGGTTTCATCATCCGTTTCAAACATCGGAAATTCGTTCACCCATAGTGGTGCCCAATCGGTTTCCGCGAGATCAAGATCACGACCCACTTTACGCAACAACTCTCCCATGAAGTTGCTGACCATGCCCCAGTCACCGGCACCGAAAAACAGAATGTCACCGGTTTTTGCGCCTGATGCATCGGCAATGCCCTGCCAGGCAGCATCATCCAGGAACTTGGCAATGGGTGACTGCAAACCTTCCAGCCCGGCATCTGCATCGTTGACCTTGATCCAGGCCAGGCCCTTGGCGCCGTAACGGGAAACGTATTCCGTGTACTCGTCAATCTGCTTACGGGACAGGCTGCTGCCACCCGGTACACGCAGTGCAGCAACCCGGCAGGCGGGATCAGAGGCAGGTCCTGCAAACACCCTGAACTCAATGTGCCTGACGTGATCATCGACTGAAGCAAGCTCTAGAGGCAGTCGCAGATCGGGCTTGTCTGAGCCGTAGGTTTCCATCGCTTCGCGCCAGGACAGTGAAGGAAAAGGCTCTGGCAGATCGATGCCAATTGCATCACTGAAAACACTCCGCACCAGGTCTTCAGCCATGTTCCTGACATCATCTTCATTCACAAACGACATCTCGATATCGAGCTGGGTGAATTCCGGCTGACGATCGGCGCGAAGATCCTCATCCCTGAAACACCGGGCAATCTGGTAGTAGCGATCCATCCCGGACATCATCAGGATCTGCTTGAACAGCTGGGGTGATTGCGGCAGGGCAAAATAGTGATTCGGCTGATTGCGGGCGGGCACCAGGTAATCGCGCGCGCCCTCGGGCGTAGAACGCGTCAGTATCGGTGTTTCGAACTCATTGAAGTTGTGCGCATCAAGGTATGTCCGGATGGCACGATTCATCGCCGCTCGAATCTGCAGGTTTCGCTGCATTCGATCGCGCCGCAAATCCAGGTAGCGATACTTGAGGCGCACTTCCTCGCCGTCCTCATCAGTCATTAGAAGTGGTAATGGCGCTGAAGCATTGAGTAATTCGACTGAATCGGCAACCACTTCAACACGACCTGTGGCCATCGAGTCGTTCCACTGGCTTTCCGGTCGTTCCCGAACCATGCCGGTAATTCGCACGCAATACTCGTTGCGTAGCCTCTCCGCATCAGCAAAGCAATCGGAATCAGGTTCGACGACCACCTGGACAATTCCCCTGATGTCACGAAGGCTGATAAAAATCAGGCCGCCCAGGTCACGCCTGGAGCCAATCCAGCCGCAAAGCTCAACCGCCTGCCCCGCATGTTCCTGCGTGACTTCGCCGCAATAATTTGTGCGCATCTTGAATTCTCTTTTTATAAGGCAGTTATTTTAACTACCGATGTTTTGAAATACCTGCTCCGGATCAGGCAGCAGATTTGTCCTTTCCGGCTGACTTCCCGGAAGCTTCTGAACCTGCTTTTTGTGTTTTTCCGGAATCTGAACTGCTATCGGACTTCGAAGTGTCTTTGCTGCCCGATTCGCTCTTGTCGGGTGATTTTTTCTTATCTTCGCTGTCGGCACCAGCAACGTTTCGTTTGCTGCCCGTTTTGAAATCTGTTTCGTACCAACCACTGCCTTTGAGACGAAACCCGGCAGGCGAGATCAGCCTGCGTAATGCAGATTTCTCGCAGGACGGACAATCCGTGAGCGGGTCATCGCTCATGCGTTGAATTTTTTCCAGTTGATGGCCGCAGGAATTGCAGCGATATTCATAAATTGGCATATCGAACATCCCTCGGTTAGCGACGTTGCCTTATCCTCGTCAAAATGGGGCAGTATGGCCGCATTTCCAAGGCTTAAATTGATATGATGTGCTGCTTGGACAACAGAAAGCAAACGCGTCATTAACACGGAGCTACATATGAAATTTCAAACTGCGATCAGGTTATTGATCATTCTTGCGCTCGGCCTGGTCATCTCTGCCTGTGATCGTGCTTCAGAATCAGAAAGCACACAAGAGCCCATGGAATCAGCGGCTGTCGCAGAACCTGTGATGGAAGCCGCACCTGAACCAGCTGAAGCCGAACCTGCTCCTTCCCGTTATGACATTTACGCGCCGGTCAGCCTGACCGCGGATCTGGGTCACCTGAGTGATGCTCAGAAGCAAATGATTCCCCTGCTGATTGAAGCTTCAACAATCATGGACGGACTTTTCTGGCAACAGGCATATGGCGACAAGGATGACCTGCTCTCCGGCATTGATGATCCGAAACAACGCCGCTTTGCAGAAATCAATTATGGCCCATGGGACCGCCTGGATGGTGACCAGCCTTTTGTTGAACAATACGGCGAAAAACCACTCGGGGCACGCTTCTATCCGGAAGACATGACCAAGGAGGAATTCGAAGCATGGGACCAGCCTGGTAAAGATGGCCTCTATTCAATCATACGTCGTAATCAGGCCGGTGAACTGGAGCTGGTGTCTTACAGTGACGTGTTCAAAGCTGAGCTCAGCGAGGCGGCCGACCTGTTACGCCAGGCCGCTGATCTTGCGGAAGATCCTGAGTTTGCGCAATACCTGCGGCTAAGGGCCGATGCTTTCCTGAGCGATGAGTACCAGCCTTCAGACATGGCCTGGATGGACATGAAAAATAATCCGATCGACCTGGTGATTGGTCCAATCGAAACTTATGAAGACAAACTGTTCGGATACCGGGCTGCATTTGAAGGATACGTCCTGGTGAAGGACCTTGAGTGGAGCGACAGATTGACGCGGTTTGCCGCTTTCCTGCCCGAATTGCAGGCCGGAATCCCGGTGCCCGATGCCTACAAGCAGGAAACACCGGGTTCGGATGCGGACCTGAATGCCTATGATGTTGTTTTCTACGCCGGTGACTGCAACGCAGGTTCGAAAACCATCGCCATCAATCTTCCGAACGATGAGGAAGTGCAACTGGCCAAGGGAACCCGACGCCTTCAGCTCAAGAACGCCATGCTGGCCAAGTTCAACCAGATCCTGGTGCCGATTTCCGAAATGCTGATTGCAGAAGATCAGCGTGATCACATCACCTTTGACGCCTTTTTCGGCAACACCATGTTCCATGAAGTGGCTCATGGCCTGGGCATCAAGAACACCATCACCGGCAATGGAACGGTTCGCAAGGCACTCAAGGAGCATGCCTCGGCACTGGAAGAAGGAAAGGCTGACATCCTGGGCCTTTACATGGTCCAGTCCCTGCGTGAAAGAGGCGAAATCACCGAAGGTGAACTGATGGACAACTACGTCACCTTTATGGCCGGAATCTTCCGTTCAGTGCGCTTCGGTGCTTCCAGTGCACATGGCAAGGCCAACATGATTCGCTTCAATTTCTTCAGCGAGGCCGGTGCCTTCAGCCGGGACGAGGAAACCGGCGTTTATCGCATCAATGTCGAGGCTTTTGAGGCCGCGGTTAAGGATCTCTCATCAACATTGCTGACACTGCAGGGCGACGGTGATTACGAAACTGTCGATGCTTTTGTGGGTGAATACGCTGCAGTCGGCCCACAATTGCAAAATGATCTTGACCGCCTGGCCAATGCCGCCATTCCGGTGGACATCGTATTTGACCAGGGTGTCAGCGTGCTGGGCCTTTAATCGCCCTGCAGACACGGCCTATGACGCACCATGGAACAGCATCGACACGCCCAGACCATCGTTGTAAAGATCGGCAGCCAGGTGCTTTGTACACCGGGAGACGAATCCAGCGCACGCCTTGACGATAAAATCATCGCCAGTCTGGCCGCGCAGGTCTCCATGCTTTCTGAAGAAGGCTGCAAGGTTCTCGTTGTCTCTTCCGGAGCGGTCGCAGCAGGCAGTGGTTTCGATTCGAAAGCACTGCGCAGAGTGACTGATCCCGTCGTCCGCAAACAGGTCCAGGCAGCCACCGGACAGGTGCTGCTGATGGAGCGCTGGCGCCAGGAGTTTGCCAAACATGGCCACGGCGTGGCGCAGGTTCTGACCAGCAAAAGTGACTTCCAGTCACGCCGTCACTACCTCAACATGCGGGCATGCCTTGAAGGCCTGATCCAGGCTGAAGTAATTCCAGTGGTCAACGAGAACGACGTGGTTGCAACCACCGAACTCATGTTTACCGACAACGATGAGCTTGCAGGGCTGCTGGCCGGAATGGTCGATGCGGACCTGCTGATCATGCTGAGTTCTGTCCCGGGACTTTACCTGGGTGACACAGCGAATGGAGAGATCATTTCCAGATGGGATGAGTCTATCCATCGTGTTGAGGAAATCGTACGCGAAGGCACCTCCCGGCTGGGACGTGGCGGCATGCACAGCAAGCTCGGCATCGCCATTGACACCGCCTCACTGGGAACCGAAGTGGTGATTGCCAACGGCCGCACACCAGGTGTACTTGGCTGCGTTGCCCGGGGTGAAGAACTCGGCACACGATTCCCGGCCAGCAAGGCCGTTTCCCGCACCAAGCGCTGGCTGGCAAGCGCAGGTGGGCATGCAACTGCCTTTGCCGTGATCAACCAGGGTGCTGTGGAAGCGCTCATGGATGACAATCGCCTGACCAGCCTGCTTCCGGTCGGGGTCGTGAGCATTGAAGGTTCATTCGACAAGGGGGACGTTTTGCTGATACGCGACAGAGAAGGCAATGTGCTGGGGTGCGGCAAGTCGCAATTCGATCATGTCGAGGCCGAAGGCGTCATTGGCAAACATGGCCAGCGACCCCTGGTTCATTACGATTACCTGTACCTGTCGCGGCACGGTGAATGATCAATGGATAAGTCTCAACTTCAGCAAGACATGCGAACCACGCGAAACGCTGCCAGGGCGCTGACAAACCTGGGCGACGAACTGGTCAGGGCTGTTTTATTTACACTCGCAGGAAAAGTCGATTCAGACCCGGGCCGACTGCTTGAAGCTAACCAGCGCGACCTGGCACGTATGGACCCCGAAGATCCCAAGTATGACCGCCTGATGCTCAATCCCGAGCGACTGGAGTCGATTGCCAGTGATATCAGGCGGGTTGCTTCGCTGGATTCACCGGTTGGCCATGTGCTTGAAAGGCGTTTGCTTGAAAACGGACTCAATCTTGAAAAGATCACCGTCCCCATGGGCGTGATTGCAGTGATCTACGAGTCCCGGCCCAATGTGACTTTCGATGTCTTTGCATTGTGTTTCAAATCGCACAATGCCTGCATCCTGAAAGGAAGCCGCGATGCTGTGGACAGCAACCAGGCAGCAATCGAGCTGATTCACCAGTCATTGATCGAGCACAACATCAGCCCCGAAGTCGCGCTTCTGACGCCCGCAGATCGTGCAGCACTTCCATTGGTTCTCGAAGCGGTGGATGACATTGACCTGGCGATACCCAGGGGCTCGCGTGGCCTGATCGATTTCGTGCGTGACCATGCCAGGATTCCCGTGATCGAAACAGGGGCAGGCATCGTTCACACCTATGTTGATGCCAGCGCTGATTTTGAGAAAGCCAGGGCGATTGTCACAAACGCCAAGGCCCGAAGAGTGAGTGTATGCAATGCGCTTGATACGCTGGTGATTCATCGCGACTGGCTCAAGCGCCTTCCCGAAATGCTCGAGGAACTGGGCGGGCAATATGACACCAGGGTGTTCGCTGACGAAAGCGCATTCCTGGCCCTGCAAGACTATTACCAGGGACCATTGGAGCGTGCCCGAAAAGAGCACTTTGGACAGGAGTTTCTCTCCCATGCGATGTCAATCAGGACGGTGGACAGCCTGGCCGAAGCCCTTGAGCATATTTACGAGTACAGTTCCCGGCACTCCGAAGCCGTGGTTGCCGAGGATCGCAGCGTGATCGAGAAATTCCTTTCCGGCGTCGATGCCGCGGCAGTTTATGCCAATGCATCAACCGCATTTACCGATGGCGGGCAATTCGGAATGGGTGCTGAAATTGGCATCAGCACGCAGAAGCTCCACGCCCGTGGACCCATGGCATTACCCGAACTGACCAGCTACAAGTGGGTCATTCGGGGCGATGGCCAGATTCGACCTTAATCGGCACGAATTCTTATGGCCAGGGTCCTTGTCTTTCAGCATGTTGCCGCAGAGCCGTTAGGCACGCTTGACCCCATGTTGCGCCAACGTGGACATCGCATCCGGTATGTGAACTTCCATCGCGAACCGGACGCCAGCCCGGGCATCGACCGCTACCAGGCATTGATCGTGTTGGGTGGCCCGATGATGCCGAACCAGGCAGATCGGTATCCACATCTGACAACTGAAATCCGCTGTATTGAAGAAGCGCTGAAACAGGACATGCCAGTGCTGGGCATCTGCCTGGGGGCACAGTTGCTTGCACACACCCTGGGTGCGCCTTTGCGGCCCGCACCTGAATGGGAAATCGGCTGGTACGACGTTGAACCCACGCCAGAGGCGGCGGCCGACCCGGTATTTTGTGGCCTGACGAACACGCGTCCCGTTTTTCAATGGCATGGTTATACTTTCGACCTGCCGGCCGGTGCCATTCAGCTTGCACGAAGTGAACTGTGCGACAACCAGGCGATCCGCTATGGTAAAAAGGCCTATGGTTTACAGTTTCACCTTGAACTTGACGAGCGATT
>DATFLY010000133.1:0-2201 GCA_035267185.1 Lysobacterales bacterium | reverse complement strand
TCCGATGTTCAATTCAATCGCAATAGGCGATTTGCACATGGACCCGAATGACCCGGATATTGTCTATGCCGGCACGGGTGACCTGCGCTATGGCTCCTATTCGTTTGGCAGCAGCGGGCTGTTGCGCACAAAGGATGCAGGCGCCACATGGGAAATCCTGGGCGAAGATGTTTTTAACCCGGTATATGCACAACCGGTTGGCGTATTTCCGCAGTACCAGGCAATCGGGAAAGTACGCGTTGACCCCAATGACAGCGAGACCATCGTGGTCGGCGCCAAGGACGGGATTTACTTCTCATACAACGACGGTACGGACTGGACCGGCCCTTGCACAACCAACAATTTCAATACTCAGCGACAGGATACAACGGCGCTCGAACTCATTGACCTTGGCACAACCACACTCATCCTGGCAGGCGTTGGCACCCGTGGCGCACCGACAGCCGTTCAGCCTGACCTGGGTGAAAATGGTGCCAACGGGGTATACAAGGGAACCATACCAGCAAGCGGCTGCCCGGTGGATTTCACGCTGGTTTCAACCGCTGCAACCGGATGGCCAACCGGCACCGGCGGTGGTGCCCCCTATCCGGACAACCTTGTCGGCCGTATGGAAATCGCGGTTGCACCCAGCAATGACAATGTCATTTACGCCAAGGCGATTCATGCCGACACTTTGTCAGTTCTTGGCGTCTGGCGAAGCAACGATCAGGGCGATACCTGGACTCAGCAAGCTTCCTTTGGAGACCTCGGCGGTTGCGCCGGGGGTGGCGGCCAGGCCTGGTACGATGCAGGAATCACGATTGATCCCAATGATCCGGATGTGGTGTTCCTGAGCGACATCGACCTGTATCGCTCTGACAACGCAGGCGATACATTCACCAATGTTACGTGCGGATACGGAGCCGGCATGCCTTCAGGCGATGATGTTCATGTCGACCAGCATGCCCGCACCTATGTCAACGGAGATTCAAGCCGCCTGCTGATCGGCAACGATGGTGGCGTTTACTACACGGAAAATGCCGACGCGGCGAATCCCCGGAGCATGGTATTCACACAACTCAATGACACGCTCAACACCATTGAATTTTATTCAGGCGATATCACCGGCAACTTCAACACCTCAGCCAACCCTGGCGTGATTGGTGGCGCACAGGACAATGGCACGTCGGTGGCGGTATTTGCCGGCACGCCTTCGGCAATCCAGTGGGACGAAATCTGGGGTGGCGATGGCATCTATGCCCGTATCGAGCCTGTCAATCAGCAACGCTGGTACGCAGAAAGCCAAAGAGGAAACCTTGGAATCTCTCAAAACGGCCCGAATGGCCCGTACATCGGAGTGGCAGAGCCCTGGGGAGGCGATCGCAGGCCATTTTTGTTTCCATTTGAAATCTATAAGCATGATTGTCCCGGCCCGAATGGCTGTGAACACCTGATTGCCGGCTCTTACCGGGTGTGGGAAACCACCAATGGTGGTTTGAGTGGCAGTGACTGGTACTCAAACAGTCCCGACGTGACCAAAGGCGTGCTGAATGATCGTTCTTACATCAACCAGCTCGAGTTCGGCATCAATGATGACAGCATCGTGATTGTCGGCACCAACGATGGCAACGTCCAGTATGGTTTCAACATGGGCCAGGGTGTGGCTGACTCGGCCACCTGGGTGGATGTAACCGGTGGCAACACTGTTTTGCCTAACCGACCGATTCTCGATGTCTTCACTGACCCCGAGGTTGCAACCATAGGCTACGCGGCAGTGGGTGGTTTTGATCAGAACACGCCCGGCACACCCGGGCATGTTTTCAGGGTGACCTGTAATTCAGATTGCAGTAGTTTTTCGTGGGAAAACAAATCAGGTGATCTTCCGAATATTCCGGTCGACAGCATCGCTGTCAATCCGAAGATCCCGCAACAGGTATTCGCCGGAACTGACTGGGGACTTTACTTCACCAATGATATCGAGGCTGAAAACCCGACCTGGATGCGTTTCAATGATGGCCTTCCATCGGTCATGATCTGGGATATGGCCATTGATCGGGGTTTTACGACCCTGGCTGTGTTCACGCGTTCACGAGGCGCGTTTGTCTGGCCATTGCCCAACCCGGGCCTGGATTTCATCAGCGGCTTTGAAGAAGCCACGGAGTAATCAGCCGGGGCCAGCGGGGCGTTCTGTGCCCCCGCTGGCCTGACCCTCCTTACACCTG
>DATFLY010000132.1:0-9684 GCA_035267185.1 Lysobacterales bacterium | reverse complement strand
GAACTCAACCGACCTCACAGTCGTGGTTCCCAGCACTTCATCCGTATCAGCATTTACATTCACCTGTTGCCGAAAACGAAGTACACCTTCGATTGATTCCGGATCCTCAAACCGGGTCTCAATCGCCACTTCGGTGGGATCAATCCCCGGATGAAAAGCACGATAATCACGGGCGCGAGTTATACGATTTGATTCCTGACTAATGAAATAATCACGCGAAAATCCATCACTCAGCGTGACCCGAACCTGCCACTCCGGCCCGGAATCTGTTTCTATCTCGCCAACCAGGTAAACCTTCGCGCCACGCTCACCAACATCTTTAAGGGTATAGAAATTCCCGGGCATCTCGATGCCATGCCTGAGTGCACCCGTTTCGGTCTCTCCCACGCAGGCACCCAACTCCTCGGCGGATTGACCCGGATTCCACTCCCAGGCACATTTGCTGGTTAACCCTTCGGCAAACACACGCTCCTTACCGGAGTAGATGTCGATGCGCATCAAGCCTTCGCGTGAGGCAATGTAGGTACCCGTCACCTCGAAAGTGGGCTCCTTGATGTGCAATTCGACCTTGATGGCCTGAATATCGGAGTAGGCCTCACCACCATGAGCATTAGCGTTCATGGCGAGGATGTGGTCCAGTTCTTCAGCGAATGCCAGGGAGGTGGCAACAAAGGACAAAATGACAATAGAAATACGGATCATGGGGCAATTCTCAGTTTGGAATGATGCTTCGATGCACCCACGCCCCGTTTGGTTATCAATCAAGCACCCAGGTATATGATTTGCATTGGCAAACCCTGGTCATCGATAGATGGTCTTGCCGGTAGCATAGACAAATCATTCGGTCGACAGGCCAGGACGGCACCCACAAGCGCATCAAGGACATCATCCCGAGCTACTTCCCGCCTCAAATAGTGCTCAATGGCGTCCGTGTAGCAAGTTTCAGTCAGTGACCAGTGCTCCTTCAATACAGCCAATCGTTCCTTCACACCAGCCGGCGTTTTCTTTGCACACTTCATCGGGATACCTTTATTCAATGAACAAAACGCCACTTCCGGGTGCATCTCCCTGATTTTCGACCCGGGCTTTCTCGAGCGCAGATAGTCATCGACCTCCTTGATCTTGGGAGAAATGTTCCAGGTTTGTTTGGATAGTCTTCGACCAAGCACTCGAAAATTTTCTTCACTCCCCTCTTTGTAGGCTTGCTTGTTTAACGCCGATCTTGTTGGAGCAGGAAACACGCACGAACCACGCGGCGAAATCATCTTTCGGGCTTCTTTGTCGCATACACGCTCGGGTTGACTTGCTGAAGGGAGGCCGATCGGGATGTCGACCAGAATGAGTTCGGATCTGGCGAGAAACTGATCAATCTCGTTGAAATGTTTCAGAATGCCAAATTGATAGTTATCATTGTCACGCAGTGCGACGTAAAACCATCCGGCTTTGCAGCCATCAATTCCGAAATATTTCAGTGACCTGGTCATTGGTGTTTACTGGATTGAATCATCAAGAAGAATGTTCAAAATGGTGAGTTCAGCTCAGGTTGACGGTATCATCCCACAGTCACCGCGAAGGAAAATTTTTATGCGTATCAACGGCAAAATCAAACACTGGAACCGTCAAAAAGCCTACGGCTTCATCACCCCTGAATCCGGTGAAGATGACGTATTCATTCATATACGCGCTTTCCAGAACAACAGTCACAAGCCTGCGATTGGCCAACAAGTCACATTTGAAATGTCGACGGACAAACGGGGCCGGCCCTGCGCCGCTAATGTGACCTTGCAGGGCGAAAAGCCGGTTGCGTCAGCTCAAACCAATCAGAAAAAGTTTTATTTGATCGGCGCCATCATAATTCTTGCCGTTGTTGCCATTCTGGCATTGGCTGGAGTCTTGCCCATTTAAGTCCCTTGCGTATACCCGGGGCCAGCCTGCTTGCAGTTTATGATGGTGGCAGGGATAAAAACCCCATCGAACGAGGGGCCTGGCCTACACAGGTAAGCACTATGAACTCCGGCATTCACCTGATGCGGATTTTCTCTGAGCGCCTATACTGAATCTGAAGGGGTTCACTGGTTTCAGTTGGATGAAACCTGTTTGTTAATGACAAGGAGCGTTACGATGACCGTGATATCCAATTTTTCCCGTCCCCATGCTATCCATATTGCCTATGCGATTCTTTTGGTGTCGCTGTTTACGCTGGCTGGCTGCGCCACAACCATTCCCGAAACCGACTCTGTGCCGCCGGAAATTCGATTGACGATTTCAGGCGGTGGCATTGGTTCACAAGCCATGTCCAATCCGCCTCGTGACAACTGGACCGCGCCAGATGGCAGTCAATACCTGGATCTCGATCCGGGCGTTTCTTACAACTTTGTTTTTTCAGTCAGTGATCAGGGCGGAGTTGCAAGGGCACATTTGCGCATGCCTGATTGGGGAGAGGTAACGGACCTGGCCCCTGATGATGTTCGGGAAACGGTTTCCGGAGTTTCCCGAATCCTCGAACTGCGAGGCGACAGAAGTAACCCGACAACTGGCCTGGTGATCACTGGAAAAGTTTCCTTTCCAGGGAATCCATCATTTGAGTTCCAGGCAGAAGGCGATGATTTTGGTGGACGCGCCGGACGAACCAACCAGACCTTTATGAATGTCAACACGGCTGTGGGCCTCAGATAGCAAAGCCGCCTTTCGAAATGCCGCCATGGGCATCACCCATGGGTGATGCCCAGTATTCCATCCACCATCGCATGCACCGTGTCGAACTGGTCGCTCCAGGGTTTTAGACCATCGCGTATGTAGGCATCACAACCGTCGAGCCGAAGTAAGCTCAATTTTATCGTTTCACAACATTTTCACCCGCACGCCACGCTCCTTTCACTTGTTGCTGACTAAAGTACGACCTCAATTCGGAAACCCTGGGCAATGCCGTGATAAAAATGTCAAGCAAAAATGTGAGACTGACAGTTGGCTGGATGGCCTGCTGCGTGATGGCTGCAACCAGCAATGCGGCGTTTGCCAGTGATTCTGACAGCCTGGATGCCAATGAAAGCCTTCTAAAGTCGACCGCCATGGGCAATTTCGAACCTGAGCCAACGGTGCAGCAGGAGTGGGAGTTCCGCGTGCTTCTCGGCGATCGCGAAATTGGAACCCATGAGTTTCGAGTATCCCGGCAGGGAGACATTGAGCAGGTCGAGATCGATGCCCGGTTCGATGTGAAATTCCTGTTCTTTAATGCTTACAGCTACAGCCACCAGAATCTTGAACGCTGGGATGGTGACTGTCTCGAGGCCATCGAGTCGGTGACGGACGACAATGGCACTTCCTTTGAGTTACGTGGAATGGCCAGGGATGGCCGCTTCATTTTTGATTCCAATCCACAAGGTCCCTCAACAGGTCCGGCCTGCACACGGAGCTTTGCTTATTGGAATCCGGATTTCCTCGAGTCCGAAAAACTCCTTAACGCACAGACCGGGGAAATCGTTGATGTTGAAATTACCCGCAAAGCGGATGAAATCCTGACCATCGACAATCAGCCGGTCGCTGCTGAGCGCTATTCCCTGGCGATGGAGGATGGAATCATTTCCCTGTGGTATGGCAAAGAGTCCGGACAATGGCTTGCCCTGGAAGCACCTGCCAGGGGTGATCGGATTCTTCGCTATGAACCGGTTCGTTTACCAGTCGACCCGACGGCCGACGAACAACTGGCGTTCGAATAGGATCAGCGAAGAACCATCGTGATGTGGGCGGTACAATAGCCCAAATGAACGATTCACCATCCAGAAAATCAGCCGCCATCCTGGCAATAGGTGATGAACTGCTGTCCGGCCGCACGCAGGATGCCAACGTCCAGTACCTTGCAAAATGGTTGACCGAACGTGGTGTCGCACTCTCCGAGGCACGTATCGTTGGCGACCACGTGGAAACCATCGCCGAGGCACTGAATGCTCTGCGTGAGAAATACGATTACGTATTTACCAGCGGGGGTATAGGCCCCACTCATGATGACATCACTGCAGATTCCGTGGCATACGCTTTTGATGTGCCCGTGATCGAGCACCCCGGGGCAGTGGCGCTGATCGGGGCGTGGTACGAGACGAAGGGTCTGGAAATGACGCCAGCGCGACGCCGCATGGCACGAGCACCTCAGGGCGCTCAATTGATTAATAACTCCGTATCAGGCGCGCCCGGTGTCCGGATGGAAAACGTGTTTATCCTGGCTGGCGTACCCAAAATTTTCCAGGGGATGCTCAAAGCCGTTGACCCCCTGATTGAACGTGGCTCCGTGCTCCACTCCCGAAGCGTGACCGTTGCGGGTATCCATGAATCAATCCTGGCCGAACCGTTGACTGATATCCAGGCGAGGTTTCCGGAGATTGCCTTTGGCAGCTACCCGATCAGTGACGAATTCAGGGGTGTCAGCGTGGTGGCCCGCTCGGAAGACCCGGCCCTGGCCGAAACCGGAATCGAGGCTGTCAGTAACGCTTTGCGAGAGCTTGGTTTTGAAACTCTGAAGTAATGCTGGCCAGGCTATGGGCGGTCCTCAGGAACTTGAGCTATAGTCAGGGGTACCTGTTACGCCATTAATGGTCTATGAATTACACGCCGTCTTCATCTTCAAATGACAGATCAAGTGAGGTCCAGCCGTACCTTGTCGTCAAAATTGAAGATCGTGCAGAGCTCCGATCAGGCTCTTTGAATTATCGCGACTTCCTTGAATATCTGCCACCTGATGCGCGCCCCCTGGACAATGATTTCATATTTGTTCCGCAATATTCCGATCAGACCCAGAATTGCCTGGAAAACCTTGTCCAAAAGGCACAACAGGATGATCCTGATTACGTCGGACCAAACTTTGCGAATTATTTTCTGATTGAAATCGCCAGCGAGGACCGCGCTGACAGAGTTCTTGAAATTTTGCGCTCATGGCCAATTGTCAATTTTGCCCACCTGCATCCAGGGCCGGTCAAGCCACCGACAGAAACAACGATCGACCCTTTGGCCATAAATCAGGCTTACCTGTACCCGCAGCCGGAAGGTATCGATGCTATCTACGCCTGGACAGTCAAGGGTGGCGATGGCGAAGGCCAGCGCTTTGCAGACGTCGAGTGGGGTTGGTTCCAGGAGCACCAGGACCTCACCGAACACAGTTACACCAATATCGCCGATGGATTTTACGACGATGTGGAACATGGCACCTCAGTGCTTGGAATTATTGCGGCACATGTAAATCAACAGCAGTGCCAGGGTATTGTGCACAATGTCAGGCACATCGTGACCGTTGGTCAGTGGCGCTCCCCTTTTATAATTGTCACTGCTGAGGCCATAGCCAATGCCATTTGTGCCCTGGATAGCGGCGATGTACTTTTGATCGAGGTCCAGACCGTCATGTACGGTCATGTAAACATCGCCCTTGAAGCGGAGCCAAGCGTATTCGATCTCGTGGACCTGGCCACCAGGGTGGGCATAACGGTTGTCGCAGCTGCCGGAAATGGGGCCAAAAATTTTGACCTGATTGAGGATGACCAGGGCGGACCGGTTTTTGCTCAGGATTCCGGTGGAATTCTTGTTGCTGCCGCTGAAAGAATGTATCCGCCACATTGGACTCAGACCGGCTTCACTTGTTTCGGAGATCGGCTCGATTGTTTTGCCCAGGGCACCCAGGTGGTCACGCTCACTACCTACGGTGACGGGACCAGCCAGACAACATCAACATTTGGTGGCACCTCTTCTGCTTCCGCCATTGTTGCCGGTGCAGCCCTGTCGATTCAGGGTGTGGCCGAGCACTGTCTTGGCAGCAAATTGTCACCTGCCGAACTCAGAGAATTTCTGACTGCTCCGGATCTGAATACCTTGCCTTATTCCCCCGCACACAAGATCGGTGTAATGCCTAACCTGCGCAATATCATCGAAAAACTCCTAAACTAATACTTGAAGGCGAACCAACAAATACTATTGATAACAAGTAATTAGGATTTGAAATTCAAATCGACTTTTTCCACGCTCATGCAGAGAGGAAATTACCATGGCTAACAAAACGATATATGTACGTTTGGACATCACGGACAACCCGGCGGTACAGGTCGACCCTGTTGTGCTGGGTCGCGCCAAGATGAAGTGGCGACCTGAAGGCGATGGCGATGATTTCGAATTTGTGAACATTGATTTCGATCCATCCGATCCATTCACGCTGACGAAATTAAGGCCAGGCAAAATAAACGTTGACAATAATCTGGCCCCTAATCCACCCACTCCGGTCGACGGATTTGAATATACGATTACCGTGCGTGATGACAACGGAGACCTTCATACAACAACAGAAACCTCTGGTGGCCCCCCTGCGCCCGGAGACAGACCGGTCATTCGAAACTAGCAGCGGATGTCATGGGGGCTGAATTCAGATACCGGGCTTTCCTGAGTTACAGCCATGAGGACGGCAAGTGGGCGGAGTGGCTGCACAAGGCACTCGAGCGATACCGCGTACCAAAACACCTGCGGTCAGATTCTGCCGCCGCTGGTCACATCCTGCCACGTAACCTGAGGCCTGTATTTCGGGATCGGGATGAATTGGCCAGCGCTTCAAGTCTTCCCAATGTCATCGAGGAGTCCCTGACCGATTCAGAGTCGCTGATTATTATCTGCTCCCCCGCCGCTGCCCGGTCGCGCTGGGTCAATGAAGAGGTGAAGCGCTTTCAGGCACTGGGCCGCGGAGATCGTATTTTTTGCCTGATCATCGCCGGGGAACCATTGGCCGATGATGAACTCGACTGTTTCCCACCGGCATTGCGCAAGCCGGACGCCAATGGCATCGCTGCGGAACCCATTGCGGCCGATGCCCGGGGTGGCCGGCACGCTCGCAATCACGCGAAAATGATGCTGATTGCCGGATTGCTCGATGTCCGCCTGGACAAGCTGCTGCAGCGAGATATTCATCGCCGACATCGTCGGATGTTTGCAATCACAGCAGGCTCAGCACTTTTAGCCATCATGATGGCCGGTCTGGCCACATTTGCTTTTATGGCTAAGTCTGAATCCGAGCGGCGACGCGAAGATGCTGAAAACCTGGTTGGATTTATGCTTGGTGACCTGCGCGAAGACCTCCATGGGATCGGGCGTCTGGACCTGTACACCACGGTCGCGGACGAGGCCATGGATTATTTCCAGTCTCTTGATGAAGATGACGCGCGTGATGAAGTGCTTGCCCAACGAGCACTCGCATTACGTCAGATAGGCAGTTCACGGCTGGACCAGGGTGACCTGCCGGGCGCAATGCAAGCCTACGTGGAGGCGCGAGACATCTCTGAATTGGTGGCGGCTAATGAACCCGCACGCAACGACTGGCAACTCGCCCTTGCTGAGAGTCATTTCAGCATCGGTGAGGTTCATTGGCAACTGGGCGAATACGAGGCGGCACAGGAAAATTTCCTCAAACAGCTGGCCGTGGTAGATGCCCTGTCTACAACAAATCAGGATGATGTGGACCTCCTTCTCCACTCCGGCTACGCCTGGACGAATTTCGGCCGCATCATGGAGAACAGTGGCAAGCTTGAAGACGCCCTGGTTGCCTATGAAAAAGTCATGGCTATTTTTCAGCGATTCATTGCGCTGGAACCCGACAGCACTGATGCCCGAATCGAAGTTGGCTTTGCCCATAACAACCTCGGAAAACTGAAGATGGCTCTGGGCCTGCTGGAAGAATCTGAAATGCACATGCGCGAGGATCTGGAAATCAAGCTTGAAATCCACAGGGAAGATACTGGCAACAATCTCTGGCGCGAGTACCTTCTTTCCAGCGAATACTGGCTGAGTCGCGTGCTCCTTCTCCGTGGGAACTATGCAGGTGTTGAGGAACACGGCGCGAGTGCTGTTGAGTGGCTTGATGGCCTGCTGATTACTGACCCAACCATGACCCGCTGGCGACACCGGCGTGCTGATGTATCACGAACAATCGCAAGCGCATGCCGGCTCAAGGGCTCACAAGCCTGTGCAGCCATTGGTATCGAAGCGTCTCTCGATGATCTGGATGAACTCACTGCCATCAATTCGGACAATGCCAGCTGGCAGCGTTCCTATGCTCACAGCCAACTTGAAGCAGCCTGGCAGGCAGCGAACCAGGACAAGGCACAGGATGCACAAACCAGGGCTGAAATCGCGCAGGATGTCTTGGAAAGCCTGATCGAGGCGGCGCCCGAGGATCGCGACACCCGCAAGCTTCAGATCCTGGTTCTGATCACTCTTGGTGATCTGGCTGTACATGGATCAGAAATGGAATCGGCAAACAGCCATTGGCAGTCTGCACAGTCCTTAATCAATCAGTGGTTCAATACTTCAGAAGACCCGGAGATTCTGGATGCTGAGGCATTGTTGATGATGCGATTGGGACAACTTGAAGCGGCCCTTGACCTGGAATCGCAACTCTCTGAAAGCAGCTATCGCAGGATTTATCCCTCCGATATGCAGTGATCGAAAAACTCAGCAACCTCTCAAGCACTCAACGTGGAAGCCACAGGCGCGCACATGCGCCACTCTGACCATCTGCCCGCGAATCCAGCGTCAGCCAGCCATCGTGCAATTCTGCAACCCGACGCGCCAGCAACAGGCCAATGCCGCTGCCCCCTGGCTTGGTGGTAAAAAAAGGCACAAAAAGGTTCTCTGAATCCGGCGGTCCCGGTCCGTCATCCACCACCTCAATCAATGTTCCCTGGCTCTTGTGTTGCCATTGCAATCGCACACTGCCATCCCGGGATTCAACCGAATCAGCAGCATTCTTGACCAGGTTAATCAGTGTTTGCTCAAGCTGGTCCGGATCCACCTGGAGCCGGGCCTCAGGTCCCTCCACTTCGACTTCGACCCTGGTTTCCATGGCGACGACCCGTGCAGCAAGTTCCTTCATCGACACGGATTGGGTATTAGGTGCAGGCAGTCTCGCCAGGGTTGCATAGCCGCTGATAAACCGGCCCAGCGCTGTGGCCCGCTCCGCAATTCTGTCCAGACCATCGCGCATCTCTTCACGATCAATCTCGCGCTCCTTGCGGCTTGCAATGCCCCCCAGCGTCTCTGCAATCGACTTGATCGGCGCCAGCGAGTTATTGATTTCATGGCCAAGCACACGGACGAGTCTTTGCCATGCTTCCTGTCGCTCCCTCCTCAGTGCACTGGTGACCTCGGCGAGCACCAACAATGTGTGTGGACGGCCGTCCATGCGAAAAGGGCGGTGACGCACCACGAATCGCCCCGCCCCGCCAGGAAGGGACAGGCTCACCGGCTCCAGCCCGGTTTCTTCCAACAAGGCATCGACGCCTATGCTCGCGGCAGTGGTGCCTGGTAACAGCCTGGAACCTATCAGTGTTTCGGCCGCCGGGTTGGCGATCACGAGTTTCTGCTGAACATCAAAGGTAAATAACGGCAGGTCTATTTCCTGCATGACCTTTTCCAGCAAAGCGCGCGACTCCTGCTCTTCCCGTGCCCGGTTACGCAGGTCCATCGCCAATAAATTGATCTCCTGGGCCAGCTCACTCATCACCCCACCCCGGTCCCGACGAACCCGGAGTCCGTAGTCCTCATATCGAATGGCTTCAAGAATATTGGCCAGGCTTTGCACCGGCGCCAGCAATCGATTCTTCAGGCGCCATGTGAGGGCGAACAGGAATACCAATGCAAGCGCCCACAACACCCAATCGAGGGCCG
>DATFLY010000131.1:0-7782 GCA_035267185.1 Lysobacterales bacterium | reverse complement strand
CACCACACCAGGTATACATTGATTTCCGTCATCGTCCTGTATGCAAAGCTCTGTACCGGCCACGACCTGTCCCGCTGACCGTGTCTTTCCGGCGTGCGGGCCTTCAAACGTGTGATATTCAGGCCCGAGCACAGTCAGGATCGGACTGGTTTCGGTCAGGCCATAAGCCTGCACCATTCGAGCAGACGGCAGGCATTCCGTCACCCGCGCGATGACCGATTCCGTCATGGGGGAGCCGCCGTAGAGCAAGGTGCGGATACTGGACAGGTCATAGTCATCAAAATCCGGGTCATGAAAAACCATATTTATCATGGTCGGTACCATGGCCGAATGGCTGACTTTCTCCTGCTCAACAATTTTCAGTACACCTTCAGGTGTGAACGCGGGAATAAATACATGAGTGGCAGCAGCGACAGTCGCATTGAGCATGCCGATCATGTTGGCGGCGTGGAACATGGGCGCGACGTTGAGGTATTTCGTGTCGGTATCCATGCTGAAGGCCATTCTGGTTTGCAGCGCATTGATCACCTGGTTGGCATGTGAAAGCATCACCCCCTTCGACAACCCGGTCGTGCCACCGGTGTAGTAAAGCCCCGAAATGTCCTCCGGTCCGCGGCCTGCGTAATCAACAGGTTCATTTTCGGCAATCAATGCCTCGTGATGGGTGGAACAGCCTGGCCTGGCACCATCTCCCATGTGAACAACATGCCTGAGGCTGTCGATCTGACCTGCTATCTCTTCAGCCACCGGAAGGAAGGCGTCATCCACGAGAAGGATTGAAGTCCCCGAGTCACTCAGGCAGTGCACCATTTCCGGCGCTGCCAGCCTGATGTTGATCGGCACCATAACCCCACCTGCCCATGGTGCTGCAAAAATACTTTCGAAGTACCTGTGCGAGTTAAGGCCAAGGATGGCTACCCTGTCGCCTTCCTGGCAGCCCAGCGACGTGAGGCCGTTACCCAGGCGAGCGATCCGATCACGAGCCTGTCTCCAGCTGTAACGCGTTTCGCCATCAATAATTGCAGCAGAGTTACCGTTTATCAGGGCACACCGCTCAATCAGTCCACAAAGATTCATTCACACCCTCCCGGTTCTTGATTACCCGGTTACTGGCGCGATTATAAGGGAGTTTTCCTTTCAGGCTGCAGCAGGCAGGACCACCTGGGTTTCGCGTTTTCTGACCTCGGTTGGCCAGTGCAACAGCTCCATTTCACCGTCGCTGTGTTCCACAAGTACGCTGCAGCTCTCCACCCAGTCTCCGTCGTTGAGGTAGCGAATACCGTCAATCACGGTGATCTCGGGGCGATGTATATGCCCGCAGATCACGCCATCGAGCTCATGATGCCTGGCATCGGCCATGGCCGCCTCGCGATATCGGTCAACATATTTCTTTGCTGATCCCGATTTCTCCTTGAGAAATGTGGCCAGAGACCAGTAGTCCTTGCCCATCTGGTCCCGCACGGCCGTAATGCTGCGATTGAGCCGCATGATGACCTCGTAAAAGGCGTACCCCACCAGCTTGAGACCCAGGCTGAAGCGCACCTGCCCGTCATAATCGTCCCCATGCGTGACCAGGTATTTGCGTCCGTCAGCGGCGGTGTACCTGCAACGGCGTCGGATTTCCAGGTTTCCGAATCTTAGTCCGCAGTATTCCCTGAATGGAAAATCATGGTTACCAGGAATGTAAACAACGCGCGTATCGTGCTTGGCCTTGCCGAGCAACATGCGGATCACGTTGTTGTGGGCCTGTGGCCAGTAAAAAGTGCGACGCAGGCTGATCATGTCGACAATATCGCCCACCAGGAAGAGGTTCTGGGTGCGCGTGTGTTTGAGAAAATCGGCCAGAAGATTGGCATTGCAACCCTTGTATCCAAGGTGCACGTCCGAAATAAAGACGCTTCTGAAGTGACGCATATTTTGATTGGCCATCATCTTTACCCCGTTTGTACTGGCAATAAGTCTCCTGCAACCGGCACCAGGTTTTGCTCGAATTGCCGGGTGGCATTGGGCCATGAGAGCTGGCGCGCATGGTCGATGCACACCTGGGGGTCCAGTTCGAGTGCCAACATGGCGGCACGTTTAAGATCGTCGTCGAGTATTCCGGTCACGCCGCTTTCAACCACATTGATCGGGCCGGTCACAGGGTAAGCCGCAACCGGAAGGCCACAGGCCATCGCCTCGATCATGACAAGGCCAAAAGTGTCGGTTCGGCTCGGAAACACGAATACGTCCCCTGCGGCCATATGCGCCGCAAGGTCGGATCCGAACTTGTAACCGGTGAACACGGCATCAGGCCATTTGTTCTCAAGCGACTGCCTGTCCGGACCATCGCCAACCAATAACTTGGTTCCCGGCAGGGACAACTCCAGGAAATCTTCCAGGCCTTTCTCGACAGCGATTCGGCCCGCGTACACCCAGATAGGCCTCGGATAGTATAGAAAGCACTTGTCGCCCGGCTTGAAAGTCCCGGTGTCCACCCCGCGCCCCCAGCGGACAATGTTCCTGAAGCCGTGTTTTTCAAGCTCGTCCTGCTGGCTTTGGGTTGCCACAAACGTGCGTGCGGCAGCAAGGTGAAAACGTCTCAGGAATGCGTAAGAGGTATTGATCGGAATCGGTGCCCGCTTGCGAACGTACTGGGGAAACTGGGTGTGATACGAAGTTGTAAAAACCAGTTTATTGCGACGGCAATAACGACGGGCTGCGATTCCAAGCAAGCCCTCGGTCGCGATATGAATGCATTCCGGCCGAAAATCTCTGAGTTCCTCGCTGAGGCGTTTATAGGGCCGCCATGCAAGTCGAATCTCGGGGTAGCTGGGGAGCGGGAAAGTACGAAACCTGTCGGGACCAAACACCTTCACCTCGTGTCCAAAATCCCGAAGCGACTTTGCTGTCCATGACAACGTGGTGACCACACCATTGACCTGAGGTTTCCACGCGTCCGTCACGATGGCAATACGCATGGTCGTATTCTGAGGGCGAGACATGACCAAACCGCTACGAGGGCTTTGCAATTGTGTGACAGCGATGAGCGTATCAACTGTCAACGAATGGTCAGGAAACCGTCACTTTACTGTCTCTTTTCTACTCAACAATGGACATTGCCATCCTGGCAAACCAGGGATCTGTGACACCAGCCGAATGTTGGTGTCCTGATGTCCCCAAACAGGGAGGGATGTGATGCCCAGCCTCAGGATCAGCGCCAATTTCACGCGACTGGATGCGTTCGAGGTTCGTCTTTGCCGTCCGCTCAACGCCATTGCCAAAGCCATACCGATACGCACATATTTCAGATTCATCAGTCGCATCGGCGACTGGCCATTGTGGGTGGGGCTGCTGGTTGCACTGCCGCTCGTCTTTGGTAAACCAGCCGTGGTGCCCGTCATACACATGGCGGTCACAGCCCTGGCCGGAATCGTTATCTACAAATCTCTCAAGCTGACCCTGATCAGGGAACGACCCTTCGCCAGTCACAGGGATGTGTGTCTCTTCAGCAAACCAATGGACCGTTACAGCTTTCCTTCGGGCCATACCCTTCAGGCAACCTGTTTCATGGTGATGCTGGCAACCTACTTTCCGACGTTGATGTGGCTGCTGTTACCCCTGGCCATCAGCATCGCGGTTTCAAGAGTGGTGCTCGGGCTCCATTACCCAACGGATGTTGCGGCCGGTGCCCTGATTGGCTTTGCGCTCGCCAGGGTCAGTTTCCTTGTATCTGCACCAACTCCGCCGGTTTTGTGATCACACTGGTGATCACGCCATTCATGGAACTGACATAACCCTTGCCTAAACTTCCGGATTAGTCACCCGGGATTCTTCATGGATTTCTTCACGTTCGCCATCGCAGTGCTTTTCATTCTCGCGGTCATTGACCTCAGTGTCGGGGTCAGCAACGACGCGGTGAATTTTCTCAACTCAGCGATCGGCAGCCGGGTAGCAACCCGCCGAACCATCATGATCGTTGCAACCGTCGGCATCATTGTTGGCGCATTGTTTTCTTCTTCCATCATGGATGTTGCGCGCAAGGGCATCTTCAATCCGGAGATGTTTTCATTTGCAGATGTCATGGTGGTATTCCTGGCTGTGATGATTGCAGACATCCTGCTCCTGGACCTGTTCAACACCTTCGGGCTGCCCACATCGACCACCGTCTCGATCGTTTTCGAACTCCTGGGTGCGGCTCTTGCAGTTGCCATCATTAGCGTGGTGGGGTCTCCCGATGCACCTCCATTCATGGATTTCATCAACAGTTCGAACGCGGTGGCGATCATTACCGGAATTTTTCTGTCTGTCGGCATTGCCTTTGCAGTGGGCACGTTTGTGCAGTTTGTCTCCAGGCTGCTTTTCACTTTTGAAGATTCCCGACACACCAATGCAGCACGTGTCACCTGGAGCGCCATCGCACTGAGCGTCATTAGCTACTTCCTGTTTATCAAAGGGCTGAAGGGTGCCGGGTTTGTGACCCCTGGAGTGCTGGAATATGTCAGCCACAACACCCTGATGATCCTGGCGATCTTTTTCAGCCTGTGGCTGGCTGTTTCTTACGCACTGCTTCGGGCTGGTATCAATCCACTGGTGTTTGTGGTGCTTTCCGGCACTTTTGCCCTGGCCATGGCATTTGCCAGCAATGACCTTGTGAACTTTATTGGTGTGCCTCTTGCCGGTCTAGAATCCTGGAAAGCCTGGTCAGGCTCGGGTATCGACCCGGATGCATTCCAGATGGATATCCTGACTGAGCCAGTGCGCGGTAACAGCAGTTATCTTTTCGTTGCAGGCATCATTATGGCCGTGACACTGTGGCTGTCATCAAAGGCGCGCTCGGTCACCCACACTGAAATCACCCTGGCGCGCCAGGATGAGGGCAGCGAAAGGTTCAGACCGGGACCCCTGTCGCGAACCCTGGTTCGGCTGTTTCTCACCGCCAGCGAAGCAGTCCGAAGCATCACGCCAGGTCAATGGCGAACCGGAATCGCCAGTCGGTTCAGGCGGGAACAAAAATCTGAACGTGTGCAGGACGCGCCAGCATTCGACCTGGTGCGTGCTTCGGTTAACCTGGCCGTCGCCAGCATCCTGATCGCGATCGCCACGTCCATGAAGCTGCCTTTGTCGACAACCTTTGTCAGCTTCATGGTTGCGATGGGCACCTCGCTCGCCGACCAGGCCTGGGGACGCGAAAGCGCAACCTATCGCGTTGCGGGGGTACTGAGCGTGATTGGCGGCTGGTTCCTGACCGCTGCTGCCGCCCTGTGCCTGGCGGGATTGTTTGCAGTGCTGCTCAGTCTTTTCGGGGCTTATGCCCTGGCGGGCCTGCTAATGCTGGTTGGATTTACGTTGTTCCACAGCTATCGATACCACGGCATAAGGCAATCCCGTGAACAGCAGTCGCAAGCGGTCGAAGCGGCCTGATTGACCGGTTTTTTCTAGAAACGACGAACTTCGCGCAGCCCCAGCAACAGCAACACCATCATCAGCGCCAGCAATGCATTGCGGCTGAGCGTCGGGACCTGCGGATAGTCCAGATCCATTGGTGGCGGTGCCTCGGGCAACAGGTAAAGGGTGGCAGCAAGGTTATCGCTGTCAACCTGGTTGGCATACACCGACTGCGAGTCGTCGCTCACCCACAAACGTATTTCCAGGGGATTGATGTCACTGCAGGTCAGGCCGGGAAAATCCAGGATGATGTGTGTTCTGTAAAGCGGTACATCCGGACTGAACTGCAAGGCAGGGTCGGTCCGTAGCTGCAGCCACCTTTGACCCGGTTCGGCCGGCAATGCCCTGTCGACTTCGCAGGACCCGGACGAGCAGGAAGGATCCGGAATAAACTGGGTGAACTGGCCATTGTGAGTCCATCTCTGCGAAAAGTCCTCGAAATCTGTGGCCGATACTTCCGGATCCGGCAGGTTCTCAGGAAATTCGATGCCCAACAGAACGTTCATGGACTGCTCGGCAACCCGTGCGCCAGCTGCTCCGCCAGTCAGGTCAAACTCCAGCACAGCCGGAAAGCCGGGCGTCTCGCACATATTGGTCGGCCTGGTGACCCTGTGCGTCATGAAATTATTGTCCTGTCGATAAACATTCAACGAGGGAAAGTAGGCAAAATCAGTGTTGTATTGTTCACCTTCAGAGTTGCGGATCGAGCCTCTTGAATGGCAGCCAATACAATTGGATTTTCCGTACGATTCCATGGTGATATTGCCAAGGAACGGCTTCATGCCACCGTTACTGGTCTCAACCTTGGGTTGAATCACATCAGGGTTAACAATGCCTCCAAAGACATCTTCAACCAGGTTCAGGCATTCCAGTGTCGCCGGTGGTTTCGGTTCGGGCGGAAGCAGATCGCCCTCCAGCCACTGCCCCGAGATCAGCATGTAATGCGACCAGGGTTTATGATCGTTGATCACCAGCTCGTTCACACAGGCCTGGTTCCAGGCCGCAGCCTGGGGATAGTTATCAGGCAATGGGTTTGGAATGGGTGCAGGGACGTTTTCAATTTCGGGTGGCTCCACTGCCACGTGTCGGCACAGTTTTGAAGTGCCTTCGATGGCTGCGGGCCCCTGGTCAAGACACCAGCCAATCAGCTCGGGCGTGGTTGGGTTACGACAAATATCCAGATCATCGTTGCTTTCCGGGGTGACATTACAGGCTGCACATTCCGGATCATCCTCATTGCATTGCATGCCATAAAGCGTGAAATCCTCCTCCACCGACGAAGGACAACTCATGTTGGTATTGGTAATGCCTGATCCGGGCATGCGCTCGGTACAGTTGGGCGCCAGGTCCCGGTGTTCGAAAGTCGCCCAGATTCGGCCCGGCTGGCGCAGGGTCTTGTGAGTGATATGCATGCCCACCATGGCCATGGTCCGCAGCTCGCAGCGTTCCACGCCATCGGTGGTTCGATAGGCCGGTGTGTATACCAGCAGGTCATCCGTGTAGTAGTGATTCAGATTGAGTGCTTCGCCGACCTCATCATCAGCATCAAGCCAGGCCACTTTGAGCTGAATATCACCCATGTCGGGGTGGGCAGGATCACCGCCCGTGTACTCGGCAGTTCCACAAGCCAGGTTCAGATTCTCTTCATTGGCATCCAGGACATCCCAGTCCCACAATGACTGCTCAATGATGGTGTCATACGTCACCGGGCTGACCAGGATTTCATAACGAAGAAAGTTTCCGAAGCGGTCAAGAACGGGGGAATTTGAGAGGCCGTTGGTTTCCGCCTCCAGGAAGGAATCATCAAACTGCCCCCTCTGGCCGAGCACCCGGTAGTTCTGAAAATCGGGGATTGCACGACAGGCGCCGGGATAAAACCTTGTACCGGACTCAGAACAGTTGCCATCCAGGCACTCACAACCTGCCGGGCGTGGGCTGACCTGGCACGACAAAACATCGACCACCGTCGACCATGATCGCCACAACGGATCCTGATCCTTAGAAGCTGGTGGACCACCAACCACTGCGGCATTGATTCCCAGGAAGTTCTCCCAGCTAAACTGCTGAAAGGTCGATGCTGTGGCATCTGCATTTGGTACCGGGATGTCTGCAGGTATGTTGGTAGAGTTGACTTCACACACCTGGGCGATGGACACCAAAGGCACCAGGAACAGTCCAGCCAGGATACAAAAACGCTTCAAATTCATAATTGTTTTACTGACCAGAGTACCTGTAAAGCCGACTTTCACGTTCGCCAAAGGCCGCTATCTTAGTCTTATCGCCGTCCGCTTGCACATCTGTACAAGAGACAAAACCTGTACAAGACCCACCGGCAGATATCGTGTACAGATAAGC
>DATFLY010000130.1:0-4994 GCA_035267185.1 Lysobacterales bacterium | reverse complement strand
CCTTGTCTTTCAGCATGTTGCCGCAGAGCCGTTAGGCACGCTTGACCCCATGTTGCGCCAACGTGGACATCGCATCCGGTATGTGAATTTTCATCGTGAACCGGACGCGAGTCCGGGCATTGATCGCTACCAGGCATTGATCGTGCTGGGTGGCCCAATGATGCCGAACCAGGCAGGTCGGTATCCACATCTGACCACTGAAATTCGTTGTATTGAAGAAGCGCTGAAACAGGACATGCCAGTGCTTGGCATCTGCCTGGGGGCACAGTTGCTTGCCCATACCCTGGGTGCACCTTTGCGGCCCGCACCTGAATGGGAAATTGGCTGGTACGATGTTGAGCCCACGCCGGAAGCAGCGGCCGACCCGTTATTTTGTGGCTTGACGCACACGCGTCCTGTTTTCCAATGGCATGGTTATACTTTCGACCTGCCGGCCGGTGCCATTCAGCTTGCACGAAGTGAACTGTGCGACAACCAGGCGATCCGCTATGGTAAAAAGGCCTATGGTTTACAGTTTCACCTTGAACTTGACGAGCGATTGATCAACAGGTGGCTGACCCTGCCCAAATACCTTGAGGAATTGAAAAAGAGCAAAGTGGCAAACGACGCAGAAACCATTCGCGAGCAGACCCATGCACTGATTGGTGGCTCAATGGCTTTAAGCAAGAGCGTGTTCGGCGAATTTCTGAAACTGCTTGGTAATCCAGCCAAAAGACACATTTTGCCCTCGCGCTAGGAGATTGAATTCATGAAATGGAAAGGACGCAGAACCAGCAGCAACGTTGAGGATGCCAGGGGTCGTCGCGCTGCAGCAGGCGGAGCAGGCGCCGCCGGAATCCTGAGCCTTGTCGGCCGCACTTTCGGTCTGAAAGGCATACTCGTCCTGATCGTACTTGGCCTGATCGGCTGGAAAATGGGCCTGCTGGATCCGTCGTCAATGGTGGGTGGTCCTGTCCAGGTACAGGAGGTTGATTACCAACCCACGGCCGAGGAACAGGAATTGTTCCAGTTCGTACAGGTTGTCCTGGCTGATACCGAGGATATCTGGAACCGCGAGTTTCAGCGCATCGGTCGCCAGTACAAGGAACCTCAGCTGGTGATTTTCAAGGACCGATATCCCACCGGCTGTGGTCTTGGTGATGCACGCATGGGGCCATTTTATTGCCCTGCTGATCAGAAGATTTATGTTGATCTGTCGTTCTACGACCAGCTGGAACAGCAGTTTGCTGCGCCTGGTGATTTTGCCCAGGCTTACGTGATCGCACACGAAGTCGGACACCATGTGCAGACGTTGCTTGGTATTTCAAAACAGGTTCACGAAAGGCGTGGCCAGCCCGATTTCAACCAGATGTCCGTGCGATTGGAACTACAGGCTGATTATCTGGCCGGTGTCTGGGCCAACCAAAACCGCCACTACCTGGACCGGGGTGACATCGAAGAAGCCATGCGGGCCGCCAACCAGATCGGCGACGATGCCATTCAGAAACGCACCCAGGGCAAGGTCGTACCACACGCGTTTACGCACGGAACGTCCGAACAACGCATGCGCTGGTTCAATAATGGTCTGCAGTCAGGGCGTATTGAAGACGGCGATACCTTTGAGATTGCCTACGAAAAGCTGTGACTGGCTAAATGCCGGTCAGCTAATAATCTTCAACATTCCTGTCATGGCTGGATTTGAGTCACGCGATCTGGAATGTGCTATCGATCCTTATCACTGCCGATGGGCCAGACATTGCGGTTGGCTGCCTCGGTCTGGCCTTCAACCATTGGTGCGCTGGACTCCTCCCACAGCAGGCTACGCACCTCGGTGTATGGCAATGGATGTGTCGACAGGACCACCACCAGACGCAAACCATCGCTGAAATATGGATCGTTGGCCAGGTTTAATGCAGGCTCTTCGACGCTGGCTGCCTGGCTGCCCTCGACGAATCCAAACTCTTGCACAAACCCTTCGGCAAACAGGCTGTGCAGGAAATACTCGCGTGTCAGATCGACTTCCGGATCAATCACATGGGTAGTGAGAGAGGGAGAATGGGTGGTCAGCTTCACTCCGATGTCCCGGCTCACCTGACCCACCCAGACAAACCGACCATGATGCGTGAATGGCGCCAGCCACAAGCGCATGTGATTGCGTTGCGCGATGTCCCGACGGGCACGCTGCAATGCGAAATCCTGTTTGCGACCAAAGGTGTAGAGGCTGCTGATGGGTGCTACGGCATACCCTTCTCCATCAAGAGCAGCTGATACCAGGCGCCTGACCGTACTGAAACTGATTCGGTGGGTGAAAGACCAGCCCGCTCTTGTAAGCGCGTACATCACGTCCTGGAAATCACCAACCAGCACGATATTCAGTGGATCACCATTGCGGTCACCATCATCGTTGGTCACGCAACACGGCAGACTCACCAACTCGTTTCTCAGAGCATCATCATCCAGGTCCGGAAGGTTCTGACCACTGTATATCTCATCCGGATGCAGATTCTCAAAGTCAAACAGCCCATCGGGAAGTGTCAGTGCAAAATCAAACCGAAGCTCGACGAAACCCATCTGCCGCGATCCGATTTCACTGTCTGCACGTGTACCCTGGTTACCGATCCCTGATTGAGATTCATAAGCATCAGACGCCAGCCTGACCTCGACATACCTTCCACCCTCTTCTCTCGGTACGAATATGTGCCCCTGGGTGACCAACCCTGGCTCCAGCAGGAGAGGCATGGATTCATCCCTCAGATACTGGCTCATCACTTCGAAATTTTCATTGGAAAGGTCACCACCAACCATCTCGGCAGCTTCATCGGCTGAATACAGGTCCGGGTCCATGATGTTACGAATCAACCAGTATCGCCGGGTTGTGGCATTGCGTACGCGAACCCACAAGGCCTGTACTTCATGTTCGCCAAGATCAACACCAAAATGTGACCTGGCTTCTTCATCAGTCAAAATTGCGATCGAAACCGTGACATCATCAATGGTGCGTGACTGGTAACTGCTGAATGTCATGGGGTCGTGCATGGGCTGCGGTTCGAAGGAGGTACTGGCGCAGCCAATGAGCAACAACGAAATCGTCATTGTGATGAATCGGTGTAATAAGCCGGTAATTTTTGCCTGAATTTCCATCAATTCTGAGTGTACCCGCAATATCATCAACGTTGAATGAAAGGCTTCCTTTTCCTTCAGTTCAGATCGGTTTCCGGCGTAACCCGCAGATCTTCCTCTATATAACGCAACACCGCTTCGGCCAATGACTTCCTTGGAAAAGTATTCTGATCCACAAATACCCCGGCAATAAAGGGGTGCTCCTCGGCGATCGGCACGGCTACCGCCCAATGATCGGCATTCAGATAACCCAACACAGTGCTGTCAGGCAAAAGCTGATCACTGACGATGAGCTGCCCGTCATTACGAGGATCGATTTTCGCAAGGCGCCGGTAAGATGGATGAAGGATATTGGAGACTTCTTCCGGCTCCGGAAGCGTGATTAAAGTGTAATAGGGAATTTCGGGAGGTAACTGGTGCTCTGCCATCCAGATGTCACGCGCAGCTGGCAACAGCGCCTCTACAGCTTTTCCGTCTCCATCACTACAAGCCGCGTCCGGAATGTGCTTCATGAGACCCAGGTCATTTTCGTCTATGTCCTGGGCCAGCGGTGACCCCCCCACCGCCCCTGCCACGCTGACGACAGCGGCAATGTAAGGATGAATTTCCGGATACTGCACGATGGCTTCAAGCGCGTCGTTGATGCCCTTGGAGTAGCCGATGATCACAAGGGAATGCGGCTGAAACTCCGAGGATTTCTCGATAATCTGTGTACGAATTTGGTCCCCATTGTGAGCACTGCCGGAAAGACCATCAATGGAGAAAATTAAACTCTCGTATCCTAAATCAAAACCCGGGTTGCCGAACTCATTGTTGTACTTCATCCAGTTCTCAAAACACTCCCAGCCAATACCCGGCACAAAAGCTGCTACCAGGGCCCTTTCGGCCCGGCCCAGGCTCACCGCCAACCCGCTTGCTACCGGCTCGTCACCAAGATTGCGCAAAGCCTGGTCACATGATTCATAGTGTGGCTCCTGCTCTTTGCGGGCTTCAACAACGGCACAGCTGATTTCCCGAAATCGGCCACGGCCATCGCGAATACCCTCATAAGTGTGAGGCATGGGCGCAAATGCGGCTGGATCAGCGGGGTCATACCCTTTGGGAACCAGGGAACATGCCGCCAGCGGGATCAAAACCAGAACAGATAAAGTAAAATTTTTGGGCATTACGAAACGGTGTACGAATTTTGACTTTGATCTTACACGAACCCGGATTATCGGATTTCCGCGTTTTTGCCCCTGTCGGTAAGGCAATAAAGTTGATATATCCTATACTGAAGCGTACAGGGATCAGGGGGCGCAGTAATGTGCCCAGAGTTTTTTCATCAAACTAGAAGTTTTTTCATGAAACTAAAAGTTTTTGCATGAAACAAAAGTCAAAGGGTTCTGAAAGATGAAGCATTTCCTGATATTCCTTTTTATCGCGTGTTTCCTGAACAACCTGTCACCGGCCCTCGCTGGTGATGTCGCTGTAACGCGCTACTTTTCCGGCCTTTGGGAACAATCCCGCCAGGAGAGCCAGGGCCTGGTTCTGCAAATTATTGACCAGGAAGAGAACGGTATGCCCAAAGCAGTCGCCTACTGGTTCACATATGGCGACGACGCCCAGTCTGCCTGGCACATGGCCATCGGCCATGTCGAAGGCAATCGTGTGCTGATGATGCTTTATACATCCTTCGACGTCGACTTCATGCAGGACGCCAGTGACGCCGTCAATCCGGTCGATGTGACAGGCCAGTTAGAACTGACCTTCGTTAACTGCAATAAGGGCACGGCCGAATACACACTTGGTGATGACAGCGGCAGCTTCGAGATTCGCCGCCTGGCCGGACTTTATAACGGCCGCTGTACCGGAGGCATCTCTGACAACACACCTGGCGGCGCCCGACCGCTGAT
>DATFLY010000129.1:0-17726 GCA_035267185.1 Lysobacterales bacterium | reverse complement strand
GACCCACCAGGCTCTCGCACCGCTGGAACAGACCAGGATGCCCACACCACAACCAGAACACCAACCCAATCAACGCCTTGGCATCATTGCCGCGCTTGGTGCATTTGGTCTCTGGGGCGTTGCCCCGATGTATTTCAAATTGCTGGTTGGGGTCTCGGCACTGGAAATCATCGTTCACCGGATTATCTGGGCCATTCCATTGCTGGTGATCTTTCTGGTCATCCGTGACGGCAAGAGCTTCTGGCTTCGAATGAAGCTGCCGCGAAAAACCATTCTTGGCTTACTGCTCTCCGGAAGCCTCGTGGCGACTAACTGGCTTGTTTTCGTGTGGGCAGTCACTCACGACCACGTGCTGGAGACAAGCCTGGGTTACTTCATCAATCCCCTGGTTAACGTATTGCTGGGCACGCTTTTTCTCAAAGAACGGTTGACGAAATTGCAGGCAGTTGCAGTTGTGACTGCATTTGCCGGAACCGCTTACCTGGCCTGGTACCTGGGGCAACCACCCTGGATTTCCCTGGTGCTGGGTTTCAGCTTTGGCTTCTATGGGCTGGTGCGCAAGCGTCTGGGGGTCGGGCCGATGATCGGGCTTCTCTGGGAGGCCCTGCTGCTGGCGATACCAACATTATTGGCTGGCATCTGGATTGCCAACACACAAGGGTTTCAGTTTGGCGCCATTTCAACCCGAATCGATTTGTTGTTGATCGGTGCGGGCCTGGTCACGGTGGTGCCACTGATCTGGTTTAACACGGCAGCGCAAAACCTGGCATTGACCACCGTTGGTTTTTTTCAATACATCGCGCCAACACTGACTTTCCTGTTGGCGGTGTTTTTGTATGGCGAAAACTTCACGCCGGGTCACATGGTCGCATTCAGTTGTATCTGGATTTCGCTGGCCATGGTTTCAGCGGAAAGTGTGCTGCGTCCCCGTCGGGTAAGAATTCCCTGAACAGTCCGTGTTTTCTGCGTTAATCTCACGTTATGGCAATCGATGAGTCAATCAGGGAAGTGGTGCTGGTTCACGGACTGTGGGCCAAAGGGTGGTGGATGACTCACCTCGCCGGCAAACTCAGCAATGCCGGGTTTTCAGTAAGCAAGTTCGACTATGCCACCACCAGGAGCAGCCTGGATAGACAGGCTGCTGCTTTGTATGAATTTGCGAAACGCGATGATGGCAGCCTGCCCCATATTGTTGCTCACAGCATGGGTGGACTGATTACCGTTCACATGCTGGTTGAGAATCCTTTTGCTCCGAGTGGCAGGATTGTTTTGATGGGCTCACCCATCAAGGGCAGCCGCGCGGCCAGGCGGGTCAGCCGCTGGCCGGCCGGAACCACCCTCCTCGGGGCTGCAAGAAAAACGTTGTCTGATGGCGCACAGGAGTGGCCACAGGGACGCGAAATCGGAATGATCGCCGGCAATCGAGCCGTTGGTCTTGGCGTATTGGCGGGCGGCGCCACTGAACATGGTGATGGCACCGTTCTTGCCAGGGAGAGCCTGCATGATGATCTGAAGGATCATGTTGAAATTCCTTCATCACATACCAGCATGCTTTTTTCCGTAAAGGCTTCCGTGCAGATCGTTCAATTTCTTCGAACCGGACACTTTTCCCACTAACTTAAGATCCCCGTTTTGAAAAACACCTTCGTTACCCCGGCAATTGCGCTTTACCGGTTCGGGGCAGTTGCAGTTCTCAGCAAAGCCCAAAACAGGTGGCTGCTGAATACCGCTGTCCGATATTGTCCGGGAATGATAAAATTGTGTGTTTAATCAAGCCGGTTCCAATTTATCGGGGGCGGGAACAGAAATACGGAGTAATGCGACCATGGCCGGTCATAGTAAATGGGCAAACATTCAGCATAAGAAGAAAGCGGTCGATGCCAAGCGTGGCAAGATCTTTACGCGCGTTAATCGTGAATTGACAGTTGCTGCGCGCGAAGGTGGAGGCGACCCGGCGAGCAATCCAAGATTGCGACTTGCGATCGACAAGGCCAATGCTGCCAACATGCCCAAAGACAATATCGAGCGGGCCATCAAGAAAGCCACAGGTGAGCTTGAAGGCGTGAATTACGAGGAACTTCGTTATGAAGGCTATGCACCTGGCGGCGTTGCTGTGCTGGTCGAATGCCTGACTGACAATCGCAACCGAACGGTCGCCGATGTTCGTCATGCGTTTACCAAGCATGGCGGCAACCTGGGAACTGATGGCTCTACCGCTTACCTTTTCGACAAAATCGGGGTCATTAACTTCGCTCCGGGCGCTTCAGAAGACGAAATTATGGAAGTGGCCCTGGATGCCGGCGCCGAGGACATTCAATCGGCTGACGATGGTTCTATTGAGGTCACCGCAGCACCCGAAGATCACTCGCAGGTTGTGTCAGCCATGAAGGAGGCGGGCCTGGAGCCGGAAAATGCCGAGGTCACCATGCGCGCCAGTACCGAGGTTGAGCTCGATGAAGAAACCGGCCGCAAGGTACTCAGGTTTCTGGACGTGATTGAAGACCTGGATGACACCCAGGATGTGTATTCCAACGCTGACATTCCCCCGGAATCCTATTCTGAATGAAATTTTCGTGCCATGAAAATTTCGTGTCATGAAAATCTTGGGCATTGACCCGGGTTCGAGGCGCACAGGTTACGGAATTGTCCAGGTGCGCGGCGACCAGGCAGTGCTGATCGCAGCAGGTGTGGTCAACTGCGTCCACAAATCCTTCCCGGAACGGCTTGGCAAAATCTTTTCGGGACTGGAAGAAATCATTGCAAAGCACGGACCGAATGAAGTGGCCGTCGAAACTGTTTTCGTCAGTCACAATGTCAACTCGGCATTAAAACTGGGACAAGCCCGCGGCGCAGCCATTTGTGCGGCGATCGCTGCCGGTATTCCGGTGAGTGAATATGCACCGCGAGCCATCAAGCAGGCGATGGTCGGTAAGGGATCTGCAGACAAGGACCAGGTCCAGCACATGGTGCGAATTCTGCTTGGGCATACCGAGAAGCTGGAAGAAGACGCCGCCGACGCATTGGCTGTGGCATTATGTCACCAGCACACAAGACAAACGCTGGACCGCCTGCAGGCAGCAAGTGGGACTGGCGCAATAAAATAAAATGGTGAAAGCCAGATAAGGCGATAGAGGCGCCGGCTTTTCAGAAAAACCAGGATGATTGCTCGTCTTTCAGGAACGCTGATTCAAAAACAGCCCCCGCTGATTCTTATTGATGTCGGCGGTGTGGGTTATGAAGTGGAAGCGCCGCTTGGGGTGTTTTCGGACCTTCCGGAAACAGGTTCCCAGGTCGTCATCCTGACCCATCTCCTGATAAAGGATGATGGCCACACCCTTTACGGCTTCAGCAGTGATGCCCAGCGCACACTGTTCCGGCAACTGCTCAAGATCAGCGGTATCGGCGCCAAACTGGCGCTCACCATCTTGTCCGGCACATCCGGAGACGAACTGGCACGGATGGTGATGGAAGGCGATACCGCATCGCTGGTCAAGCTTCCGGGAATAGGCAAGAAAACAGCGGAGCGGCTGATCATCGAATTGAAAGACAAGATTGATGGTGTCGATGTCTCATTCAGCCCGATGGCTGGCGTGGGTGCCCCATCAACAGAGCCGGCAGGCGAAGCCGTGCGCGCCCTGGCATCGCTGGGCTACAAGCCACAGGAGGCTCAGCGCATGGTCAGGGCGGTACTGGAACCCGACATGTCGAGCGAGGACATTATTCGCAATGCTTTGAAAGCCGCAGGGCCGTTGTGATTATGTTTCAATTGAAAGCTGCTTATGTCATCCACTGAAGAACGCATCATTTCTCCGGAAACCCAGGAGCAGGACCAGGACGCCGAGCTGGTGGCGGATGCCAGCCTGCGCCCCAAGACGCTTGATGAGTACATTGGCCAGCCCGCATTGCGTGAGAAGCTGGAAATTTATCTCAAGGCTGCACAGCAACGTTCCGAGCCACTGGATCATCTGCTGGTGTTCGGTCCGCCTGGCCTGGGGAAAACCACCCTGGCTCATGTGGTGGCAAACGAGATGGGCGTCAGCATTCGGCAAACATCAGGCCCTGTGCTTGAGCGTGCCGGTGACCTGGCAGCCATCCTGACAAACCTGCAACCCGGAGACGTGCTTTTCGTTGATGAGATTCATCGCCTGTCGGCCGTTGTCGAGGAGGTTTTGTATCCGGCCTTGGAAGATTTCCAGATCGACATCATGATCGGTGAAGGGCCGGCAGCCCGTTCCATCAAGCTGGATTTACCAAGATTCACCCTGATTGGGGCAACCACTCGCGCAGGATTGCTGACTTCACCATTGCGTGACCGATTCGGCATTGTCGAGCGTCTTGAATTCTTTAACACCGAGGAATTGACCAGGGTTGTCACACGTTCGGCAGGAATTCTGCATATTGGTGTTGATAATGAAGGGGCGCAGGAAATTGCGCGCCGATCCCGTGGCACGCCCAGGATAGCCAACCGCCTGCTGCGCAGGGTGCGTGACTATGCGGAGGTCAAGGGCGAGGGCTTTATCAACCACGAGATGGCTTCAAAAGCCATGGCGATGATGCGGGTGGACGAACTGGGCTTCGATTCCATGGATCGCCGTATGTTGAACATGATTATTAAGAATTTTGATGGTGGGCCGGTGGGTGTGGAGAGCATTGCTGCGGCGCTTTCGGAAGAACGCGGCACCATCGAGGATGTGATTGAGCCGTTTCTCATCCAGCAGGGCTATGTGAGCCGGACGGCACGAGGGCGAATGGCAACCACCAAGGCGTACCGGCACCTGGGTCTGGATTTGCCAAAGAGCAGGGAAGCGGATTTGTTTAATGAAAAGGAGTGACAGCAGATTGCGGCAAAGCCGGGTTGTGTGCTTTCAAAACACGCCGTAGATACATCCATGTAGGCTTCGAGGCAACATCCCTGTTGCCTAGAGTTTTGAAAGCACACAACCAGCCTTTGCCTCCGCGCCGGGATTCTCACAAACGCTGAGCTCAGGCTAGTGCCAGCGTGAGGTCGAAGCTCAGGGGTGAGCGATTTGGATGGACCAGGAGTGTTTTTCAAAAACGTATGCGGCATGGACGCCGCATCCGAGCCTACAGGGAGGTATCTACGGCGGTTTTTGAAAAACACTCCTGATCCAGCCGAAGCGCCATATTGAAATGCCCTGGACAGCCCAGGTTGCAATGGAACAAATATGGAACCTAGTGAAAACCGTTTTGTCTTGAAGATGAGAGTCTACGTCGAGGACACCGACCTCGGCGGCGTGGTTTATCACGCCCGGTACCTGCACTTTTTTGAGCGTGCCCGTACCGAGTGGCTCAGGGACTGCGGAATCGGGCAGAAACGGATGCGTGAGGAAGAAGGGCTGATATTCGTGGTGACCGACATGAATGTCCGCTTCATCAAGCCGGCGATGATGGATGATGAGTTGTTGGTCAGCGCGTCATTGTCGTCGGTGGGAAGAGCCCGGTTTCGGTTTGAACAGGGCATAGTAAGAAAAAGCGATGGCGTGCAGATCGCAACCGCAGATGTTGGGGCTGCCATATTGCACTCGAAAAATTATAAACCCGCGCGAATACCGGCGTGGATGAAAACAGAGTTGGAGAGGGTGGATTGATGAGTAATGACCTGCAAGTCTGGCAGCTGATTCTGGAGGCCAGTTGGATGGTGCAGGGGGTGATGGCCATTTTGCTGCTGGCCTCGGTCGCCTCCTGGTTCATCATTTTCAGAAAGCGCCAGGCGCTGAACCTTGCCATCAAGGAAGCGGACGCTTTTGAGGAACGCTTCTGGTCCGGTACGGATTTATTTCAATTGCACCAGGGCATTGCCGCCAGCCATCGTAAAGTATCAGGAATGGAGCGGATTTTTGATACCGGATTCAAGGAATTTAATCGCATGCGTGAACAGTCGCGCATGTCTACAGGCGCCATGGTTGAAGGTGCCCAGCGGGCCATGCGGATCACGCTGACGCGTGAAACCGAAGACCTCGAACATCACCTGAATTTTCTGGCGACAGTGGGATCGACCAGTCCGTATATCGGCCTGTTCGGCACGGTGTGGGGCATCATGACCTCGTTTCACCAACTGGCAAACGTCAACCAGGCGACCATCGCGATGGTCGCGCCGGGTATTTCAGAAGCCCTGATTGCAACTGCCATGGGCTTGTTTGCCGCCATTCCGGCCGTGATCGGATACAACCGATTCAGTAACCAGGTGGACCGTCTTGACGTCCGTTATGACAACTTCAAGGAAGAATTTTCCAGCATCCTCGAGCGCGAAGCACATCGGGTCGCTGGAGAATAGGCGGGCCTGACTGATGCCAAATGTTAGAAAACGTCGCCGTCCGATGGCCGAAATCAATGTCGTTCCGTACATCGACGTGATGCTGGTTCTGTTGGTGATTTTTATGATCACCGCGCCACTTCTTAACCTGGGCGTTGAGGTCGAACTGCCCAAGGCTGATGCCGAGCCAATGGAAACCCAGGAGAACGAGGAGCCACTGGTGATTACCGTTCTGGAAAACGGTGACCTGTACCTCAACGCCGGCGGTGACCTGGATGGCACCAGCAGTGGACTGATCGATCCGGAAACACTGGTCGATACGGTATCTGCCATTGTTCGCCGCAACCCGCAGATCCAGGTATTGGTTGGAGGCGATGAACGCGTCGACTATGGCAGGGTCTATGAAGCAATGGTGCTCCTGCAGAAAGCAAAAGTTCAGAAAGTAGGCCTGATGAGCGATCCTCTCGATACCGGACAGGGAGGGGATCAGGGCGAATCCGAGTGACTTTCGATTTTCGCGAAGCATGGCAGCAGACCCAGGCATTTGGCCTGGCCATTGCTGTTCATGCCCTGGCAGCGCTTTTCGTCATTTTCGGGACCATCGATTGGTCTCCGTTTGACCAGGAACCACCGGTTGGGATCCTGATCGAGGCGGTCATGGTTGATACCAGCCAGCTCGAGGAGCAGCGTGAGGAGGCCAGACAGGCGGTTGAACGCCAGGAAATGCTGGACGAAAGGGCAAGAGAGCTGGAACAGCAGCGCGAACGCGAGCAACAACGTCAGCGTGACCTGGAAGAGCAACGGCGTCAGCAGCAGATAGAGGAGCAGCGTGAGCGGGAAGCAGAAGACAGGCTGGCACAGATTCGAAAGGAACGTGAAGCGAAACTGGAGGCCGAACGGCTAAAGCAGCAACGTGAACTGGAGCAAATTCGTGAAGAGCGTGAAGCAGCTGAAAGGCAAAAGAGAATTGAAGAAGAACGATTGAAGCAACTGGAGGCACGCCGACAGGCTGAGCGCGAGGAACAACTGGTTGCCGAGGCTGAAGCACAACGCCAGGCGCTTGAGCAGCGTGAATTCCAGGCGGGACGATTGGCCACAGAGCGCGAGAAGTACTGGCTGACCATTCAGCAGGTTGTGACACAAAACTGGCTGAGGCCGCCGACCGCACAGGCTGGACTGCGGTGTGAAGTCAAGGTGGTACAAATTCCTGGCGGGGACGTGATCTCTGCCAATGTTGGCAGTCCTTGTAATGCAGATGCAGTAACCCGCCGTTCAATTATTGCGGCAGTGGAACGAGTCGGAACCTTGCCATACCGTGGTTTCGAAGATGTGTTCGAACGCGAGATTACCTTTGAATTCAAGTATGACGGTGAATAAATGAGAACAATCACAAGCAAAGTGTTGGCCACGGTTACAGCCTTGTTTTTTTCCATCGCTTGTCAGGTCGCATTTGCGGATCTGAAAATCGAGATCATCGATGGAAATCCTGCAGCCTTGCCCATCGCCATCGTGCCTTTTGCCTGGGAAGATGCCAGCCCCGAGCCCATCACCACGGTTTCCGAGATTGTCAGTAATGACCTTTACCGTTCCGGGCTCTTTGATCCAATAGATGAATCGGACATGGCGGAAAGGCCAAGGGATGCCGAGGACATTCGTTTCGGCACATGGCGTTTGCTCAAGGTTGATTACATCGTGATTGGTTCAGTGCGGCCCGCGCCTGAT
This sequence comes from Lysobacterales bacterium, assembly GCA_035267185.1. Classification (GTDB taxonomy): domain Bacteria; phylum Pseudomonadota; class Gammaproteobacteria; order Xanthomonadales; family SZUA-36; genus JAUIBE01. The sequence continues at coordinate 9,730 of DATFLY010000129.1, read as the reverse complement.
GGCATGGGTCACGACATCATGTATCAATTGTTCGACGTTCACCGCCAGGAAAGGCTGTTTTCACAGATTACGACCGTGGGTGCAGGTGACCTCCGATTCGGTGCGCACCGGGTTGCCGATGCAATCTACGAGGAATTAACTGGCGTCAAAGGTGCTTTCTCAACCCGAATTGCCTACGTGACCTCGACCGGTCTTGGTGATGATCATCAGTATGAGCTGGTTGTTGCGGATGCTGACGGCTTTGGACCCCAATCCATCGTGGGCTCACCCGAACCACTATTGTCACCTGCCTGGTCGCCAGACGGTAACAAATTGGCATATGTCTCATTTGAGCAGGGAAATTCAGCCATATACGTTCAGGATGTCTCCACAGGTGCCCGTGAGTTGTTATCAAGTGGCGCCGGGATTAACGGTGCACCCTCGTTTTCACCCGACGGGCAAAAGCTTGCGCTGACCCTGTCCCGAACCGGAAACCCTGAAATATTCGTGATGGACCTGGCCACCGGCCGCCAGACCCAGCTGACACAGCACTGGGCGATTGATACCGAGGCGGTCTGGTCCCCTGATGGTAATACCATCTATTTCACCTCGGATCGCGGCGGCCGGCCCCAGATTTATGGTGTTTCAGCCAGCGGTGGCACCCCCCAGAGAGTGACTCTTGAAGGCGATTACAACGCGCGTGCAAGTGTTGCGCCGGATGGTCGAAAAATCGCTGTAGCGCAAGGTCGGGGAAACGAGTATCGTATAGCCGTTTGGGACATTGAAACCGAACGTTTTACTGTCCTTACACCCGGTGTGCTGGATGAGTCTCCGAGTTTCGCACCCAACGGAAGTATGGTCCTTTACGCGACCCGGGAGGGTGTGCGTGGAGTACTATCAGCTGTTTCAGCGGACGGAAGCGTTCGTCAGCGGCTGATTCTGAGCGAAGGGGATGTTCGGGAACCCGCATGGTCACCCGTAATAAGGTAAGATTGACAGTTGGGCATTGAAGCCGGTTTTTTTGTGGGCTTCAAATAAAAATACCAGGAGGAAATAATGAAGATCGCTCTGCGTTTTGCGCTTGTTCTGGCCGTTGCCTTTGTGCTCCAGGCCTGCAAGTCTACCCCGGACACGCCGGAGGCACCGGTTGAAGATACATCGCCACCGCCAGTGGAAGATACAACCACTTCGGCAGCACCGGATCCGCGGGATTACACTGACGCCCGTAACTTTGACAACCCCGAAAGCCTGTTGTCCAGGCGCGTCATCTATTTCGATTTTGACAAATCGACTGTACGACCCGAATTCCGTGACCTGATTTCAGCTCATGCTTCCTACATGGCTTCAAGTGGCTCTGCCAGAGTCACACTTGAAGGCCATGCAGATGAGCGCGGTACTCGTGAATACAACCTTGGCCTTGGCGAACGTCGTGGCAACGCCGTTTCCGGATTGTTGTCTGCACAAGGTGCACGTGGTGGTCAGCTGTCAGTTGTCAGCTATGGTGAGGAGCGCCCGGTTTGCCGCGTCAGCGATGATAATTGCTGGGGCCAGAACCGACGCGTGGAGATCGTTTACACCGCACGCTAACCATGAAAATGGTTTCCTACGGATATAAAGTGATGGCCAGCCCGGTGCTGGCCATCCTTGTTTCAGTCTTTCCTGTCTCTGCTTTCGCCCAGGAAGCCGGCTCTAATGTCACGGCTGACCTGGTCTACCAGGTGCAGGAATTACAGGATGAGGTTCGGACACTCCGTGGCCAACTGGAAGAAGCGCAGCGGGAGCTTGAGAACATCAAGCGGCGCCAAAGAGATCAATACCTTGATCTGGATCAGCGCATTTCCGAGTTACGAAGTGCTCAACCGGTCAATCCATCAGCGTTGACACCTCAGCAAGGCCAGCCTGCCGCTTCAACTGCGCCACCCGCGGTCGCCAGTCAGCCAGCTGCAGATGTGCCCGAAGTCCGGGCCCCGATGGAAGAAGATGCACAGATGACCGGATTGGCCCAGCCCCAGGTCCAGAGCCAGGCAGCACCGACCTCGGAAGCAGACGAAAAGGCTGCTTACGACACGGCTTTCCAGGCTTTGAAAGAGCTGCGTTATGCCGATGCCGCGCAACTGTTCCAGGATTTCCGTTCTCAGTATCCGAACAGCGAGTACGCAGACAATGCGCAGTACTGGCTGGGTGAGTCCTATTACGTGACACGCAACTATGATATTGCTCTCGATGCATTCCAGGCGTTGCTGGACGATTTCCCGGACAGCTCAAAAGTGCCGGACGCACTCCTGAAAATCGGATACACGCACTACGAGCTAAAACAATGGGACCGTGCCCGTGCCGCGCTCACCCAGGTTGAGCAGGATTACCCCAACACCACGTTAGCCAGGCTGGCGGGTAGTCGCCTGAAATCGATGCAAATGGAAGGCCATTACTAGGCTGTAACCGTTTCGAGGTTGCCCGTTTCGCCAGAAGCGAAGTTATCAGTCTTCGTCTTCGCGGTCGGCGTCGCCGACGGGATTGTCTGACACTTTTTCCTTGAGTTCATGAAAAAACTGTAGCGTCAGGAAGGTCAACACCGAGATCACGATCGCAATTTCAAATCGTTGCCAGGCAACGGCAATACCCATTGCGCCGGTCGCCCAGAGGCTGACAGCCGTCGCGGTACCCGTCACTTCACGTTTGCTTTTCAAAATTGCACCCCCGCCAAGGAACCCCATTCCGGTGATGATTCCGCTGAGCACCCTGGCGTGGGCTTCAGAGCTGGAAAGTGATTCCATTCCAACCAGCATGAACCCGCAGGTTGCAACCGCCACCAGGGGAAATGTACGAAGCCCTGCCGAGCGTTCATATTTTTCCCTGTTCCAGCCGACCGGGAGTGCAAGTAAATATGCAACGCCCATCAACGTCAGGTGATAGGTGATGATTGACCAGTTAATTTCAGGTAAATCCATGCTGCCTCCTTCTCAAGAAACCAATCGCCTGGCTTCGGTGTTCAGCGTCAGACAATGCCCTGCAACAATTGTAACGCAATGCCCCGGAGCCCAACGATGCACATGGTGACAAGAAAAGTTACGATGTCCCGACAGGTCGACAGGAGGTCATCCATGCGTTCGAAAACAGTTTTGTTCTGGCGTGTTGAGTCATTGAATTGAAAAAATACGGTCGGGTAGGTGATTTGCCGGGCGATACTCAGTATTCGTGACACTTCGTTCAGGTAGTTTTCATGTTGTACCGTTTAAGATAGACGCTAACCACCAGACGCATCTGAAAGGAGTCACAATGCGAAAATATCTAATGCCTTCCCTGCTTGTTTTGACCATGGTTGTTTCTGCCTGCACAACCATTGATCCCTACACAGGCGAACAGAAGACTTCGAACACCACCAAGGGCGCAGCAATAGGTGCAGCGGCCGGTGTGGTGATTGGCGCGATCAGTGGTGATGGCAGCCAGGAACGTAAAAAGCGAATGCTGATTGGGGCGGGTGTTGGTGCCCTGGCAGGTGGCGGTGTGGGTGCCTACATGGACCGACAGGAAGCTGAGCTTCGTCAGAAACTTGCCGGAACCGGCGTGAGTGTCACTCGTATGGATGATGACATCGTGCTCAACATGCCGGGCAACATTACATTTGAGACCAACCAGGCTGCGATTGATGCAAGTTTTTACGAGGTGCTGGATTCAGTGGCGATCGTGGTCAATAAGTATCAAAAGACCATCATCGAAATCGTTGGTCATACCGACAGCACGGGTTCTGATGCCATCAATCAGCCGTTGTCGGAGCGCAGAGCCGCCAGCGTTGCGGCCTACCTGAGATCCCGGCAGGTAATGCCCGAGAGACTCAGCACATTTGGCGTTGGCAGCCAGTATCCGGTTGCCAGTAACAGCACCAGCCAGGGGCGTGCACAAAATCGTCGTGTTGAAATTGTACTGTTGCCGTTAACCGAATAAATCCGGACCCCGTCGATGCAGACTGAACGCTACATTCCCGAATCCCGTGATCAAATGCTCAAGATCACGGAGGTTTTCCATTCGCTCCAGGGAGAGGCGACACAGGCAGGCTTACCGACCGTTTTCGTGCGTCTGACAGGGTGTCCGCTGCGCTGCCAGTACTGTGACACCGAGTACGCCTTTGTGGGCGGGCAATGGATGAGTTTTGACGACATTGTGGAACGTATCCGCGACTTCGGAACCCCACATGTTTGTGTGACCGGAGGTGAGCCCCTTGCGCAGAAGCGCTGTTCAGAATTTCTCCGGTTGCTTTGCGATGAGGGCTTCAAAGTTTCGCTCGAAACAAGTGGGGCCATGGACATCAACCTGGCAGATCAGCGTGTTTGTCGCGTGATGGACATCAAGACACCGGGTTCAGGCGAAGAAGCACGCAATCTCTGGTCAAATGTTGATGCCCTGACACCACATGACCAGGTCAAGTTTGTCATCTGCTCAAAAGAAGATTTCAATTGGGCTCTTGGCAAAACCCACGAGCACGGGCTGAACAAGCGTTGCGAAGTGCTTTTTTCGCCAAGCTGGGGCCAGGTAGATGCCCGGCAGCTGGCGGAATGGATTTTGGAGGAAAAAGCGCCGGTGCGATTCCAGTTGCAGCTGCATAAACTGCTTTGGGGTGATGCACCGGGTAAATAGAGATTTTCCATTTGTCGCAAGAAAATCACATAGTTGCGGCAGAGTTGCTATACTTGAAGCCAATAAACGGCACCGATTCAGAGGCCGTATAAAAAAATTCAATCCTGGAGTGTGGGGTGTTAATAATGCGCAGTTTACCCGTTCGTCTTGTACTGATATTTTCAATGCTTGTTCTCTTAACCGCTACCGGCCACGCACAAGAAGGTGGTGGTGAATCCCGAATCACGGCCATCAGCAGCCCAATGGTGATGGAGGGTGATGCGGGTACCACCACTATGACCTTCGTGGTCACCGCTGATTGCGGCCTGTCGGTAAACGCAGAAGTTAACTGGCAGCTCAACGATGGAACAGCCACGACTGCTGACAATGACTACATTGATGTGACAGCGGGCAATCCTGCACCAGGGATTTTTGTTGCTTGTTCCGGCGCAACCGGACTGACCAACTACAATCTTGATGTTCAGATCGTTGGCGATACAAATTTCGAACCTGACGAAACCCTTCAGCTCGAACTCACCAGTGCATCGGTTGGGTCACCGAGCTTCTTCATCGACGTATCAACTGCAACTGGCACCATTCAGAATGATGATTCCGAGATCGTTTATGTCGACATTGCTTTGACATCAACAGAATCTATCGACCCGGTTGTTGCAGGTTCAGGCATGAACAATCTGACGCAAATTGTAACGGTCACAAACAATGGGCCGGCAACGGCCACCGGGATTGAAATTGGCTTTTCGGTGACGGTGGTTGCAGGCGTTACGGTTGAATCCATCACCCCATCTGAAGGCATGCAGGCGGCAAACGTCTGGTCAATTCCTTCTCTGCCCAGCGGGGATGATGCCACGCTTACCTTCGTCTACACAGCTGGCGCGGGCACGCCAACGCAGACTGATTCGATTTCTGTCACTGCAAATGTCATCGCGGTCAATGAAACCGATACACAACCTGGCAATGACTCGACCTCGATTAACACATCGACGCTCCGTGAAGTTGATATTGAGCTGACTTCGACAGAGTCCATTGATCCGGTGGTTGCAGGGTCGGGCGCAGGCAATTTGATTCACACGATCACTGCAACCAATAATGGGCCAAGCGACAGCAGCGGCGTGGCGGCCAGCGCGACCATCACCTTCCCTGCAGGAGTCGTTGTCGATTTAGTTGACCCATCAGGGTCCGGTTCCTGGAGCGGCACTAATCCCGGCACCTGGACAATTGGTGATCTTGCCAGTGGTGCAAGCGAAACACTCACCGTTACATTCACAGTTGATGCTTCAGCGGCCGTGGGAACTGATGTCATTGATACGTCAGCCAATGTTAGTGCAGCAAATGAAACAGACACCAACCCGGGTAATGACACATCACAGGTGGCCACTTCTGTCGAGCGCCAGATCGACCTGACAGTAACCAAGACCGACGATCCTGATCCGGTTTTAGCCGGTCTTGAGATCGGTGGCCTGACGCATACTGTGACGGTCACAAACAACGGCCCGTCCGACGGTACTGCTGTTGAGATCACTGAAGCACCAGCCTTCCCGACAGGCGTTTCGCTGGAGTCGTTTGTTGTCTCGGCAGGTTCGTTCGACGGCACAATCTGGACGGTTGATCTTCCTTTGGGTGCGACGGAGACTCTCGATCTGATTGTCACGGTCGGGCCGGATACGGTTCCGGGTGATGATGTGATTTCCAACACAGCGACCGCTACCGGTTCGGGAGGAGGAGAGATCATCATCAACACCGGCGATGATTCGGCCACGGAGACAACCTCGGTCCTTCCCATCACGGCCACGTGGACGGTGATGAAGGACTTCCTGGATGATTCAGGCGCTTCAGTCACTGCCACCCTGTCGTGTGATTCGGGAACGGTGATTACGCCTCCGGTTTCAGTCTCTGAGGGCAGCCCGGCAGACCTGACGGTCGAGGGCTTCCTGATGGGGCCGTTTGGAACCACCACCTGTGAAGTCACTGAAAGCGACCTGCCGGCAGATTACTTCCAGGTCTCAGCCTCGGCCGACTGCGCAGTTGACGGTGTGATGCATCAAGACGAATTCGATTGTGAATTTGTTAATGCACCTTTAAGCGCGACTTTTGAAGTCACCAAGGACTTCTCTGATGACAATCCTGCCGAAGTACGAGTGGTGATCGAATGTAATACCGGTCTGCCACTGATGCAGGAGGCAATGGTCTCCGAATTCGGCATGCCGTTTGAGAAGATTTCGTTCATCGTGGGAGACTTTGAGCTTGGCGAACTGGATTGCGAAATCTTTGAGGAGCCGGTGCCAACAGGCTATACGGCGAATTACGATGCCGGGTTCGAGGATGATGCACTGTTTGGGTTGGTCGACTCTGATGAGAATGGATGTATCTACGAGGAAATCCAGACCGGCACTTACAGCTGTGACATCTTCAACCAGCTTCAGCCGGTTGACGTGATCGTCAACAAGGAATGGATTGATGAGAATCCGCAGTTTGCCTTGCCAACACTGGTCGAGATCGAGCTGACCTGTAATGCGCCGATCGTCAGTGCCTGCGGCGAAAGCGCCGAAGGTACCTGCGGTCCTGCAGAGGGCCCAGGCTACGATTCTGAGATCGTCTACATCGATCCGGACAACCCGGGTGAGTTCCTGGTGCTGCCGCATTGGGACGGCTCTACGGAATGTAGTGTGACAGAAGAGCTGCTTCCTGGCGTGATTCCGGACACCAGCGATTGTGATGTCATTCCATTGGCGCCAGGGCAGGGTGGTGAATGCACCATCGTCAACACCCGCTTCTATGAGGGCATCCCGACACTCAGCCAGTACGGCCTGATGTTGTTGTCCCTGTTGATGCTGGGTATGGGTGCCCTGGCATTCAGGCGCTTCGCGTAAACCTGTAGGAGCGGCGTCCCCGCCGCGACCCGGGATATGAACGAACCCCGCGAAGGGTAACCTTCGCGGGGTTTTTTTATGCGCAGTGGTGTAATCTGTGGCGTCGATGAATCCCATCAAAAACAAACGTACCGTGGTGTTGCTTTCGGGCGGTCTGGATTCGGCCACAACCCTTGCGATGGCCCGTGATCAGGGTTTCGAATGTTTCGCCCTGGCCGTTGATTACGGGCAGCGCCATGATTCCGAGCTTGAAGCCGCCCGCCGCATCACCAGCCGCTCGGACGTGTCGCTAAAAATCGTATCCGTTGATTTACGTGCCATTGGCGGATCTGCACTCACCGACGACATCTCGGTGCCGACCGAGCTCGAGGGCGGCATTCCTGTTACCTACGTTCCCGCACGCAACACCATCATGCTCTCGCTGGCTCTGGGCTATGCCGAGGTATTGGGTGCGGACAACATCTTCATCGGCGTGAATGCTGTCGATTATTCTGGCTACCCGGATTGTCGCCCGGAATACATCGCTGCCTACCAGGAGATGGCTGGCCTGGCCACAAAGGCAGGTGTGGAGGGATCGCGAATTCAGATTCATACACCCCTGATCAATCTGACCAAGGCCGAGATTATCCGTCACGGAATTGAGTTGGGTGTGGATTACAGCCTGACCGTCTCTTGTTACCAGGCTGATTCTGACGGACGCGCATGCGGCATATGTGATTCATGCCGAATACGAAAACAGGGGTTTGCTGAAGCTTCCATTGAAGATCCAACGAGGTACGCATCCGTCTCCTGAGCCGGGCCGACAAAAAACAGCTTTTAATATTCAGTTTCGATGTACATCACACCTGCATTGTCCGCCAGTGTGACCCGAAATTGATTCTCTGCCGGGAAAACATTCCGTGCATTGCAAAGGGCAAGCCTGACTTTACAGACAATCTGATGGTAAAAGACTGCTTTCACCCTTGAGCCGGACGTGTATTTGACCTACAATTCGCCCCCTTCCAAAATGCTGGAAGCCTTGCGGAAAAGCATCGGAACAATCATTCGAATGTTCCCGGTTGCGGGGGTATAGCTCAGTCGGTAGAGCATCGGCCTTTTAAGCCGCTGGTCCTAGGTTCGAGTCCTAGTGCCCCCACCATTTTCCCAATTTTCTCATTCTGAAACACACTCTGAGAAAGTTCGCTATCGGCCAGAAGGGGAAGCCAACGTTGCAAATAACCGGCAGCAAAAGGTGTAGAGAAACGGCTCTTTTTGCTGTCGGAACGCGTTTGCCTTGTTGGCTGGTCGATGAGATCTGCTCTCATTTGATCACTTCACCGAGACGACGGCGCGGTGCCGCAGCAATCTCATCTTCCGGAAATCCCAACCTGAGCAAGATTTGCGGAAAACCCTGGTTGCTCAATAGGGTTTGGAGTTTGGATCGCAATGAAGCAACCTGGATAGGTTGATTCAAATAAGAGGCTTGCAGACCCTGTGAGTGTGCGGATAGCAAGACCTTCTGCAATGCCTGACCAACTGCTAACCAATCCGCTACGTTGTCACCAGCCGTGCCGAGGACAGCTAGAACGGGGGATTCGACGGCTAGTTGCTTATCCTTTGCCCCAACTCCGTTGCCCATATCGAAAGTTCGAACAACAACTTGTGCTACGGGCGCAACAAATGCAGGCATGGTAAGTCCGTCCCCTCGACGACGAGGGTGCAGCCATGCAGCAAGCTCTCGTCGCCAACTGGGGTTGGACCACTGAATCGAATCACCTTCTGAAACAAGCTCGGCTATTTTCTGACGATCCTCTTCCGATTCGATGACTTCTAACCAAGAACCTTCTTCCGATGCAGCCGTACTCAATGAATCGAGAACTGTTGTCGGTATGTCTCCAGATGCAAAGCGTCTTCGATAAGTTTGACGCCCCTCGATAGACTTAAACAGTCGAGCATCGTCCGGGGATAACATTTGTTCATTGTCAAATGAGCCAACTGCTAGCAGATCATCATCACCGGAATCGGGTGTAATATCGAAAGCCACGCCAATCTCCTCGTGAGCAGCCGCCACGCGTAGATTCATCAATGCGCAGCCACAGCTTATGGTCAGTTCTCTATCATCTGGATCGTTGGCGGGAAGAGCTCGCGTCCTATCAGCATGCAATGAGACTGTGCCATCAGAAATCTCAAACCACCATGGCTGGGTATTGTGACTTGAGGGAGCGAGGACGGCATGACTCAATAGTGACTTTAACTGTTCCTTTGTAATCGGC
>DATFLY010000128.1:0-40911 GCA_035267185.1 Lysobacterales bacterium | reverse complement strand
GTCGAGCGCCGCGCCACATGAGATTGTCAGCGCTCGGTCGTGGGGATCGACCACGGGCAGCGCACGAGTCCGGTCGGCCAGCAGGTGCAGTTCCGCATCGTTCACTCTGAAGAGCCATGGCTGCGTGTTGTGACCGGATGGCGCAAAAATAGCGAACTTGACAATGAACTGAAGAAACTCACCATCGGTTGTGTTTAGTGGAAGGCGTTTCTCCGAATCTGGTGGATCGAATGCCATCTCTGCCCTGCCTGTGTTGCGCTTCAACAATTGAGTATATAGCTCCGGAATAAGAGCATCGCAGTGGGGGTTGCCGGGATAAAGGTAATATCAGCTCGCTGTTTTCGGACTGGTTGGATGAAAAAATCTGAGACCCGTATGGCTCATCTGTATTACAGGTGTTTAAACACGGCCGCTGTAATGATAGAATTGCCGGCTACGTGAATGGAATAGGATCTGGTTCAGTTAGAACTGGAAAGTTTGAATTCCTTTCACTACGAGGTTTTATTTGAAAAGGCCCCTCGAAAGGGGCTTTTGATTTTATAGGGAAGTGTAATGGTTAAATGATCTCGCAATGGCCTCTCACGGTAAAACGTGTGAGGTGGTAAGGGACGGAGAGGACCTGGTCTTTTTCGAACCTGAATTGCGGGGCGTTATGCCCCTTTTTTATGCCCCATTTTTATACCCTGGGTAAGGGTGAACGGGAGTAAGCAAAACAGCATGAGCTCGAAGCGTCTCAATTCGATGCTACAGCCCCTGGTTGAAGAACTGGGGTATGAGTTCGTGGGTCTTGAATACAGCGGCAATCCCAAGAATTCAACGCTTGTCATTTATATCGACAAGGAAGAGGGGATAGCCGTTGAAGATTGCGAAACCGTGAGCCGGGAAGTTGCTGCGCTCCTTGATGTAGAAGATCCCATATCCGGGCACTACAACCTGGAAGTGTCCTCACCTGGGCTTGCCCGGCCGTTATTCACACTGGAGCACTTTGACCAGTTCAGTGGTGAGCAGGTCAAGCTGACGGCATTCGCGCCGGTTGAAGGACGACGCAAGTTTAAAGGACGAATTCTTGGCACCGGGGAAGGGACGGTGCGAATTGAACAGGACGGAATCGAGGTCTCCCTGGAGTTTGGGAATATTGCCAAGGCTCGCCTCGTACCTGATTACGACAGTCTGTTTGAAGGCTGACTGCACGATACCAAGAGAGTAAACAGAACATGAGCAAAGAAATCCTGCTGGTTGTTGACGCAGTATCCAACGAGAAAGGTGTTGGAAAGGATGTGATTTTCGGAGCACTCGAAGCAGCGCTGGCCTCGGCCGCGCGCAAGCTTTGTGAAGATGAACGGGATGTCAGGGTTGATATTGACCGTTCAACCGGAGAATACGACACTTTCCGACGCTGGGAAGTGGTCGAGGATGACGAGGAAATGGAATTTCCGGATGCCCAGATCGCCGTGAGCGAGGCGCAGAAGGAAAATCCCGAGATTGCCGTTGGTGAATTCATCGAAGAGCCAATGGAAAATGCCGAGTTTGGTCGCATCGCAGCCCAGACCGCAAAGCAGGTGATTGTTCAGCGTGTTCGTGAAGCCGAACGTGAGCAGGTCGTAGAAGCATACAAAGACCGCGCCGGCGAACTGATAACCGGTATCGTCAAGCGAATCGAACGCGGGAATGTTTACATCGACCTTGGGGGCAATGCCGAGGCATTCATCTCTCAGCGCCACATGATTCACGGCGAAACTGTGCGTCCTGGTGACAGATTGAGGGCATACCTCTTCGAGGTACGCCAGGAAATGCGTGGCCCGCAATTGTTCGCCAGTCGCACGATTGTCGAATTCCTGGTTGCTCTGTTTGAACTGGAGGTGCCGGAAATCGGCCAGAACCTGATTCAGATCATGGGTGGTGCCCGTGATCCGGGGCGGCGCGCCAAGATTGCGGTTCGTTCAAACGACCGTCGTACTGACCCGATCGGTGCGTGTGTGGGTATGCGCGGCTCACGCGTCCAGGCAGTTTCAAATGAACTGGCCGGTGAGAGAATCGACATAATTTTGTTTGACGAGAATCCGGCGCAGTTTGTCATCAATGCCATGGCGCCCGCTGAAGTCGCTTCGATCGTGGTCGACGAGGAAAACCAGGCGATGGATATCGCGGTGGAAGAGTCCAACCTTTCCCAGGCCATTGGTCGCGGCGGACAGAACGTTCGTCTGGCAAGTGAGCTGACAGGCTGGGAACTCAATGTTCTGACCATTGAAGAGGCCGAACAGAAAGGCGAGGACGAGGCCAAGTCAATTTTGCAGCGCTTTATGGAGCGTCTGGATGTTGGCGAAGATGTGGCCAACATCCTGGTGCAGGAAGGATTCAGCAATATTGAAGAAGTAGCCTACGTGCCCGAGTCAGAGCTGGTCGAAATCGAAGAGTTTGATGAAGACATTGTCACCGAGATTCGAAGGCGAGCCAGGGATGCGCTGCTGACACAGTTGATCGCCAAGGAAGAAGTGCTGGATGAAAATCGTCCGGCTGAAGATTTGCTTGCGCTTGATGGCATGAACGAAAAGCTTGCTTTCCAGCTGGCTGAAAAAGGCGTACGCACCCAGGAAGATCTCGCTGAATTGTCGATTGATGAGCTGCAGGAAGTGGATCCCATGGATGAGGAAGAAGCGGCTGCATTGATCATGGCCGCTCGAGCGCCATGGTTTGCAGAGGAAGAAGTGGCCGACTGACAGGCCCGAATGTGGGTCCGGAGAATCGGGTCCGACGCGAAAGACCGTCTTCGCAGTGATTGCGTAAGGCAAACAGGAGCAGAGAATGTCCAAAGTTACCGTTTCACAATTGGCCGATGTACTCGGAGTGAATGTCAGCAAGTTGCTGGCACAGCTCAATGAAGCTGGCATCGAGGCGGCCGGGAGTGATGATGCAGTTTCCAACGACGACAAAAAGAAGTTGTTGGCCCATCTGCGCGCCAGTCATGGTAAGGACGAAAGTGACTCCACTGCACCGTCCAAGGTCACTCTCAGGCGTAAATCCTTAAGCGAGTTACGGGTTTCCGGCAGCGGTCCTCGTGCTTCAACCCGCACGGTTAACGTAGAGGTTCGCAAGCGTCGCACTTACGTCAAGCGTGAAGTCGTTCAGGAACAGATTGGCGACGAGGCAGATCGCGAGGAAGCCCGAAAGGCCCTTGAAGAATCAAGAGCCAGGCGAGAAGCAGAAGAAAAAGCCCGCCAGGAAGTTCAGGATCGCGCTCGCGAGGAAGAAGAGGCCAAGGCACGTGAAGTGGCTGAAGCTCAGAATCGCAAAGTAGAAGAAGAAAAATCACGCCGCGAGGCTGAAGAGAAAGCCCGCGAGGAAGCAGAACGACGCGACGCTGAAGAAAAAGAGCGCAAGCGCGAGGAAGAACGTGCCCGCAAATTGGCAGAAGAGCAGCGCAAGCGTGAAAAGGAAAAAGCCAAGAAGCCAGCCACTCGTTACGGCCGCAAGGAGCTTCACGTCGCCGGCGGAGCAGCAGCGCGTCGCCGCAGACCTGGAAAGCGCATCCGCAGTGGTTCTTCACGACCAACCGAACATGGCTTTTCCAAGCCTACTGCGCCGGTCTTGCGCGAAGTGGAAGTGCCGGAAACGATTTCTGTCGCCGATCTCGCCAAGTTGATGGCCGTTAAGGCTGGAGAGGTCCTCAAAGCGATGATGCAGATGGGCATTATGGCCACCATCAACCAGAGCCTGGACCAGGAAACGGCCATCCTGGTGGTCGAGGAAATGGGCCATACTGCGAAGGCCGCAACTCACAAGGATGTCGAGCAGGAACTGATTGCCCCGGAAGACGAATCAGTCGGTGATGCTAAGCCACGGCCACCTGTCGTCACAGTGATGGGCCACGTTGATCATGGCAAAACTTCATTGCTCGATTTTATTCGCAAGGCAGAAGTTGCTGATGGTGAGGCGGGTGGTATCACGCAGCACATTGGCGCATACCATGTAACCACACCGCGTGGAATTGTCACGTTCCTCGATACCCCGGGTCACGCCGCATTCACGGCGATGAGGGCTCGTGGCGCCAAGGCAACGGATATCGTGATCCTGGTTGTGGCCGCAGATGACGGCGTTATGCCACAGACCAAGGAAGCCATCCAGCATTCCCGTGCAGCGGATGTACCGATTATTGTTGCCGTCAACAAGACAGATAAACCCGAAGCAGATATTGACCGGGTCAAGAATGAGCTCAGCAAGGAAGAAGTGATCCCTGAAGACTGGGGCGGTGAAGATATTTTCGTCAATGTTTCTGCCAAGACGGGTGACGGAATTCCGGAATTACTGGATGCCATCCTGCTGCAGGCTGAAGTACTCGAGTTAAGCGCGGTTTCCGACAAGCAGGCTCGAGGCCTGGTGGTCGAGTCAACCCTCGACAAGGGACGTGGCCCGGTCGCCACGCTGCTGGTCCAGGAAGGCACACTTAACAAAGGCGATATGGTGCTTGCGGGTAGCGAGTTTGGCCGTGTGCGAAATATGTTTGATGAAAACGGCAAGCAGATCGATTCTGCCGGTCCGTCGATGCCGGTTGTTGTGCTCGGACTTTCGGGCGTTCCCGAGGCCGGTGATGAAATGATGACCGTGGCCAATGAGCGCAAAGCCAGGAACGCTGCGCAGCAAAGAACGGAACGTGAACGCGAGGGTCGACTGGCCAAACGCCACGCAGCGAAGCTGCAAAACCTGTTCGAAAACATGGGCCAGGAAGAACAAACCAGCGTCAATCTCATCGTTCGTGCCGATGTGCAGGGCAGTGTTGAAGCATTGCGAGATGCGCTGACCAACCTCAGCAATGAAGAAGTCGCGGTCAATGTGGTTGGCTCAGGTGTTGGTGCCATCACCGAATCTGATGCCCAACTTGCCACCACTTCGGATGCCATCATCATCGGATTTAACGTCCGGGCAGATGCCACGGCACGCCGCATCATCCAGGAAAACGAACTTGATCTGCACTATTACAGCGTCATTTACGATGCGATTGACGAGGTCAAGAAAGCAATTTCCGGCATGCTGGGCACCGAAATCAAGGAAAAGATCATCGGGCTCGCCGAGGTCAAGGATGTCTTCCGCTCATCCAAGCTGGGAGCCATTGCCGGCTGCCTGGTGATAGAAGGTTCGGTCAAGCGTGACAATCCGATCAGGGTGCTGCGTGATAACGTGGTGATCTTTGAAGGTGAGCTGGAGTCGCTGCGTCGATTCAAGGATGAAGCCAAGGAAGTCCAGGCTGGTACAGAGTGTGGCATTGGCGTGAAGCAATACAACGATGTCAAGGAAGGTGACCAGATTGAATGTTTCGAAAGGTTTGAGGTCGCAAAGACCCTGTAACCAGACAAGAGTGATAGCCTGAAACATGCCACGCGAATTCAAAAGATCAGAAAGGGTCAGCGGCCAGCTCAGACGCGAGCTGGCCACGCTCGTGCAGCGCGAAGTCAAGGATCCTCGTGTTGGCTTTGTGAGCATTTCAGATGTAGAAGTGACACGGGACCTGGCACATGCCCGGGTCTACGTCACTGTGTTCGAAGAAGACAAGGCGAAAGAAAGCATCAAGGCACTCAAGCATGCGGCAGGCTATCTGCGGCGCAGATTGGGGCAGGAATTGCGAATGCGCTCTATCCCTGAATTGCATTTCTTTCATGACGATTCGGTGGAAACCGGAACACGAATGGATGAGCTGATCGCCAACGCGGTGGGGTCGGATGGAAATTCCGGGGACAACGGCGACAAAAACTGATGAGCCGTTCCGGAAGGGGAAACAACATTCACGGAATCGTTCTGCTGGATAAACCGGCAGGGCGTTCATCCAACCATGCGCTTGGGGATGTAAAGCGACTGTTCCACGCCAACAAGGCCGGGCACACCGGAAGTCTTGATCCCTTTGCAACCGGCATGCTTCCAATCTGTTTCGGCGAAGCAACCAAAACCGCCGGCTTCATGCTGGATTCTGACAAGTCGTACCTGGCAACTGCAAAACTTGGGGTCGCAACCTCGACAGGCGACGTTGAGGGTGAGGTGATCCAGGAGATGGAAGTCCCTTCCGTCTCGTCCAGCGAAATCCAGGAAGTTCTTTCAGGGCTAACCGGTGAAATCGACCAGGTTCCACCCATGTATTCGGCGCTGAAACACGAGGGTCAACCGCTTTACAAACTCGCTCGCGAGGGTCGGGAAGTTGAGCGCAAAGCCCGGCGTATCACGATCCATGAACTCACCCTGGAGTCATGGGAGCCACCATTGCTGACATTCAGGGTGGTTTGTTCCAAGGGTACATATGTCAGGACGCTTGCTGAGGATCTGGCAAAGTTGCTTGGAAGCTGCGCGCATCTTGTATCACTTCGCCGACTTTTTGTATTGCCCTTCAATCCCGAGGCCATGGTGACAATGGACGACCTTGGCACCGCCCGTGAAGACAACCGATTAGAAGATCTGTTGCTTCCGGTGGATGCGGGGCTTCAGGGTTGGCCGAAAATTGAAATCACACCTGGCCAGGTGGCGAGGTTCGTCAATGGAAACCCGGTGATTGTGGATTCAAAAGAAACGGAGCTCGTTCGTGTTTATGACCAGGAAGGGAAAATGCTTGGCCTGGCAGAATCGCGCCCGGACGGCCAGGCTCACCCGAAACGACTTTTCCTTCTGGACTGATACCTGCATTTAAACAACCTGGGCTGTAATTCTGTCCAGTCTTTGTCAGATGGCCCTGCAGGCTACCCTCGGTTCTTTCAGTTTTGTGAACTCGACCTGACAGTACATTCCTGTACTGGCAGGCCTGGCCGCGCATCCTTGCGCGGCCGTTCAGTCGCTGGTTCACCCCTCGGCATATTCCGAAAAGACTGAACAGTGGTACAGCTCAGGTAAAAGCTGCTCTGGAAGCAAGTAAGCAATCGGACTCTTTAAGGACGCCGATTGACGAAGGAGTGAATGGACAGTTGGGCATGGAAGCCCAATTAGCGCAACCAGTGTAGGGATGTACTATTTGCGCGTGTCCACCGATCTACCAGGAAAGAAGGAAGCCCGACAGGGCCGTCCGCCAGAGGCAGATTGATTGCTTACTTCAGAGTAAATTGTAATGTTCCGAATGCTTGTGACAAAGGCATTTTAGACGTATACTATCTGGCTCTTTACACCCTTGGGGCTTCGAAGTTTTTGTAAAGACCTGATTTCGACTTTGGCCGGCTATTGACCGGCCATTTTTAGAATCATTTGGGTTTTTTCAAAGGCTTCGCGGCTCTAGATATGGAGATGGAACCATGTCTTTTGATGCAGAAGCAAAAAAGAAAATAGTAAGCGAATATGCGCGTTCAGATAGCGATACCGGTTCGCCTGAAGTTCAGGTGGCCCTGTTGACCTCGCGCATCCAGCACCTCTCGGACCATTTCAAGTCCCACAAAGGCGATCATCATTCGCGCCGCGGTCTGCTGCGCATGGTGAATCAGCGCCGCAGCCTGCTCGATTATCTGAAGAAAAAGGATATCGAACGCTATCGCGGCCTGATTGAACGCCTCGGTCTGCGCCGCTAACTCTCTGCGTCGAGACGCTGAAAACCCTCTGGTGGACGAAACATCTGCCGGGGGGATTTCGCACATATCTTTTTTAAGTAAACGGGCAACCAGGCCCATTAACGCAGGAATCGCGAAGTGCAAAAAATTAGCAAGACGTTTCAATACGGTGAGCACACCGTAACTCTGGAAACCGGACAGATTGCCCGTCAGGCAAACGCCACGGTGATGGTCAAAATGGCGGACACCGTTGTCATGGTGGCCGCTGTGGGTCGAAGGGAGGCCAAGCCTGGCCAGTCTTTTTTCCCACTGACGGTTAACTACCAGGAAAAATTCTATGCTGCGGGACGTATCCCCGGCGGATTCTTTAAACGTGAAGGTCGCCCGACCGAGAAAGAGGTCCTGACCTGTCGCCTGATTGACCGTCCGATTCGCCCGCTGTTTCCCAAAGGCTTTCTCAACGAGGTGCAGATTACAGCCAACCTGATTTCTTCGAATCCCGAAGTTGATGGTGATATCCCTGCTTTGTTGGGTACCTCGGCAGCGTTGGCCCTGAGTGGAATGCCATTCAGTGGCCCCATTGGTGCTGCCAAAGTAGGTTACGTCGATGGTGAGTACGTTCTCAACCCGACGACCAGCCAGCTGGAAGATTCAAAGCTTGACCTGGTTGTGGCTGGTACCGAGAAAGCCGTGCTGATGGTTGAATCGGAAGCCGATTTGCTTCCCGAGGATGTCATGCTGGGTGCGGTTACCTTCGGTCACAAAGCCATGCAGGACGCCATTAAAGCGATCAATGAACTGGTCGCGGAGGTTGGTGTTGAAGCCTGGGAATGGGAAGCTCCGGCAGAAGACGAAGACCTGAAAGCCAGGGTTGAGGCTGTCGCCAAAGATGGCCTTGTCTCTGCCTACGCGATCGCAGACAAGATGGCTCGCCATGATGCAATCTCCGAAGTTAAAGACTCTGTGATTGAAGCATTGTGTGATGAAGAAGACGAAAATGCGCCGTCTGCCGGTGATGTATCAGGATATTTCCACAAGCTGGAGAAATTCCTGGTTCGTGATCACATTTTATCGGGCAACCCTCGGATCGACGGCCGTGATCTGACAACCGTTCGCGACATCAGTGTCGAAGCTGGCTTTTTGCCACGCACGCACGGTTCAGCTTTGTTCACCCGTGGTGAAACCCAGGCCATCGTAACCACGACACTGGGTACAGGTCGTGACTCCCAGATCATTGATGCTGTGAATGGTGAATACAAAGATCCGTTCATGCTGCATTACAACTTTCCGCACTTTTGTGTGGGTGAAACCGGCTTTGCCGGTGGTCCAAAGCGTCGTGAAATCGGTCATGGCCGTCTTGCGCGTCGCGGCATTTCGGCAGTTTTGCCAAGCCTGGAAGATTTCCCGTACGTTGTGCGCGTGGTTTCGGAAATCACCGAATCCAACGGATCATCTTCGATGGCTTCAGTTTGCGGTTCCTCGTTGTCCATGATGGACGCGGGTGTGCCTCTCAAGGCACCGGTTGCCGGTATTGCCATGGGCCTGATCAAGGAAGGCGATCGCTTCGCAGTGCTTTCTGACATCCTGGGTGATGAAGATCATCTTGGCGACATGGACTTCAAGGTGGCGGGTACCGCTGAGGGTGTGACCGCACTGCAGATGGACATCAAGATCGAAGGCATCAACGAAGAGATCATGCAGATCGCCCTGGCGCAGGCGCGCGACGGACGGAACTTCATCCTTGGTGAAATGAACAAGGTCATCTCTGAGCCACGCGGCGAAATGTCTGAGTACGCACCTCGCCTGATGACCATGAAGGTTCACCCGGACAAGATTCGTGACGTGATTGGTAAGGGTGGTGTCACCATCCGCTCTATCACCGAGGAAACCGGTTGTACCATCGATATCCAGGACGACGGCACTGTCACCATCGCTTCTGTTAACAAGGAAGCAGCGGACGACGCCCGTAAGAGAATCGAGCAAATCACTGCAGATATCGAGCCCGGCCAGGTCTTTGAGGGTAAGGTCATCAAAATCATGAATTTCGGTGCTTTTGTCACCCTGACCCCGGGCCGCGACGGCCTGGTGCATATTTCACAATTGTCTGATGAGCGTGTTGAAAACGTGACGGACGTTGTGAAAGAAGGCGACATGGTCAAGGTCAAGGTACTGGAAGTCGACAAGCAGGGCCGCATTCGCCTCAGTATGAAGGCGGTTACCGCGGAGGACTGAAATCATTAGTCCCGAAAAATTGAACGGCGCCTTATTATGGCGCCGTTTTTCGTTCCATCCTGGCTGGACACAAAGCTGATGCGCGCGCTGATGTGCAAGCGATTTGGCAGCGTTGAAGATCTGGTGGTCGAAAATATCGAAGCACCAAAACCGGGCGCTGGTCAGGTTGTTGTAGACGTCAAGGCGGCTGGCCTGAATTTTCCTGATCTTCTTACGATTGCTGGCAAATACCAGGTCAGGAATGAGCCACCATTTGTTCCGGGTATTGAGGCCTCTGGTGTGATTTCTTCCCTCGGGGAAGGTGTCTCAGAATTTGCTGTCGGCGACCGGGTGATCCTGACCACCCCTGACGGTGCATTCGCGGAAAAGTGTGTTGTTGATGTATCCCGGGTGATGCCAATGCCCGATTCCATCGACTTCGAACAGGGAGCTGGTTTCGCCATTGCCTTTGCAACCAGTTACCACGCATTCAGGCAATGCGCACCCATTGAACCAGGCCAGTCGGTACTGGTTCTGGGAGCTGCGGGAGGTGTTGGCACAACTGCTGTGGAAATTGCCAGCCTGATGGATGCGCGCGTGATCGCGGCGGCAAGCAGCGATGAGAAACTTGAGTTTGCGCGACAGGCCGGCGCCACTGATCTGATCAATTACGAACGAAACTCCCTGAAGGAGTCAGTCAGCAACCTGACCGAAGGCAAGGGCGTGGATGTGGTCTATGACCCGGTTGGTGGTGGCATGGCACGCCAGGCGCTGAGTGCCCTTGGCTGGCATGGCAGGTACCTGGTGATTGGGTTTGCCAGCGGGGAAATTCCCTCATTTCCGGCCAACCTGTTGTTATTGAAAGAGGCCAGCGTCAAAGGGGTGTACTGGGGAGACTGGGCGGCAAAGAATGCCATCGAGTCAAACAGGAATATGAAAGAAATCGCCGGGTTCGTTGCTGCTGGCAAGTTAAGGCCTCGCGTGTCCAGCAGCTACCGGCTGGAACAATTCTCCGAAGCGTTTGCCGAGATTGCCCAGCGACGAGTGATGGGAAAGGTCGTTTTTAAATTGTAGCCAAGTTATTGATTAAATGGGAATTCCAGAATTATGAGCCAGGTTGTCACCGTTGAAGTAAGAAAAAACATAGCCATTGTTCGCATTGATTCACCACCGGTGAATGCGATCTCGAGAGCTGTCCGGGAAGGTGTGATCGAAGCGATGCAAGAAGTCGATGGTGATGATCGTGTCGAAGGTGTGGTTCTGACCTGTGCCGGCAGAACGTTCATCGCAGGCGCAGATATCAGCGAATTTGGAAAGGTCATTCCCGGGCCAAATTTATGGGAAATGCTGGCCAGTATCGAGGGAAGCAGCAAGCTGGTTGTGGCTGCCATTCACGGGACTGCGCTGGGTGGCGGTTTGGAAACGGCCATGCATTGTAATTACCGCATCGCACTTGGAAGCGCCCGTATCGGCCTGCCTGAAGTCCATCTCGGATTATTACCCGGAGCGGGTGGCACGCAATTGTTGCCAAGATTGGTCGGAGTCCAGGGCGCCATTGATGCAATGCTGTCCGGCGGCATGATTGCTGCACCCAAAGCTGCAGAAATGGGCGCGATTGATCGCATTGCTGAAGATGATCTGGAGGCTTCAGCTATTGCCTACGTTGAGGAACTGTTGGAATCCGGCGCTGAACAGAAACGCGCCCGCGACATCGTGATTGACCCCGCGAGTATCCCTGAGGGCTTCTTCGATCAGGTTCGCGCATCAATTGCACGCAAGACGCGTGGCTATTTTGCACCGGAACAGATCATTCAATGTATCGAAGCCTCCGTGAACATGGATTACGACACCGCCCGCGCATTTGAGCGCAAGCGATTCGAGGAGTGCATGGCATCGTCTGAATCAGCAGGACAGCGTCATATTTTCTTTGCTGAGCGCACTGCATCCAAGATTCCTGATCTGCCCAAAGACATTTCGCTCAGAAAAATTGAGCGGGTGGCCGTGATTGGCGCCGGAACCATGGGCGGCGGGATTGCCATGAATTTCGCCAGCAAAGGCATTCCCGTTCATGTTGTTGATCTGGATGAGGCAGCAATCGAACGTGGATTGAAAGTGGTTCGTTCCAACTACGCACGTGGCATCAAGAAGGGCCGTATTACACAGGAGCAGCTCGAAGATCTGATGAAGCTGTTCATCCCGACCACTGATTATTCAGAACTGGGTGACGTAGACCTGGTGATCGAGGCGGTTTTTGAAAACATGGCCCTTAAGAAGAAGATATTTGCCAGGCTCGACGAGGTTTGTAAACCAGGTGCCATTCTCGCCACCAATACCTCGACACTGGATGTGAACGAAATCGCTGAAGCAACCAGTCGACCTGAAGATGTTCTGGGTATGCACTTCTTTAGCCCTGCCAACATTATGAAATTGCTGGAAATTGTACGGGCTGACAAGACTGCACCGGATGCGCTTGCAACGGTGATGAAACTGTCGAAAACCATCGGCAAAGTGGGTGTGGTTAGTGGTGTCTGCTACGGCTTTATTGGCAACCGAATGCTGGAAGGCTACCGAAGGGAAGCCAACCTGATGCTTCTTGAAGGAGCCAGTGTTGAGCAGATCGACAAGGCCATGTACGACTTCGGAATGCCGATGGGGCCGTTTGCAATGGCAGATCTTGCAGGTGTTGACGTCGGGGTAAAAATTCGTCGTGAGCGCAAGCTTGCCGGGACGCTGATTGATGATCCGCGAGATGGCGTAATTTCAGAACTGCTGGTCGATATGGGGCGTCATGGGCAAAAGACCGGTGCGGGGTTCTACCGCTATGAAGAAGGCTCGCGCCAGGGAACGCCAGATCCCGAGGTGGAACAGCTTGCGCGTCGTGAAGCCGCGCGGCTGGGTATTGAACAGCGAGAAATCATGGATGAGGAAATCGTCAATCGTTGTGTTTATCCGATGATCAACACCGGCGCAAAGATTCTTGCAGAAGGCATTGCCATTCGTGCCAGCGATATCGATGTGGTCTGGGTTTATGGTTACGGTTTTCCGCCATACCGCGGCGGTCCGATGCTGTACGCTGACACCGTGGGCCTGAAGAATGTATATGAGACCATGTGTGATTATCGCGACCGTCCTGGAAACGAGTTTGGGTACTGGGAGCCTGCCACGCTGCTTAAATCGCTGGCGAAAAGCGGCGGCTCATTCAACGGCGACTGAGCAGTCGAAACTGACTATTCAGTTTCCTGCACGGCGTCGCCTACAGAAACTTCCAGTTCCAGAAGGACTGAATTTTCTTCTGACTCCCCGCTGGCAATTTCCGTCGAAATCGTGACTCGATCACGGCCATCTTCGTTGGTCTGAAGCAAACCGGCGACGGCTGTTGCCCGCGCCGTTGCAAGAGTTTCCAGCGCCTGCACATCGACTGTCTGGAATTGAATTAACTGGCTCCTGAGGCGTTCCAGGTACGCCGGCTCATCAAGAACAGGCGTTTCTTCCGCGTCCATGCTGGTGAATTCAGTCTGAATACTTTCCAGTGTTGTTGCAGGGAAGGCCGCGGTGAACATCGTTTCCAGCGCAGGCCGCTCAAAGGCAAGCACATCTGCTTCACCTGATTCCAGAAGTAACTCCCGGGTCGCATCAAGCTGCGCCTCAAATGCGATTTCCTTGAGTGCAGCGCGATCCAGCTCTGCGACATAAACACCCGTTACAACCAATGCGAGTTCAGGGCGTTTAAGCATGGCTTCAGACAATTTGTTCAGCTGCTCGCGGTCAGGTGGAGAGACCTCGCTGCTTCCAGGCTGGAACCGCAGTGTTCCGAAATCCTCCGAATCAAATCCAATCAGGTTGCCCAGGAACCGGAACGGGGAGGTCACAATTCTTGTGATCAGGTTCCCAATGGCTTTCCAGACCACACCGCTGATCTTGAATGTCGGATCATCAAGGTCACCGCTGACGGGAAGATCAAGATCGATCACACCATCAGAATCCTTGAGCAATGCGACGGCCAGTTTCAATGGCAGGCTTGCGGCATCCGGGTGCTCTACCTTGTCTCCCAGAACCAACTCCCGAATCACCACACTGTTTTCGCCGGCCAATTGACGATCCTGGATGACATAGCCCAGATCGAGGTCCAGTCGACCCGTTTCGATTGCGTAACCGGCATATTGCACAGTGTATGGAGTCAGGGTCGACATCTCGAGATTTCTGAAAATCATTTCAATATCAAGACTCTGGGTAAAATCCCACGGATTGAGCGCTCCGGAAATGCGTGCCTGGCCGAACTCATCTACCTGCCCCTCCATTTGCACGCGTGTTGGTTCTGCGGTGTCTGTAGAAAGAATTGAGAGATTGCCGTTCAGGTTGCTGATAAGCGTTCTGAATGGCAATGGCAGTGAATCGTCTGCAAAATCCATTGAGGAATTCTGCATTTCGACTCCGGCAATGGTGATGCTGATACCCGACCCATCTCCTTGTTGTTCAGGCTGTTCTTCGGCCTGTTCTTCCTGATGTTCGCCGGATTCGATCATGAGCCCACTGATGTTGGTGGTCAGATCTTCAAAAATATGGATACGTCCAAATGCACCACCTAGCTGAACCGGTGACGTTTTGACAGTCATTGCAGACTGATCAATATCGAATCGCTCGATTTCAAGCGTTTCAAATCCGGCCAGCCGCTGGTTCCTGACTGCGTCCTTTATATCCAGCCCAGTGACTTCTGCGCTGCCTGAAAAATTGAGAGCCCCGGGTGGCGTGCCTGAGACATCAAGAGTCACCGATGCTGCCCCGGATTCAAGTTCGATTCGAGCGATTTCCTGCAGCCATGGTTCGAAAGTAACCAGCGACAAATCACTGACTGTTGTACGCCCCTGGACTTCAATGCCGGGTAAGACAACCACGTCACCCTGGTAGGAAATTGATCCGCCGTTCTCGAGTTGCATTGCCAGGCTGGTTTTAATTGGCGTTTGCGGCTGATTGTCCACGCCCGCCAGTTGCAGGTCCAGGTCGTTAACCACAAGGCTTGCGGGCGTGCCTAATGAGCGATCTTCAAAATTCACGACAGCATTGGGAACTGCAAATTCA
The DNA here is from genome assembly GCA_035267185.1 of Lysobacterales bacterium. GTDB lineage: Bacteria > Pseudomonadota > Gammaproteobacteria > Xanthomonadales > SZUA-36 > JAUIBE01. The sequence goes on along the minus strand of DATFLY010000128.1, from coordinate 26,119 downwards.
TTAATGCTTATGCGCCACTCAGGCATTCCCGAGCCGTCATTCGGAATTGATGGGTCAGCCTGGTCAGTTTCAGATGGAATTGCATCCAACAGGCTCAGTTGGCCGTTTGCTTCGAGCCAGGCAGTCAGCTCCAGCCCGTCAACTGTCAGGGATTCTGCAACAACTGAGCGTTCTGGCCATTCGACGGTTCCGCCGCTCAGCAAAATCTGGTTGACACCGACGAACGGATCATCCTCATCGTCCATCCGTACCTGAATGCTGCCGGTTTTTGTTTCGATGCCCGTGGCCTTGATGCTCAGGCCATCGACTCCGGTTGTCAGCGAATAATCAAAATCGACCTCGAGCTGCTCACCTTCGATACTGATTGGCAGGAAATGATCCAGATATTGCAATGAAGCCGGCAGGCCATTGCCCCGTATGGAAAATGAGCCGTTGGATGCAAGCGGAACAATTTGTAAATCGCCCTGCCATGCAATCACGCCACCGGATGGTGTACCAATTGAGACTTTCTTTAGCCCGCTATGGTTCGGAGTGGTTCGCAGATCGCTGGCTGAAACGCTGACCGGCCCCAACCTGGTTTTAAACCCCCCTGCAAGCTGGTCCGTAATGCCTAAGCCACCACTTTCCAGGATGAATCGATGAATAATCACTCTGGGCGGGCTCTTGTTTTCCGGTTCTGCCTCTTTGGTTTCTGAAGGTGGTGTCAGGTTATCGATGAAGCGAACCCAACGAGTGTCTCCCACTGCAAATCGCTCTTCCTCGATATGAAGTCCCGAAATTCGAATTTCATCTAACGTCCAGGCCCATCGAAACAGGGAACTGAGCTGGAGATTGACAAAAAACTCATCAAAGCTGGCAATGGGTGTTGAATCGGGGTCTCGAATTTCCAGCCCGGAAATACCCAGGTAAAGTGCGTAGGGATTGCTCTTCACTTCCCCCAGGTCGATGCTTCGCCCCGTTGCCTCGACCGTCTCCACCAGTGTTTTTTCAACCAATCGTGGCAAAGCAAAAAAACCAAGCAGGGTGTAGAGAAGAAGGACTACCAGGATCCAGAAACGTTTGCGCCGCCAGTTGCCCCACGGTCGTAAGTGTTCGCTGACACTGCGTGTCATGAATTCACTCCGTGATCACTTTGGCGGAATTTCATATTGCCCAGGTTTGATCTTCTCTTCATTGGTGCTGAGATGGTGCTCAATGTGAGTTTATGAATCATATCCGCTTCAGCCTGATATGATTTCCTTTTTTCGAAACCAGTTTAAATATTCTGAAGGAAAATTCTGTGAATTTCAGGGCTCTGATTGCTGCCATATTATTTGTCGTTTGTTCAGGACCAGCCATGGCTGGTGACATGAAAGTCATTCATGCTGGTCAATTGCTGGCTGTTCCGGGAGAGCGGGTCCTGGAAAACCGGAGCATCGTTGTTGATGGCCAGATGATTGTCGAGATTCGTCGCGGCTTTGTGGACCCTGCAGAGATTGCAGAGGATGCAGAGTTGATCGATTTGAGCGAACAGTTCGTCATGCCGGGCCTGATGGATATGCATGTTCACCTGCAAAGTGAGATGGGTCCCGGGCGCTACCGCGAGCGTCTCAAACAGTCGGATTCGGACGGACTGGTACGCACAATATTTTTTGGCATGAAAACCCTCATGGCTGGTTTCACCACTGTTCGGGATGTCGGCAATAGCGGTGAGCCCATGTATGCAGTCAGGGACGGTATTGAAAATGGCCTGATTGACGGGCCACGTATTATTGCTGCCGGTGGCGTGGGTATTACCGGGGGTCATGCTGATGTGTCCGGTCTGAAGCCTGAATGGATGGAACTGGCAACCGATGCCAGCATCTGCGACGGGCCTTATGACTGCCGCAGGGCCACACGCCACATGATCAAGTATGGGGCTGACCTTATCAAGATCACGTCAACTGGTGGCGTGATGACCGACAACAACACCGGTACCGCCCAGCAGATGATGGAAGATGAACTGGTTGCAGTGGTTGAAGCGGCCGCAATGATGGGGCGTAAGGTTGCCAGTCATGCACACGGAACTGAAGGCATTAATGCAGCTCTGCGTGCGGGCGTGGCCAGCATTGAACATGGTTCATATACTGATGAAAGCTCCATCGAGCTGTTTCTCGAAACCGGTGCATACCTGGTGCCAACACTGCTGGCAGGCAAAACGGTTGCTGATGCCGCTGAATTCAATGATTATCTGTCGGATAACGTTAAGAAAAAAGCTCTGCGCGTGGGTCGGGACATGCAGGGGAATTTCGCCAGGGCACAGGCTGCCGGTGTCAAGGTTGCTTATGGCACCGATAGCGGAGTTTCACCTCACGGCGATAATGCCCAGGAAGCAGTGCTTATGAGTGAAGCCGGCATGAGCAATGAGGCCATCCTGGTCTCTGCGACCATCAGTGCAGCCGACCTGCTGGACATGTCAGATTCCATTGGAACAATTGAAGCGGGTAAGTATGCGGACATTATTGCAACCGATGGCAGTGCCCTCGAAAATATCGAAGAACTACTCGATGTGGATTTCGTGATGAAATCGGGGAAAGTTTTCAAAGAATAACGATAGGTCGCGGCGAGGCACCGCTCCAACACAAAATACGTCATCCCGGAAAGCCGAGTAGGCTTATCCGAATCGCCTTGCGTTTAACGTCACCCCGGAAAGCCGAGCAGGCTTATCCGAATCGCCTTGCGTTTAACGTCATCCCGGAAAGCCGAGCAGGCTTATCCGAATCGCCTTGCGTTTAACGTCATCCCGGAAAGCCGAGTAGGCTTATCCGGGACCCACGTCGTGGTTATAACGACCACAAGAATGTTCCAGCAATTCAGAAGTCGCGGCCAGAAGTCCGCTCCTACAACCGAACGCTCCAATTTGTAGGAGCGGTCTTTTAGCCGCGACCGATTCACCCAGCCCAACCGACGCCGCAATCAGGTGCGGGAATTTGCAGGAGCGGACTTCTGGCCGCGACCGATTATTGCCCGGCGTGGGCTAACGACCTCAGGCTCACGCCACCCAGTGACCAGCCACCATCAACCGGAATAATTGCACCCGTGATGTAACTCGCCAGTGGTGATGCCAGGAACATCGCGCAGTTGGCGATATCACGCTTGGTTCCCAGCCGTTCCATCGGAACACTGCGCCTGCAGGCTTCACGGGCCTCTTCAGTTGGTGCCAGACGTGCCATCCCCTCGGTATCATCAATCGGTCCCGGAATGATCCCGTTACATCGAACACCCTGGTGCCCCAGTTCCATCGCGAGCACCTTGGTCAGCATATCCACACCAGCCTTGGCGGCACAGACATGCGCCTGCATCGGCATCGGTACGACTGCCTGTGGTGCCGAAATGGCGGTGATGCTGGGGTTATCATCTGCCAGGTACTGATGCGCGGCCTTGACCGTATTGAAGGTTCCCAAAAGGTCTATGTCGACCACTGATTTGAATGCGTTGGCAGACATCCCAAGTGCAGGTGCAGGGAAATTACCTGCCTGTCCGACGACCATGACATCGATTTTCCCAAAGTGCTCTGCCTGGCCGGCAAGACCTTTCTCGATCGCTTCGATATCCCGCGCGTCTGAAGAAAAGCCGAATGCTTTTCCTCCAAATCCTTTAAGTTTCTCAACCGCTGCATCGACTTTATCTTGTGAGCGGCTGGCGACCAGCAAATTTGCCCCTTGTTCAGCAAACGCCTCAGCGATGCCCAGGTTGATTCCACTGGTGCCGCCCATGACAAACACCGTTTTTCCTTCAAATCCAAGCCAACGGCCCATTGATCGCTCCTGTTTGCGTTGTTTGATTCACTCGCCGAGTTCAGTTGGCAGGGGTGGCGCCTGTTTGGGCACACCGCTGTCGAATCCCTCAAGCTGTGACAGGATCTCGCTGATGGCAGCCTCAAGCTGGCTGTCCTCGCCCTGGTTAGTGGCCAGCGGATCGAGTGTTACTTCAATATCGGGTGCCACGCCTTCATTTTCCACGCTCCAGTTGCCTTCCGGGTCAAAAAACCGGAAGAAAGGAACGGTGACAACGCCACCATCCATCAGCAAAGGGTTTGTGAAGATGCCAATCAGGCCACCCCAGGTTCTGGTTCCCAGTAGTTTTCCAAGCCCCGCATATCTGAATGTGTGCGGCAGGTAATCACCGCCGGAGCCAGCATCCTGGTCAATCATCATCAGCTTGGGTCCGTGCATTGCGCCTGCTGGTGTGTTGAAGATCAGGCCGTCACGGTCCTTCCATCCGGACAGGTGTTTTCGTGATAGTACGTCGATAATGTAGTTGGCAGCCTGACCGCCACTATTTGAACGCTCATCAATGATCATCGCCTGTTTGTCGACCTGCGGGAAGAACATGCGATTAAAATAGGTGTAACCGGCACCTGCGGTATTGGGGAGGTAGATATATCCCACCTGGCCGTCAGTTGCAGTCTCAACGTGCCTGCGGTTGTTTTCAATCCAGTTCCATAAGCGGATGCGGGCCTCATCGCCAACCGGCTCCACGACGATATCCCTTGCGTTGTCATCATCAGCTTCAGGACCGACCCGAAGCGTTACCTGTTCGCCAGTAGTGCCCTGCAACAGTGCGAAGATGTTGTCAGCTGATGATATCTCCCGACCGTTTACCGCGAGAATGTATTCACCTTCATATGCCTCGTTGCCGGGTTGTGCCAACGGTGCGCCCAGGAATGGATTCCACGATTCACCAGTGTAGATTTGGGCGATGCGATAATGACCATCGTCAATTTCCAGGTTGGCGCCAAGCAATCCGACGTCCACCGAATCATCGTTATAGACATCACCACCGCCAACACGATTGTGGCCGGCATGCAGCTCGGCAATCATTTCTACTGCAAGTGCGTTCAAATCTTCACGACGTCCGACGTGTGCCAGCAAGGGTCGGTATTTTTCATAAACCGCATCCCAGTCCAGGCCATGAAGATTGGAAGCGTAGAAGTATTCGCGTTGCATCCTCCAGATTTCGTCAAATATCTGGGCCCATTCCTCGGCAGGATCGACAAACACGCGAACGCCGCCGAGACCCAGGCTTTCCGGTTCCATGTCATCACCGATCTCGGCCGTGGCAATCGAGCCATTGGCTTTCCGGATGATCATGTGACCGCCTTCGCTGCTGATGGCAAACGCGTTAACGCCACTCAATACTCTCGAATCTTCCCGTTCCTCAAGATTGAACTGCCTGAGTTCGTTTTCCTCATTCTGATTACTTCCGGGAGGCTCGACGCTGGTGCCGGCCTGGACGAATTCGATGTAATACAGGTTCCCGTCTTTGCCGACGCCAAGATTCCCATAATTTCTCTGGGCAACGGGCAGGGCGATGATTCGATCGCTCAACCCATCCAGGTCAATTCTTGTGGATTCAGGTTCACTGGATTCCTCTTCATCGGAATCTTCATCTTCATCGGTGGCCGCTTCCTCATCGCCACTGATCGGTTTCAACGGGGATTCGCCATCGGATGACAGAACTGCTGCGTAAAGGCTCGCGCGAAATGGCCTTTCCTGGCTGGTCATGTTCAGGCCCACCTGCAATGGCCCGGAGTTGGTTGATGCAGCAAAATAAAGATATTGACCATTCGGGCTGAATGCCGGAGACGCAACGTCTGCAAGACCGTCAGTCACCCTGGTGCTGCGTCCGCTTGCAAATTCATGAAGCATCAGGTCACGGTGATAATTTGCCTGCTCCAGCGTGTAGGCCAGCCATTGCCCATCGGGGGAAATGGCGACATCAATCTGGTCCCGACGCTGCTCGGTCGCAATCAATTCGCTGCGTCCAGAGTCAAGGTCAAGCACATGCAGGCCCAGATGATTGTCTGTATAGATCAACCTGGGCTCATCACCTGAACCCCAGGCCTGAAGAAAGTAAAAATGAGGCCCCAGGTCATGACGAGCCTCGATGTTGCCAAACTGGTCAGAAACAACCACTTCCTGCTCGATCCCGGTCCCGGCACCTGTCTCGGTGATCCATGCGAGTTTTTGTCCATCAGGTGACCAGAGTGCAGTGTATTCCCTGCGTGTCCCACTGTTGCTAACATTCCTGGTTGACCCTTCTTCGACCGGAACTGTGAACACCTCGCCTCTTGCAGTGATAACGGCACGTTTTCCGGTCCGTGAAATCTGGGCATTGGTGATGGTCTCGGAAGCATCTTTCCATTGCGGTTGTCTTTGTGCCAGGTCAGGAGCAATTTCTATTTCCAGTACACTGGTATTGCCGGTCTCAAGATCCAGTTGCCTGATGCGTCCGCCCACTTCGTAAACAATGGTCTGGCCGTGACCTCCGGCAGATCGAATATCCCAATTGCTCTCATTTGTAATTTGTTCGACCGTGTTGGTGGTGGGATCGTGCCTGAAAATCTGGAAATTCTTGTCATCACGATCGGAAAGGAAATAGAGCTCCTCCCCAAGCCACAGGGTATTGAAGTTGGTCGCATTGGCGCCCGGTATGGTGTAAACCTCGCTGCGGTCAGCACTCATGACATGCACTGCAGGTGTCGTGCCTCCCCGATAGCCTTTCCAGCCGGCAGTTCCTCCAAATAGTCCGTTATATCCTGAGCCAAATGGAATATAGGCAAACACCCCGTTTTCGCTATAACTTCCACGGAAAACGCGCGCTTCCATCTGTTTGACGGGCAGGCCACCATCAAGTGAGACATGATAGAGCTGTCCTGAGCGCCCATGATCTGATTCCCGATAGGAAACCATCACCACCTGGTTTCCATCTGCTGTCCAGTCAATGGGAATATCCGCATCAGGGTGCCAGGTCAGCCGCCTGGGTTGTCCACCATCGACCGAAATCACGTAGACGTCACGATTTCCCTCGTACCATGCATTGAAGGCAATCTGGCTTCCGTCAGGGGAGAAAACAGGGTGTCTTTCTTCTGCGGGATGTGAAGTCAGGCGGCGAGGCTGGCCGCCGTCTGTTTTGGCCACCCAGATATCTCCTGCATACACAAAAGCAAGATGGTCTTCAGAAAGCACTGGCTCTCTCAGTAGCATGGTCTGGTCTGCTAAAACAGTGGCGTTGAACAGAATCAGTAAAAAGCCGGAAAGGCAAAAGCGAGATATCATGGATGCTCCAGGAAAAGCAGGTCGAAAAGGAGCACAGATTGTACACAAAGCATCACGGTGAGTTGAAATGAGTCCTCGATTGGATCGCTGCAAAAATATTGCCGACTTGCGTGAACTGGCCAGGAAACGTCTTCCGGCTCCGATGTTCCACTACATTGATGGTGGCGCCGATGATGAACTGACGCTCGGTTGGAACACAACAGCTTTTGATCGCTACGAGTTGTTACCTCGTTACCTGCGCAATATCGAATCGCTGGACACCTCAACGACCTTGCTGGGTCAGAAAATCGATGTTCCGTTTTTTCTGTCACCAACGGGAATGTCACGCCTTTTTCATCACGAGAAAGAACCAGCCGTGGCTCGGGCGGCCGATAAATTTGGCACCTTCTATTCGCTTTCAACGCTGGGAACGACAACCCTTGAGGACGTTGCCAAAGTCACTGATTCACCAAAAATGTTCCAGGTTTATGTCCTGAAGGATCGTGAACTGACCCGTGAATTTGTCACTCGCTGTGAAGCAGCCGGATTTGAGTCCATGTGTCTCACGGTTGATGTGCCGGTTGCTGGCAATCGCGAGCGTGAGATCGAGCATGGGATGCATATGCCTCCTAAGTTTCGACTGGGCAGCCTGATGAGTTTTGCGCTGCATCCCCACTGGACTTTGAATTACCTGCGAGACCGGGATTTCGAAATTGCCAATGTGGCCCATCGGGTTGATGCGCTTGGCAAGGGAAGCATGGGTTTAATTGAGTACGTCAACAGCCAGTTCGATCACAGCGTCACCTGGGAAGACGCTGAATGGCTGACCAGCCTCTGGGACGGGCCAATGGTGATCAAGGGTCTGCAAACCGTGGAAGACGCCCGGCGGGCCAGGGACATTGGCGCCAGGGGCATCATGGTCTCGAATCATGGTGGCCGTCAATTGGAAACCGCTCCGGCGCCGATCGATTGCATCGCGGATATCGCTGATGCCGTTGGTGGTGAGCTCGATATCATCTGCGACGGTGGAATTCGCAGGGGTACGCACATCATCAAGGCCCTGGCCATGGGTGCCACGGCCTGCAGTTTTGGCCGGCCTTATCTTTACGGCCTGGCCGCAGGGGGGCATGAGGGCGTGATGAGGGCCCTGACGCTGATGAAGGCAGAGCTGGAGCGGGACATGGCTTTGATGGGCTGTCGCAGCGTCTCGGAAATCAGTTCTGATTACATTCGGGTTCATAATTCAGGATAAAATAACGTCATGGAAAATATTCGCGTCCCTGTGTCACCAGGCGAGGTCCTGGACAAGATCACCATCCTTGAAATCAAGTCAGAGCGCATTTCTGACCCTGACAAACTCGTCAATGTCAGAACCGAGCTTGCCCTGCTCCAGAATACCTGGGTTGAGTCCATCGCAGAAGATGACACCATTCGCTCCCTTCATGTTCAGCTAAAGGAAATCAACGAGGCGTTGTGGGAAATCGAGGATGATATTCGGGATAAGGAGCGTGACAAGGAGTTTGATGAGCGCTTCATCGAATTGGCGAGGGCGGTGTATTTCACCAACGACCGCCGCTCTGAGGTCAAGAAAAAGCTGAACCTGCACCTGGGCTCAGAAATCGTCGAGGAAAAGTCGTACCAGGATTACACTTAAGCCAAGGTGCGATCCGCAGGGCTGGTATATGCCCTTCAATACTCACGCGCATTCCTCATGCTGCTTCCATAGTGCCCCGGGTTGGCCCAGAGAGCGTGCTCCAGGAGCGGGCATGCCCTGTCCCTTTCAAAACCCGCCGTAAATACATCCCTGTAGGCTTCGCGCCAACATCCCTGTTGTCGAGAGTTTTGAAAGGGACAAGGCAAACCCGCTTTGTGAGAGTCCTGAGCCAAAACAGGACCGCGAGGACTTGATCAGCCGTTGGAGCTTAAATGGCTACCAGAGTAGGTGCTTTGTTATGGCATGGTCCTTTCAATTGGCACAGTCCGCGCGGAGAGAGGCTTCCTTTCAGAACTGTTTGAAACAGGATGTTTCAAGACAAGCCCCCAGGGAAGGGTTTACGGCGGGTTCTGAAAGGAAGCCTCTCTCCGCTGGACTCGCACCCGACTGGTCTTCCCCGTCGTCATAGTCTGGCTATGCTGCTCCAGATTGGTGCAGGTGTTCTAAGAGGAAGCCTCTGACGGCAGCGGCCTTCGGTTCGCGAGGACTTCAGTTCGCTACTCTTTCCGCAAGGTTGAGCCTAGCTGATCTTGCCTCCGGTCAGTTCAAGCAGCCTGAGAAATTCACGCCGGGTTTTGGGACCGTAGGTCTGGAAATGCGGTTGCGGGTTGTTGGCGTATTCCTCTTTGGAGCGGCTGATCCTGTCGTTTACAGCAACCTTGAGAACCTCTTCGGATGAGATGTTGTAAGGCTTGCAGGCATTCAGGCCGAAGACCTTGGCACGCAGTTCCGGAGTGATTTCCGCGTAGCCATGTTGTTCACGAAGCTCGGAAGAAATCTGGAAGCTGCGGAACGCCTGGATCTGGTCCTGTGGTGAACCGTACCAGACCGAGTCTGTACCCCACAGGACATTGTCTTCGCCGATGTACTGAAACAGCTTGCCCAGCGTGTGGGCAGCACTTTCCGGGTCGCGCATGGACAGGAATCGCCAGGTGCTTCCCAACTCTGCATAGACGTTGCTGTTGCGAGCGACATCGTTGTCCACGACGGTCTTAATGAGTGAATCGACGCCCTCATTGCGATCTGGGTCGAATGGCCCTTCAGCCTGGCCCGGCACATAACCGGAGTGATAAATCAGGAAATTGACGTCCGGATAGGCTTTTGCCACCACGCCAATGTCATCGCAAAGAGAGTGTTCGTAGGAGTCGCGACCGAATGGGATTCCCTTGTGCACACAAATGTTTTTAACACCCAGCTCGCGTGCTTTTTCGATGTAAGGGATACCCGTGTCTTCATCTGAAAGGAAGAAACCCTTACCACCAGGTCCATACTGGGTGTAACACTTCCAGGCTGCGACTCCCCATTTTTCGGCTAATTCATCCATCAGCTCGATGTCACCGGGCTGATTGGGGTTACAGCGCCCGTGCAACAGCAGGCGTTGATCTCCTTCCAGTTCCGCCACCATCTCACGGGTCTTGTCAGCCTCTTCAATGGTTAGCGGTTCATTGGCCTGGCTGGATGGAATAAAGCTCAGCGCCATGAGATCCGTGTCGCTGTCGAGGAAAACATCCTTGATGAAGTTTTCCGCGCCCAGGCAGCCCATGTATTCGCGCCCGAGCAGGTCGTGATCGTCGATACACTGGGGCTTAAGGGTGCTGGCCAGGTTTGGTGGCAGGTAATGGCCCTGAACATCGAATATAAATTCACGATCGCCCAATGCCTCGGCTGCTGCCTCGGGCTCGAAAGCTGACTCGGGGGGCAGATCAAAAAAGCCGCCGTTGGCACCTTGTGCAGCATTCACGCGGTTGAAAGCGAGTAGTGTTGCCGCTGCTGCACAGCCTGAACGAAGGAAGTCCCGTCGTTTGGTCGATGTTTTTCGGGCAGCAAACGTTACGTCTTCAAGTGCGGTTTTACGTGCCAGCTCTTCGTTTTTCTGAAGCGGAATCGGTACATACTCGCCATTTGAGGTGCTGTCGAGTTTTACCGGCAATGCCTGGTTAAGTTCTGTTTCGGAGGGCCTGGAATTCTTGCTCATACAAAATCCTTCATTCAAATCAACAGGGTTATTAGATAACAAATAGCAGAGCTGCATAAGGTAAACCACTAATGATGGTTACATACGGACAGGAAAGCAGGAATTGACGGCGAAACGAAGGCACACCAAAATGGCGCGAACCACACACGATTCAGGCATGAACCCCCAAAGACTCAATCTGGATTCCGGCATCATTATGTACGATGCCGATGTATTCGAACCTGCCAGGCTGCTGCCTGACCGGGAGTGGTTCAGTCCCCGGTTTTGGGAGGCGCAGGGGTTAGATGGTGCAAGGCAGCGAGGCCGTGGAACGGCATTGATGATCAGGACTCCGGTTGGTCCATCCGTATTGCGTCAGTATTTGCGAGGAGGTTTCGCGGCCAGGTTTATTGAATCCAGATATGCTTTTACAGGTTACAGACGGAGCAGGCCGGTGCGCGAATTCAGAGTGCTGGAAAAACTGACCAACCTGGGGCTACCGGCGCCAAGGCCTGTCGCCGTGCTTTGCGAAAGACATTTCCTCAGCACAACCGGGGCAATTATTACTCATGAAATTGAGAATGTTCGGCCGCTGGAACAAGTGGCAAAAGAAATGGATGATGGGGGTTGGCGCGCTGTTGGTTCCGTCATTCGGCAGTTCCACACCAATGGGCTGATTCATGCGGATCTGACCGTGCGTAACATCCTGGTGCAGGAGGGTGGTAAAGTTTTCCTGGTTGATTTTGATCGGGCACGATTTAAGAAAAATGCTCAGCAGGCATTCCGGAATAATCTGAAACGTCTGCATCGTTCTATGGTCAAATCCCGCCACGAACAAAATGAAGGCATCAATGAGAAGGCATGGACGCAGCTGCTGAAAGGTTACGAATCCTCAAATCCCGCCGGATGACACTGGTCGCTGCCACGCACGATCTGATTTCTGCAGATCTGGGTGGGCGAAAGATGCTGGCCAGTGTTCTTGAAGCCGAAGTGGCCGAGAACTGGCCGCCTGACTTGTACGACCGGCCAGCGATGGCCTATTCGCTATCCCAGTTGAGAGACGAAGCCCAGGAGGGCTGGTCATTCTGGTACCTGATTCTGGACGATTCCAATCAGCTGGCTGGACTTAGCGGCTTCAAGGGAAGGCCGGATGCTTCAGGCTCGGTTGAGATCGGCTATTCAGTCCTGAGCCAGTTTCAGGGTCAGGGCCTGGCAACAGAGGCAGCCATGCGTTTGATCGGCTGGGCGTTTACGCACCAGGGAGTAAAAGAAGTGACGGCAGAAACCCTGCCTCACCTGAAATCGTCAATTCGAGTCCTGGAGAAGAACGGAATGGAATACAAAGGTGCGGGTTCTGAAACAGGCGTGATTCGATATGCGGTGGGTCGCCCGGATGGGAGATAAATGATGGTGATCAAAAGGAAATTGATTGTAAGGATGATGCTGCACTGCTGCGTTGTCTGCCTTCTCCTGGCCGAATCGCTGATGGCTGATGTCACCCTCACCCGACTGGCCGCCAGTGGCGTGATCATCGATGATGGTGAGACCCGCATCATGATCGACGGCCTGGTGGTGGAGCCATACGCAATTTATGGCGGTCTACCGCCGGAACTGGCGCAGCAATTCAGCACAGCCTCGGGTATTTTTGCAGACATTGACCTGGCGCTTGTGAGTCACAAGCACCATGATCATAACCAGCCGGAATTCGCGTGTAATTTTCTCAAGACCAGTACCCGGACTCGCCTGGTTACTTCAATCCAGGTCATTGAGTTGGTTCGTGAGCGCTGCCGTCCACTGGTCAGGACTTCCTCCCGGGTGGGGGCAATCGAACCCGGGTACGCTGATCCTGTGGTGTTGCCGGTGAACACAGCTAAAGTCACCGTTTTCATTTTGAGTCATGGCACCGGAAAATACGAGCGCTTGCAGAACTTCGGACACCTGGTGGATATGGGTGGAGTTCGAATTCTCCACATTGGCGATGCGGCCATGGATGCGACAGATTTTGAGATAGCCCAGGTGGCAAACCTTGATCTTGATGTCGCGCTGATCCCTTTCTGGTTTTTTCAGCCGGGCCCAGGCTTTGGCGTGGTCACAGAATTTATGAAAGCCCGATATCAGCTTGCTGTCCAGATTCCCCCGGGCGAGATGGCGGAGGTGACTGAATTTCTTGCCGAAAACTACCCGGAGGTCAGGGTCCTCGCTCAACCGGGTGACTCAATCGTGGTCAGTTCGCGCGAATCAGCTTCGGAGTGATGCCCGTTTCTTCAGTTTCTGGTTCACACAATGAGTCCAGTCTCAGTTCAGATGTATCACGCAATTGCAGGTGCTGGTAGCGCGTAATCAGTGTCTCTTCATCATTGATCTGGTATGAGCCCGGACTATCCCGATAGTCATCACAAAACCCGGAAAGACGTTCCTGCATATGCGGGTAGAGCAGGCCATCGAAGTGATTAATGTTGAGGGCTTCGTCCCAGTACGCATTAACATGATCAGCAAAAGTAAAATCCCGCTGGATGTGCCAGCTGTCATCCTTCCAGACCACGATGGCTGGTTTTCCATTGATAATGTCATCTTCAAACAGGCTTCGATAGAAAAGTAAGCCCTCGTAATTGGCTACAAGGTCCGCATTGGAATACACCCCGGTTGTCAGCTGCCCGAATATGGCACGCTCGGTATATGCAGAGTGTTCGGCCGCCAGTGCTTCGTCTCCGGACTGCAGATACCGAAAATAGAACTTCTTTCCCTGCGAGAAAAAATGTCCCAGTTTGTCAGAGCCAATCAGTTGCCCGTTCAGCTTGATGGTTGGCCCAACACCAAAAAAGCCAATGACTCGCGTGGCCCAGATCGGATGCCCGGCGTAAATAGACTCCCTTTTCGGGGTGCTGAGCCGATCAACCGCTTCGGATTCCATCGCCCAGCGTTCTATTTTGTCCACCCAGTGATAACCGCCGACGGAATGAAATACCTCGGTGGCAAACTTTTTTTCGTCGTGAGGTCCCCCCCAGTTTTGCGCTATTTCTTCGATGGCGTGATTGACCTGTCGATCCAGAATTTGCGTCGAATCCTGGATGTCTTCCAGGCGGTTGTGAAACTGATCGGTTTCGTACCCCTCAGCCGGATGAGGGGGCAGTAACACAATCAGAAGAAGGAGAGTAAAGCGGAACAACTATGATGAAAATGCCCTAGAAGCGTAACGTGAAATTGAATAACGTGTGATCACGATCACCAAAACCGTATTCAAACGACAAATGGGCATTTGGGCTGAAGGTGTGTCCAATGCCGACCGCGTAATTCCATTTCTCTGCGCCTTCCAGCTCAACGTTGAATGGAACGGGAGGTACACCAGGAATTGGCAATGAAATGGTCCCCGAGTGATCCTCTTCCGTATCCAGGTACATACCGCCTCCCCAGATTTGCCACTTGTCCCGAATCAGGCCAATTCTTGGCTGGACGGTAAAAGTAGTTACTGAAGAATCGAAATCGCCGCCCAGGTCAGCGTCGGTATAAGTTGTCGTGGCTGCTGCAAACCAGTTTTCCGTCCCATAGATCAGGGTGAAGCCGCCTCCGTAGACTGTTCCGTCGTAGGAAATTGGCAGGGCAGTGAGGGGAATGGGCAGGCCGGTGATCGGTGCCTGGCTAAAGTCTACGACCGTATCAGCATCCACATAACCAATCAGACCAAATACGTTCAGGAAAGGCGTCAACCATGCGTCCAGTTTCAAATCGAAATGCTGGATATCGTTGTCGATGTCGAGAAGGGAAGGGTCCGGCAGACTCACACCCGGTAATTCAAACTGCAGGCTCTTGATTTTGTATGGCTGATCCATGGTGAAGAAATCCACACCCACTCCCCATGGTGCAAAAAACTCCTCTCCTTCAACCAGATCCTTCATGAACAGCGGGCCGTTGTCACCGTCAGCAGCGAATGTCGGCAATGAACACATTGCGCTGAGTACCAATGCCAGTGGTGCTTTCTGGAGTCTGTTCATGTTTCCCTCTTCCTGGATCGTTTGCTTGTCCGAGTTTTCTACGGGTTGATTATAACCATTGTGTTCAGGTTCAAAGCTCTTCACCCGGTCTGGTGGGAAATTTAATTTCAGGAATTTGTCACTGGGAATTGTAAGAAATACATATAAAATGATATCATAAAGATATCAAACGGGAGACGGAATATGATTAAGGAAATTACCCGGAAAGCAGCCTCTGGTTACCTCGCGCTGCTGATCCTGCCAATTCTGACGATTGGCGTTGTGTGGATGTTTGTAAAAGCTGTGGAGGCTCAGAACCTGACCCTGTGCGTGATCTGGGTTGTTGTATTCCTGGTTCTGGCTGTTTGTTTTAATGGGTTTTTCATGGTGCACCCGAACCAGGCCAAGGCCCTTCAATTGTTTGGTACTTATGTCGGTAGTGTGCGGCAGACTGGCTTGCGCTGGGCAAATCCCCTGTATTCGAAAGACCCGGTTTCATTGAGAATGCGAAACTTTGAAAGTGAAGTCATGAAGGTCAATGACAGTTCAGGTAACCCGATTGATATCGCAGCGGTTGTGGTCTGGAAGGTGGTTGATAGTGCAGAGGCTCTGTTTGAAGTTGACGATTATCAGAGCTTTGTTCACATCCAGTCAGAAGCAGCATTGAGGAATCTTGCGACCAGCTACCCATACGAGGCCCATTCGGAAGGGGAAGTGGCGCTTCGCAGTGACCCCCAGGCGATCTCAGAAAAGTTGCGAACCGAGGTCCAGGACCGTCTCGACCAGGCCGGTGTTGAAGTGATCGATGCGCGAATCACGCATCTTGCTTATGCACAGGAAATTGCCAGCGCAATGCTAAGGCGTCAGCAAGCCCAGGCAATCGTTGCTGCCCGTCGCCAGATTGTTGATGGTGCGGTTGGAATGGTCGACATGGCACTGCGTGACCTTGAAGCCATGAATGTCGTCCAACTCGACGAGGAACGCAAAGCCAGTATGGTCAGCAATCTGCTTGTGGTGTTGTGCGGAGAAGAAAATGCACGCCCGGTGTTGAATGCCGGCAGCTTGTACAGCTGATCCCGACGTGAACTGCTCTGTTCGGTTGCTTTCGAATCGCTGGTAATGGCTGCCAAGAAATCTTTTCCGCTGCGAGTCAGCGAAGATGTATATCAGGCCATGCGACGCTGGTCTGACGATGAACTACGAAGCGTCAACTCCCAGATCGAATGGGTCCTCCGTGAAGCCCTGCGCAGGAACGGCCGCCTGCGCAGGGCTGATCAGAGCATAGAATCCGACGAAAAAAGGAGTTGAGGGCCTACTGTCAGTCGGCCAGGTGTTTGCGGTCGATCCAGTCGAAAAATATTTTGGCTGAAAGGCGCGGACATTCAAACATTGGCATATGACCACAGTTTTCGGTCATGTGTGTTTCACAATCGGGCAACAGCCTGGCCGAAACTTCGAGGCCAGCGGGATTGAGAATCAGATCCCCGGCGCCCCATTGAACAAGTACCGGTTGAGTGATTCGCTCCTCAATTTCTTCAAGAGTTTCAGATTCAAACCGGATCTGGTTCAGCATTCGCGGCATTTCATCTTTTCTTTTGATGGCCTGCAGCGCTTGATCGCGTAAAAAAGGATAGGGGAGCCAGACATTTTTGCTGAATAGGGGCTCTATAATTTCCTGGCGAAATTGTTTCACGGATGTGACCTGACCGGCAACTGCTGTGCCTGCATCGATGGCCTCCAGTGCTTTACCAGGCGAGACCGAACCAATTCCCAGTGGCGCAATCAACCACACGGCGCGAACCCGGTCCGGTACCGTGGCTGCAAGAGATGCTGCCACGTAGCCGCCCATCGAATTTCCAGCCACCAAACAGGTTTCAATTCCGAGTGCATCAAGAAATGCCATCACTCGTTGTGTCTGGCTTGTGATGTCGAATTTCAGCTCATTGGGGGGTTCGCTGCTTCCAAATCCCGGAAGATCGGGAATCAGCAGCGAAAAGCGAGGTCCAAGTTTTTTGGCCAGTGGAAGCCAGCAGTTGTTGTCGGCGCCAAATCCATGGATCAATATCAGGATTGGGCCTTTTCCACCATGAAGATAGTGCCAGTGGATTCCATCGATGTTGATTTCACTGGATTTGAGCCCGGCCTGCCATCGCGAGAGGAAGGTGAGTATTTTGCTCCAGAAGCCAGCTGCCAGGTACCAACTGGCAATGACGAGCACGATGAAAAGCAAGACAATGACGGAGAAAGCAGACATTGTGATTATGATATTGAGAGTGTCGAATAAACGACAGGGTTTTTTCTGAGGTACTGATAATTGTGAAAGGCAGGGATGATTCAAAGACTAATCCGCAACAAAAGCAGGGGCGATCTTTTAAGCCGATATTGATTGTTGTGATTGCACTGGTTGTTGGACTTTCGTCAATCACCACTGTCGATCGTGCAGCGGAGGCAGATTTTGAGTCAGTATTTCACCGTGCACTCATTACGTTTGCACTGGCGAGGAGCCTCAATGGCGTGATTTCAGCTGTCCAGGGCACTGAAGTTGCCCTTCAGCCTGCCGGTGTGGGTGTGACCCTGACCCCAGGTGAGATTCTGGACCCGGTCAATGACCTGATCGAAAGATTCTCCTGGATCATGCTTGGCGCATCCTTGTCTCTGGGCGTTCAGCAGGTGTTGCTGGATATCGGACAGTGGTGGGGTACCCGGCTGGTGGTTGCTTTGCTGGCTGTGGCCTGGTTGTTCGTGCGGCTCTGGCGTAGCGATAAGACTCTGCTTGAAAGTGCTTTGATGCGTGCGCTGATCATTGCGCTGTTTATTCGTTTTGCAGTGCCTCTTGCTTTGATTGCCAATGAGGCCATCTACGATCAGTTTCTTGAATCCCGGTATGAAGAGAGCACCCAGGTCATTGAAGCAGCCGGCGCTGAGATTGAAGCAGCCAGCGAGCCAGTTGACAAGCTGGCCGAAGAGCAGGATCAAAGTCTGTGGGAGTCACTGGAGCGGGCACTGGATTCGACCAAGGAGACACTCAATCTTCGGGAACGCGTGGAGACCATCAGGGAACGGGCCACGGAATTGATTGAAAACCTCATTCAACTCAGCGTTGTTTTCATCCTTCAAACCGGTATTTTGCCATTGTTGTTCTTATGGCTTCTGATGCAACTTATTAAGAGGGTAATGAGTCTTTCTCGTTTACCCCTCAAAAACTGATCAAAAATTGAGCAGTTTTCAGTGTAAATCACCGAATTTGTAAGAAAATCGCTGGATTTGACAGTTTTTTGCACAAAACCCGCTACATTATTTGACATCAATGCGTAATTATGACATTAATGTCAATGCAGGGGGAGCAATTCAATCACAAGTCTGAATTGAAGTTACTGCGACACCTTCAGAGGGAGAAGGAAGCAGAGAATATTAGGGGGACGGATTTGTAGATTGAAGAGTCGGAGTTCGGGCATGAAGTGCTCGAACTCTGCCTTGTGTGCAAGCTTTTTTTGCTGATTAACCCTTTCTTGGCGGAGCTTGATACCAGGGGACAGGTAGAAAAACAAAAGGAGTTTGATATGTCGAGTGATGGCAATACCGATTACCAGGAACTCGAAACTCTCACCAAAGCCGTTGAAATAGTATTGCGAAAGCTGATCGGATTTTTGGTTGGGAAGATCTCGCTGGTCAAGCTTCAGGAAATGGTTCGATTTATCTATGTGGAAAAAGCAGAAAATCAGCTAAAAAAAGAAAGTCCATCTGCAAATGTGGCACTGACGAAACTCGCCTTGCTGACAGGTCTGGATACACGGACACTGACCCGTACAAGAAATCATGTGAGTTACAGGCTTCCTTTCCATGAGAAATCTGCCTTCTTGCGAGAAGCAACGCCCGCCGTTGCGATTCTGGATACCTGGGCAAGTCACTCGGAATTTCTGGATGCCACTACAGGGACTCCAAAAATACTATCTGTAACGGGGAAGAGAGACAGTTTTGAGCGGCTTTTTTTGTTGACGATGAAGTCCAGAGGAATCACCCAGCAATCGCTGCTAAATCGGCTGGTCGCGAATGAGGCCGTCATCCTGGACAAAAAGAACCAGACGGTTGAGCTGGTGAAACATTCATACTTTCCTACGAAGTCGAAAGAACAGTTGGGTGCCTTTGAAGTCGGTTATTCCGCTGTTGCTAACCTGATTGATACCATTGTGCACAACTTTGAATCGGAATCGATTGATGGCCGGTTTTTTCAACGTGGTGTGTGGACATTGAGGTTGTCGCCTCAACGTCGCGCAGAGTTGAAGGCTGCACTCAGCAAGATTCTCGAAAAAGCTGAGGCCGATGGCAGGAGAGTTCTGCTGGACATTGAAGAGAATTCGGAGCGCCCGGATCAAATGTCGGCAGGTATCAGCTTGTTCTACTTCGAGGATAATGCGCCTTAAGGGGTGGAGGGAAATGGCGCGCCCGACAGGATTACTCCGCACGTCCATGTGCTCCGCCCTTCGGGCCATCTCAACGTAAAACGTTTCGATGTTCAAATTTGTTCCAGACAAATTTGTCGAACCCGGGTGTTCTCACATCCCGCACAGTCCCCAAAAAATGAAAAACGTCCTTCCTTAATAAATGAGAAGGCCATTTTTCATTTTTTTTAGGAAATGGCGCGCCCGACAGGATTCGAACCTGTGACCCCCAGATTAGGAATCTGGTGCTCTATCCTGCTGAGCTACGGGCGCTTTAAAAATTGATTGCGGATTTTAAAGGTTGGGCGGCTGGTCTGCCACTTCATTCATTGCTCTTTAAGAATTCTAACCAGGTCGTTGGTAATCACTTCCTGTCTCCACCCTGAGAATCTCTCCGGCACATCTCCTGAAGCTTCAAACTCGAAAATCAGACTCTCCAGTTGCTTGCGCGAGGCGAGCAATGCCGCATCCACGTCCAGTGAGCTGGCAGTTTGGGAAACCTGTGCCTTCAGGTCTTTCATGAGTTTTCTATGGCCATGGTTGAGTTGGGGCAGCGGTGTTATCTCACCAATGGATGAAGTTGATTCAATCAGATCTACCCAGGTGTCGCCATAGCGAATGACAGATTTGGGATGAAGGGCATCAAGGGATTCCAACTTCTGAATGTTTTCAGGTCGTGCCTTCGCCATGGCCATCAAACCGGCATCCGGCACAACAAATCCACGCGCCAGGTTTTTTTCACGGGCTTTTTCCTCACGCCATCTGGCCAGGGAAAACAGGATTTTTCGCTCCTGTCCTGACAGTGAACCCGCTCCGCGAATGCGCATCCATGCCTCATCAGTTGCAGTATCCTGAGTGGCAGAGTGTGCCATTCGCTCAACTTCTTCTTTTACCCAGTCCCAGCGACCAAGATTCTCCAGTTTCTGTCGCAACAGATCATTGACCAGAGGAAGGAGAACCACATCCAGAGCGGCATACCGGTGTTGATCCGGCGTCAGTGGACGTTTAAGCCAGTTCGAACGGGTCTGGTCCTTATCAATTTCAACGTCGAACAACCATTTCACTGCATGGTGATAACCAAGTTGTAACGACTGTCCCAGCATCGCGCATGCAATCTGGCTGTCCACAACGTTCTCCGGCCTGGTGTCGAGTTGATGCCACAGAACTTCAAAATCTTCTGAACCACTGTGCAGAATTTTCGTGACAGATTTGTCATGCAGAATGTCGCGCAACGGGCTCAACTGCCTGACCGCAAGCGGGTCGACCAGCCAGGCGTTCTGCCCATCTGATAATTGCACCAGCCCGAGATCTGCTCGATATGTCCGTTCACGCACGAACTCGGTATCCAGCCCCAGCACATCCGCCGATTTCCATGACTTTGCTGCCAGCTCGAGTTGTTGTCCCGTTTCAACCAGAATGGGTTGTTCTGCACCCTTCAGGGCCGTCCTCACCATACCTGTTGCTTTTGCCTGTGATTCCACGTTAATTCTTCACTTGTCAATTACTTGTCGTTGATCATGAATTTGCGTTAAGGTGACGCGCATTGTACGCACTTAAGCCGCTTTATATGGGTTCGCGTACAATGCTTTGAAATGCTACAGGCAAGGGATTCTGCATGCACTTCGTAGGCAAAACTGAAAAACCCGCGAAGGGGAGGGGCTTTCTACGGTCTCTGCCTGTTGTATGTTGCTTGCTTTTTTCTCCTCTGATGGCCCAGGACGACGGGCAGTCTGAAGACGATTCCAATCTTCTGCCACCCATAGAACTTGAAGAAAACGAAAACCTTCAGCCAGCCGATGGTGATGGTACTTCCTCTCGTCGTATTCGCCGCCTGGGAGATGTCCAGACAGAGGAGTGGCAGCCCCAGTTTGATTCAGCACCCGGTTCCAACCGCGCCACAGGCCCCGCATTACCCGACCCGGAACAGACCAGGAGACTTTACGAACTTCTCGATGACCTGGCTGCAACACCGGGTAATGTTGCTGTCCGGCGTGAGCTGGAAGAACTTCTCGATGATGTAATTCGCAAGGCCGACAACAGGATATCCAATAATCAGCTGGATGAAGCCCGGGCGATGCTGGATGTGGTTCAAACGGTCAGCCCCAATAAGACCGGCCTTAATGAGGCGTATCAGCGCCTCGAGAATCGCGGCAATATTGATGGCCAATTGGCGCTCGCAAACGACGCCATGCGTGCTGGCAGAGTTGTATCTCCGCAAGGCGATAATGCCTGGTACTACTATCGTGGGGTTGTAGACCGCGACCCATCCAACCAGGCTGCGCAGCAGGGGCTGGCAAACGTCCAGCAATACCTTGTGGACGAGGCGTTGAAGAATGCAAGGCAACTGGATTTCGATTCTACAGATCGATTGCTCGAAGAAGCACTCCTGGTTCGCCAGGATGCATCCCTGATCGAAGCGGCGCGAGACGAAATCGTGGAGATTCGATCCGCCCAGGCTCAGTACCTGGAAGAGCAGGCTGTGGCTGCAATGGATAGCGGAAATTTCAGCCAGGCGGAACGTGTCCTGGCTGACCTGATTGCTCTGGGTGGCGAAGACATTCGCCTGGGGCAACTCCGCAGACGGCTGGAAGAAGCCAAGGTTTATGGCGGGTTTAAACCCGGCCAGGTGATTCGAGATCATTTCCTGAACACACCATTCTGGACGCCTGAGACTGTTGTCATCACAGCCGGAAGTTTCCTGATGGGTTCAGATACATTTGATGACGGCCATGTGGAAAATGAGAGTCCTGAGCACCGGGTAACAGTCAGGCGTGGATTCGCAATCGGCCTGAGAGAGGTGACAGTCGAGCAATTCCGTGAATTCGTGGAGCGCGCCGGTTACGCGACCGACGCCGATAGAAAGGGCTATTCCACCATTTATAACCATTCCTCAGGGCGACTTGCGCAGCGCGAAGACATCAACTGGCAGTCCTCTTTCGATGGACGTGAGGCCAATGATAAAGACCCTGTTGTGCATGTTTCCTGGAATGATGCACGAGCCTATGTCAGGTGGTTGGCCAGGGGCACAGGCAAGCCTTATCGTTTACTGTCGGAATCAGAATTCGAATACGCTTTGCGCGGTGGCACCAGCACGAAATACTGGTGGGGTGACGGCACTCCAAATCGAGTGGTGGAAAACCTGACGGGGGATGGCGATGAGTCCCGAAGCCGCAGAAGCTGGACAGTGGCATTTGAAAATTACACGGATGGACACTGGGGGCCCGCGAATGTCGGTTCATTCGAGCGAAATCCTTTTGGAATCTACGATATTTCCGGGAATGTGGCTGAATGGGTGGCCGATTGCTGGCATGAAACCTATATTCGTGCGCCTGCTGACGGCAGTGCCTGGATCAACCCGGGTTGCGGTCTCAGGGTGATTCGTGGTGGCTACTGGGCCAGTTCTCCCAATCAGACCCGCTCAGCCTTCAGGCTGTCTGCCAAACCTGAAACCTCTGGCGCCCGTGTTGGAATCAGGATTGCACGCGACCTGTAGTCCTGCTTTTTACCATGGCAGAACTCCCTTCTCCAATTCTTCGGCATGAGGCGCAGTTGAGACCAGCAAAGTCCAGAGATATCGCACCAGGCTTCGATCCATCAACAGGTCAAACACTCCGGTACCTTCAGTGTCGCGATGAAAGTGCACGATCACGCTGATTTTTCCAAACCTGCATTGTGCACAATGGTCAGGCGTTGAAGAAGTGACATGAAAATCCAGGCCACTGTTTTTTCTCATCAGCCAATGGGCGGCAGGGCCTTGTAGGCGAACCATCGCCAGCCCGTCAGTCTGGTCCCATGAATAAAGTTGCTGATCTGACTGGGTGTATTCATATTCTGAAAGCAGCGATTCCCCTGACGTGGTTTCGCTAATTACAAGCCACTCTCCCGGCCTCAGGCACAGGATTGTGGGAACCTGCCCGGAACACTCTCCTGTTCGGTCTGGCAGATCATGACCCTGAAGATGTATTTCATCGATTGCTGATGTGGCCCGAAGGCGCAATACGGCGATGTTTTCAACTTCCTGAATCGAGAGCGCATCAGCCTGATGGCCAACATCGCTGATTCCTGACTGCGAAAGTCGTGAAGATTGTTTTTGTGCTCCTTTAGTCATGAGAGTCTGGCGTTTTCCGGATCATAAAAAGCAGGTGCAACAACCCGGGCATTGTGGCGCTTGCCCTGGTCATAAATCACAACCGGGTCGCCAAGGTGATCCTGTCCATCTCTCAGCATTGCCAGTGCGATATATCGATTCAGGGTTGGGCTAAAGCATGCTGATGTCACCCAGCCGTCAGTGATCGCAGGCGCATCCCGGTCTGTTCCCAACAAGAGATGTCCGCCAGGCATCAAGGCCTGGGTTGAGTCCGTTGGTTCGATTCCCACCAGCTGTTTTCGACCACCTGCTGTATTGGCTGGTCTTGCCAGTGAGCGACGGCCAATAAAATCACGTCCCTTGCGCCGGGCAATAGCACCCCAGCCAACATCGTCCGGTGTGGTGGCACCATCTGTATCACTACCGACATGCAGGTATCCCTTTTCAGTTCGCATCACCATCAGGGCCTCAACACCATACGGAGTGATCTGGTGGGGCTCGCCTGCTTCGATGATGGCTTCCAGGATGGATGCGGCACAGCCAGCGGGCACATTCACTTCAAAGCTCAGTTCACCGCTGTAGCTGACACGCGAGATTCGACAATCCAGCCCAAGCAGACTCCCGCTCACAGCCGACATGTGGGGCAGGGCGCCTGGTGAAAGATCCATGTCAGAGTCAAGCACTGACAAAACGTCCCGGCTTTTTGGTCCGGCCACCGTGAAATTTGCCCAGCTTGATGTAGCGTCATGCACGGCGACTTTCAGGTTGGTCCATTCGCACTGCAACCATTCCTCCATGATTTCAAAAACTCTGTGGGCGTTGGCCGATGTTGTATGAACGATAAAATGCTGTTCCGTCAGGCTCACGACCACGCCATCATCGATGATGACGCCACTTTCATTCAGCATCAGGCCATAGCGGGCTTTGCCGGGTGACAGTTGCCGGATATTGTTGATATAAAGACGATCAAGAAATCCGGCCGCATCAGGGCCGCAGACTTCCAGCTTCCCGATCGGGGAGTTATCAAAGACGCCCACGCCGGATCGCACCCCCATAACTTCACGATGAATGGAATCTTCCTTTGACTCACTGTCTTTTGGGTAATACTCAGGTCGTTGCCAGCCGAAATCCTCGAATTTTGCGCCCATTTTCTTGTGGATGCTGTGTGCTGGCAGATACCGTTTTGGAACATAAAGATCACCGCTGCTTTGAGCCGCGATGACACCTGCTGTGACCGGGGCATATGGCGGGCGAAAAGTCGTCGTACCAGTATCTGCCGGATCTTTATTGGTCAGGTGGCTCAGGAGCAGAAATGCATTGGTATTGGAAGTCTTGCCCTGGTCAACTGACATTCCCGCGGTGGTGTAGCGCTTGAAATGCTCGACTGATTCATAACCTTCCCTGACTGCCAGTTCGACATCATCGGTGGTGACATCGTGAGCAAGGTCAACCCACTGCCTGTGCCCGGAAGCAATCGGAGGATTCCATGCAGAATGCCTGGAGCAAACAATATCCGCTGTGATTTGTGGAATATCCAAATCCGGTGAAACCACATCCAAAGACTGACAAACGGCTATTGAGGCGTCTATGGCGACTGAGAACGCGCCAGCAAGGTCGGTTGGTCTGCTGGCCTGGCCAGCAACATAAACACCATCAGGTGTCTGTCCAGGGACAAAACAGTGATTAGCCCCATCGAATTTCAGATGCCCGCCAGCGTGACTCAACAGGTGCACCCTTGGCGCCCAGCCACCAGACACTGCAAGCAAATCGCAATTGATCCACCTGGCTTCTTGTTCAGCATTTCTGACTTGAACTGCCCTGATGCCACTACTTCCTTTGCTGTTTACAATCCGTGAACCGGCCAGGAGATCAATGCCCAGGGCAGCGAGGCGGCCAGCCAGCCCGGTATCAATATTTTCGCGCTCATCAGCAACGGCAGTGACTTCGATGTTGGAATCCGCCAGGTCGAATGCGGTCTGGTAGATGCTGTCATTGTTTCCGGCCACCACGACCTGCCTGCCGGGAACAACGGCATATCGGTTGAGATATTCCCTGACGGCACCCGAGAGCATGATGCCGGGACGGTCGTTGCTTGGGAAAATCAGGCCCTGCTCAATCGCACCTGTGGCCAGCAATATCTTTTTCGGTCGAACCACCCAGTAGCATTCCCGCCAGTTTGTTCCAGTGCCGGTCTGGACCAGGGTGGTGACCTTGTGGTCGTAGATTCCGGTCGCAGTCGTTCGGGGCAGCAGGATGACATTGGGAAGCGCATTGAGCTTTCGAATGACACTCCTGACCCATTCAACTGCTGGCTTGTCATTTAGCCCGGTTCGTTCTTTGATCAGGGAGCCACCGAATTCCCGGTCCTGCTCGGCCAGCAGCACTCGCAGACCGGCTCGCCCGGCCAGCAGCGCGGCCATCAGGCCTGCCGGGCCGCCGCCGCAAATCAGCAGGTCACAATGCCAGTTCACACGTTCATAGTGATCCGGGTCGGGGCCTTCGGGAACACGCCCCAGTCCGGCACTGTTGCGGATGGGTTTTTCCCAGGTATGCCATCCGGGCCATTTGAAAGTTTTGTTGTAGAAGCCTGCAGGCCATAGGCCATGCGTGAAATCGATGATCCGCCCGACATCAAAATCCAGCGAGGGCCAGCCTTTTTGGGACCGGCTGTTCAGTCCATCCTCCAGTGGCTGCGTTGTTGCACGGACATTCGGGACCCGGGTGCTGCCGGAACCGGTTTCAACCAGTCCGCAGGGTTCTTCTTCTCCTGAAGTGAAAATTCCACGTGGCCGGTGGTATTTGAAGCTTCGTGCAACCACCTTCACGCCGTTTGCGAGCAAAGCAGAGGCCAGGCTGTCGCCTTCAAAACCGGAATATTGCTTGTTGTTGAATTGAAAAC